>NZ_DASSWP010000194.1:0-19081 GCF_035704785.1 Gracilimonas sp. | reverse complement strand
GTCCGGCCCCAAATCGAATCGGGGCTAAAAGCACCCTCGAATTTCCTACCACCTCTTTGGCATTTTCAGCCCTGCCTTTCACTAAAAACCCTTCTTTTGGATTGTGCAATTGTTCCACCTTTTGAGATGGATATGCCCCATAAATGTGTAATTCAGCCTGAGGTAATTGCTTTCGAATTATGGGCCAAATATCTTGCTTAAGATATAGCACCGCATTCCAGTTTGGCTCGTGAAGGAAGTTACCAATAGAAATAAAGTGTTTACGCTTTCCATATGACTCCCAATTGGTTACTTCTTCTTCACTGATACCATTTAGCAAAAAAGGTACATACAGAAGCAAGTTTTCATCAATACGAAATCCCTTTTTCAGTAACTTCATTTCGAAGTTGGAAATGATCAATGAGAGATCGCATCGGAGAATACTGGCGATCTCTCTTTTGGCAAGGTCATTGAAAAGATCACTTTCCTGAATATCCCTCTCCTCTTTCCAGGCCTGTTGCCGGGCTTCCCGTAAACAATGCAGATCTTCGGTATCCAAAATCCGAAGTGCTTCAGGACAATTTTCCGCCACCCTCCATCCAAATTGCTCCTCGGTCATAAAGCGGTCAAAGAGAACCAAATCCGGGGAAAGGTCGGCAACTAAGGTATCAAATGAAGAATCATTGAGTTTTATAGATGCATGCCCGATCTCTAATTCCTCCAAATTTGCTGAATATGGACTTTCAGAGGCCGCACTTGCAAATGTAATGTTACAACCTTCTGATCTAAGAACTTCGATCAACTGCATCATTCGTGATCCCGCAGCGGAAGAATTTGGTTCAGGCCATACCTTTCCGATAATCAATGCCCGTAGATTCATCTATTTCTGTAATGAAATTGAAATTCGTATCAACCAAAGATCGTAATAAATAAAGAACTTTATCTGCCTATTGGTATAGTAACTCCTAACCAGGGCACTCCAATGAATTCCCCGCCAATATCTGTTGGGCGGATAAGCCCAAAGTCTACAGCAAAATTCTCCGGAGCCCACCGGAAAGCGGCTGATATCAGCCCATAAGTTGAGCCATCAGCAGTCACAAAGTAGTTCTCAGTAATTAGATAGGTATTCTTGCTCATTCTGTGCATACCACTAAGGTTGATCAAAGGAATATCAGCCCATTTACCGTCAGCATAGCCATAGCCTAACCCAAAGGAAAAGTTACTGTCTCTGTTTCCAACAGTTGCAACACCATAGGCAAGGCCGATACCGGAATTACTTTCTCCAATCACCCCTCCAAAAAGACCACCTGCAGCTATATGAAACGATTCTCGTGAGATCGGTATCGAAACTTTTGGCATGATCCAAACCGGAACATAGCTGTTTCCAAACAGGAACGTTGGGACCAAACCTCCGCCCAATGAAAAATTATTAGTGATCCCAAAGTTTACATTATTGAAAAAGATCCATGTATTTTGGTAGTATCCCTCTCCTTTTTCTAACCCCAATGCATTTGTGCTGAACAAATAACGAGTGCTTTGCGGATTATCATGCCAATACTCTCCGTCTCTGAGATTGTTCTCGTTAATTTCCTCAATGGATCTGATATTTGATCGGATAATGGTTACTTGCCCAAGATTCTCAGTCTTAATGACTATCTCATCTTCATTTTCTGATACGAGAGTCCCGATAAAAGTATTACCATCGGTAGTAACCACACGATACATTTCCCCCGGCTCCAGTTGAGCCTGAGCATATAAAGTAGTGTTTAGTAATAGTCCAAAAACAGCGATGAAAAATGCTAATTTTATTTTCTTCATAAATTCCCCGAATTATTTTAAGTAGATCTACATGATGGTGAAAGAAGTTCCAAAAATTTAATCTAATACTGAGAAAGATATTTTCCGAAAATTATTTTCCTCTCTTATAAAAAGCCACAGGCAAAATAGCTTATAGTATTCACCCTAAACACACCATAACAACGCTTTGAAATAAAACCATTATGCTTTTCATTCAGTTGCACTCATTTACGATGGGGTCGCTTTTCAAATATTGTATCTCTTTTTCTGTTTGTGGAATAGAAAAGATCTTGTATGGACGGGTTAAGGCCTGCGTAGTGAAACAACTCTCTCCCGGACGAACCTCAGAATACCTTACAATAATCTGAGTATCATTTTCATTCACTTGTAAATTATCAATCCCATATCCACCGCTAGGTTTTGTATCGAGCATCAGAAGTATGACCTCACGGTCTTCAAAGTTCAATGATGGAACTTCAGGTAAAGGACTCATTCCTTCATGCACCCTGTTCCATTCCGCTTCAAAAACCCGTTGAGAAGTAATTTCCTTATGAATTTCACCCGGCTCCGGATAATTGGAATAATACTCAGATTTGATCTCCTCTACATTATTCATAGGCGTTCCCTCATATCCAGGTATTTGCGAGCAAGCAACACTCATTGTTATAATGATCGTCCAAATTAAAACTAACCCTTTCATAAGCCTCCTTTTAATTAGCCTGTACTAAGTAAACATAATATAATAAATATTATTTCTTCCTGATCACGGTAAGCCCATCAAGGAAAGGCAACAAGATCTGCTCTACCCTTTCATCTTCTGCTACAGCTTTATTGAATGCATCAAGCGCTGCTGATTTTTCGTCTTGAGGATGTAATACCGCACCGCCCCAAAGCACATTATCAACGATCATTAACCCGCCTTTCCTTAGTTTTTCAATAGATTGTTTAAAATAAAATGAATAACTCACTTTATCAGCATCCAGAAAAACCAGATCGAATTCTCCGTTCAGATCAGTTATTAATTCCTGTGCATTTCCCTTCATAAGATGAATTTTGTTCTCGGTATCAAACTTCGCAAAATGATCCTCAGCTAATTCCTGATATAGCAAATTCATCTCTATAGTGATGATCTCTCCATCCTCCGGTAGTGCCTCGGCCATCATTAATGCAGAATATCCTGTAAAGGTGCCGATCTCAAGAACACGCTTGGCATTGCTAATTTTGACGAGCATTTTCAGCAATTGTCCTACTAAATTTCCACTGAGCATGTCGATATAATCTAACTTACTATCAGAGGAGGCTACTAGCTCTTTGACTTGCTCAGACTCATCTGTAGTCATTTTAAGAGCATATTGCTCTATTTCATGATTAGTAATTTGAACGATTGGCTTATTCCTGTCCTTCTTCATGATTGAAAGATAAGGCACAACCCCCTATTATCACCAAAAAAAAAGTCACATTGAATATTATACCTGCAGATGAATCCCGGTTCTTTATCTGGTTTTTCGACAAATACACCAAATGGTCACTTAAACGCAGATTCAAACAAGTTTGGGTCAAGCAAAAATATCAGCCAGATCATGGTTCTAAAACGGTCTATTTTCTGAATCATAATTCCTGGTGGGATGGCCTCATCCCACTCTATCTGAATGAGAACTTCTTCCGGCAAAAAGCACGGGCTATAATGGAAGACAAACAGATGAGGCAATATAGTTTTTTCAGTAAAATTGGAGCATTCTCCATTAATCTTGAAGACCCAAAAGCATCCATATCTTCACTCCGCTATGCGGTCGAATCTATGGAGCGGGATAACGCCAGCCTTTTTATTTATCCTGAAGGAAAGATCACACCGGTCTCGGAAACAGAGCCTGAGTTTAAAAAAGGACTAGCCTGGCTTTATACTCAAACCGAAGAAATCGACTTCGTTCCCATTGGAATTTACATGCATACGCTGAGAAGCAGCAAAGCCGAGCTTTATTTGTCAATAGGAAAATCAGTTAATCATGATAAACAATTGAACAGGAATAGATTAAATGAATTATTTCAACAGGATTTACACCGACTTTTACTGGAAGAAAGGGAGGTTTCCGGCTATTCTGATGAAGGATTCACCCCTCAGTTCTAATTCCTGTATTCCATTTACCATGTCCAGGGATACATTAAACGCGACTTTTGCACCCAATGAGGCTTTTTACTCATATACCTCAGGCGCATGTGGACCAATGGCCAAAATGTCTTTTTTTGAATGTTTTCAGGATATATGTATTCTGAAATACCATGCGCTGCATGAACTTGCCCTTTATAGTTAATTATAGAATCACCAATAAATCTTTGATAAAACGGGCCGTCGTCAATCTTATCTTTACATTGAATATTTACAGATACTTGAGTTGATTTTATGTCGATTTTTCGTGCTGAATTGATCCCAAACAAATTTCCCGCTTTATAGGTCAGTTCAACCTCATTCATATACTCCAGAACATTGCGGTTTTCATGGTCGATCAGCCAGGCCTCCAACTGTTGTGAATCATGCTTTTCCATTAAATAATAGATCAGCGTAAAATCATCGAAATGGTACCTACCCCAATACCATTCTTTGAAACTATCCTTCATCGGCTCATACCCTGCGTTATGATCGTGATACCCCTTCCCTCTTACGGCTAATACCTCCTCGCCATTTAGCCCGTCTATTTTCAGATCTGCATGAAAATCTAATTCCGGCAGGATCAGGTTCCATACATGCTCGTCCTTGCTTTCAGATACAACGAGTGACTTAGAGGACAAACCTCCTTCACCCTTGATCGATCCTGTAATCGAATGACCCGACATCAGCTTCTGATCCAATTTCATATCGAAACAAAATTTATTGTCACGAATATCATACTGAAAAGAATGATTCTCTATACTCAGCCTGAGTTCTTCTTCATCCCAATTGAACTCCGATTCGCTGAATTCGAGGAAACTATAATAGATGGTCTTTTGGTTCTGGTAGATGGAAATACTGATGGCAGGATGTGAATTTCCGTTTTCAATGCCTTTATTCAGTTTTTCTATTTTTTCGGTAGAGAATGGATTATCCTGATAAAAAATGATTACAAAACCATACTTTTCATCATTGCTTAAGCCATCAAAATACCACCATTCATACCCATTTGGCGGTTTATTAAAATCCGGAGATACCCGGTCTAGATCTGTGGTTATATTCATAATAAAATAATAGTGAAACTGAATGGAAACGTTCAGTTTATTAACATTCGTTTAATGGACATACTTTTATACGTTGCAGCTGCTTACCTGGGTTTTACGATTTTTGTATTTGTACGTAACTGGTTTGAATTTCGTTCTCTTAAGAATTTATCACCATTTATTGCCAATAGTGAAGAAAGAGCTCCTTTTGTCAGTATTTGTATCCCCGCGCGCGATGAAGAAACAGTTATCGAGCGTTGTGTCACTTCAGCCCTTAAGCAAGACTATCCAAATTTTGAGGTAATAGTTCTGGATGATAACTCTACTGACAAGACCACTGAGATCCTAGCCAAACTATCAGGCATCATAAATAATTTACGCCATCTAAGCGGAAAACCTAAACCTACTGACTGGCTGGGTAAACCATGGGCATGTCACCAGTTGAGTATCCATGCCAATGGAGAATTTTTGATATTTATTGATGCAGATGTATGGCTGGAAGAAGATACTATTTCAAAGGCTGTCAATGCCTTACAGAAATCAGATACCATTACGGTTTGGCCTAAACAGCGAGTAATTACATTCTGGGAAAAACTGATCATTCCCATGATCTATTACGGCCTTTATAGTTTACTTCCTGCCAAGTATGTTGAACAAGATCCCCGCTGGTTACCAAACAGGTTCCGCAGAAAAATGGCCCCCAAATTCGCAGCAGCCTGTGGGCAGTTCATAGCATTTAATAGAAAAGCTTATGATGAGATCGGCGGACATTCATCCGTAAAACAAGAAATTGTAGAAGATGTTGAACTCTCAAAGGCTATTAAACGACAAGGTAAAACCATTACCATGTATGACGGTGTTGACACCGTTAATTGTCGAATGTATCAGTCTCACAAAGAAATATTTGAAGGACTCCGGAAAAACTTCTTTGTTGGTTTTGGCAAAAATACCCCTCTTTTCCTTTTCATGGCTTTTCTTCAGTTTGTTGTATATGTGATCCCATTTTTTATTCTTTTTTTAGGAAATTCAGAACAGCAATTATTCTCAGCCGTGCTCATCGGTATCATATTTTTACAGCGATGGTTACTTGATTATAGGTTTGGCTGGAATCCATTGATAAGTATTCTTCAGCCTCTAACCATCCTTTGGTTCGAAGTATTAGCAATATGCTGCTTATGGGACCATTACACAGGGAAAAAAGCCAGGTGGAAAGGACGGGAAGTATAAATAAAAATTCATTCCACCTTCATCAAGAATTGTTTTCTTTTTTGAAGATTCATAGACATATTTAGGATGTATGAAAGCATTGATCGAGAAATACCTGAAATATTTGAGTGTAGAACGAAATGCTTCGAAACACACTATTATTTCCTATCAAAATGATCTTAAGTCTTTTCTTGATTTTTCGGCT
Organism: Gracilimonas sp.; assembly: GCF_035704785.1. Taxonomy (GTDB): domain Bacteria; phylum Bacteroidota; class Rhodothermia; order Balneolales; family Balneolaceae; genus Gracilimonas. The sequence goes on along the minus strand of NZ_DASSWP010000194.1, from coordinate 12,708 downwards.
GAGCTCGAAGATATCCGGATTGATGAAGTAGAAGTTACAACCATCACCCGGTTGACCATAAGACTATGGCTGGGAGATCTTTCAGAACAAGGATTAGCCAAAACATCCATTGCCCGTAAAGTTGCCGCGCTCCGGTCTTTTTTTAAATACTGTTTCAAGCGAGGCTACATTGAAAAGAATCCTGCCCACCTCTTAGTTGTTCCTAAAAAAGAACAAACACTTCCAAAAACAGCTACGGTCGAAGATATAGAGCGAATGATGGATGCTGTGAACACAGATACCGTAAAAGGATTACAAGATCGAGCAATTCTGGAGCTTTTTTACGGAACCGGAATGCGGCTTAGCGAATTAACGGGTTTGAATCTTACAGACGTAGACTTAAAACAAAATCAGGTTACTGTAAAGGGTAAAGGCAATAAACAGCGAATTATCCCATTAGGTAAAACAGTAGCCCGTATATTAAAGGAGTTTATAGGCAAGCGAACAGAATTATATGGAGAACGTACGGATAGCGATGCCAGGAAAGCTTTATTCATTGCCGCCAGTGGTCAGCGTATATACGATAGAATCGTTCGTTATATGGTAGAAAAATATTTGAAGAAGACCAGTGAGGTCACTCAAAAGAGTCCACATGTTCTGCGGCATAGTTTTGCCACTCACATGTTGGATAATGGAGCAGATATCCGAATTATAAAAGAATTTTTAGGGCATGCGAACCTAGCAGCGACGCAAGTTTATACGCATACAAGCATCGAGAGATTAAAAAATGTGTACGAGCAAGCCCACCCAAGAGCGAAAACATAATCATTAATATTTCATTTAAGGAGTTATAAGTATGAAAACTACATTCACAGCACGCCATTTTGAAGCAAGCGCAGACCTTCAGGAATACTGCAGAGACAGTGTTGAAAAATTAGAACAGTTTTATGACCGAATTGTAATGTGTGATATTATACTGGAACCAACCCCTTCCGACGAAAATCCTCAGCAAGCTGAACTAATTGTTAAAGTACCCCGTAAAGTCCTTACAGCAAAAGAATCGGCTAAAACCTATGAACAAGCATTGCATAGTGCAATAGAAATTGTCAGCCGGCAGCTGAAGAGATACAAAGACAAAATGCATGCAACCCAATAATTTCTAATCTATGCCCTTTTCACCTCAGGAACCCATCCCGCGCAAAAGTAAGATCTCCGTTGCTTATTTAGTTGATAAGCTACGAGAGCGCGTAAATATCGCTATTGTGTCATGTGCCTCAGAAAATTGCAGCGAGGATAAATTTATTACCGAAGCAGATCTTCACAGGCCGGGATTGGCTCTTGCAGGATACATCGATCCTTTTACTTACCAGCGAATTCAGATTATTGGTAATACAGAGACCCAATTTCTTGGTCATTTGAGTAAAGACAAACAGCTGGAATCATTTAGAAATATTACTCAATTCGAAATGCCCGTCATATTTTTAACTGATAACAACCAGCTTCCACAATATTTATTGGATGTTGCAAAAGAAGCAGGCATACCGGTTTACTCTACCCCTCTTGAGACCACACGATTCATGTATTTACTTCGAGATTTCATGGAGGATCAATTTGCTATTCAAACCATGGTTCACGGTTCCATGATGGATGTGTATGGTATTGGGATCTTGGTAGCAGGAAAATCTGGAATAGGTAAAAGTGAAGTTGCCCTGGATCTCGTAGAAAGAGGTCATCGCCTGGTAGCCGATGATGTAGTTATGCTTACCAAGAAAAATAACGTCTTGATGTCTTCGGCCACAGAAATGAGCAAACATTTTATGGAAATAAGGGGTCTTGGCATTGTAGATGTGATGTCAATGTTTGGTATCCGGTCAATCCGATATCAGAAAAGATTGGAGGTTGTGCTTGAACTTACCCTTTGGGATGAAACCCGTGAAGTTGAAAGAACCGGCTTAAATAACGATTCTGTAAATGTATTGGGGTTAGACATTCCCCTCATTCATCTGCCAATAACACCCGGAAAAAACATTACCGTGATTGCTGAAGTAATCGCTATGAATTATCTGTTAAAACATTATGGATATGATCCTGCAAAGGCATTTCAAGAACGGATCAAATCAAGTATCGATGAAAAAACAAAAGGTGGAGACATGAGTCCCAAAAGGGCCATTGAATATTTTGAAGGTGATATCGAATAAAACTGTAACATTAGAGTTGTTGCTTACTCTTTGAATGTGGTGTTAAGGTTACTATCTTAAGCAACTTTCGTAACAAGGTTAGTATATGTCTCTCAAAAATCACTATTACTACGACGAAGCAAATTGTGAATTTGTACCCATTGAGTATAACAGAATTGAACAAGTGATCTATAACTTGTCAATTTGGATCTTATCCGGAGTTATACTCACAGGCATCGGTATTATATTACTCTCTAATTATGTAGGTACTCCTGCGGAGCTTGCTCTTAAAGCTGAAAATGAAGCGTTATTTAATCAGCTTGAAACCACAAGAGTAGCACTTTCAGGCCTGGATGAGCAGATCACAGAGATTGCTCAGAAAGACAATGAAGTATATCGTTCTGTTTTGGGGATGGAAAAAATTTCTTATGAAGAACGTCAAGCGGGTGTTGGTGGATCTGACCCATACAGTGAATTCGATGTTTACACTGAATCAACTTCAGAGTTACTAAAATGGACTGCTTCAAAAATTGACAATTTAGAACGAAGAATCAGTATACAGCAATTAAGTTTCGAAGAAATTAAAAGTCAGTATAATGTAAACAAAAAGAAAATGGGACATATTCCAGCTATCAAACCTACCAGTGGTATTTTGCTAAGTGGTTTTGGAATGAGAAATCACCCAATTTTAAAATACCCCCGCCCCCATAACGGACTCGATTTCCGTGCTGATATAGGTGACGCTATATTAGCCACCGGAAAAGGAAAGATTAAATATGCAGGCCCGCAAGGCACTCTTGGAAAGATCGTAATTATTGATCACGGTTTTGGTTTTGAGACTCTTTATGCTCACCTATCAGGATTTGCCAAGGGAATTAAGATTGGAGCTACTGTGGAAAGAGGCCAGCAAATAGCCATGGCAGGTGATTCAGGCTTGTCTGAAGGGCCACATTTGCACTACGAGGTTCGTTTCAACAATCGTCCGGTAGATCCCCTTTATTATCTATTTGCAGACACCTCTCCTGAAGAGTACGCTTTGTTCAAAGAGATCTCTGAAACGAATAAAAACTCTTTAGACTGATCTCCATAAGTTCCAGAAACAGTTTACTTAAATGAAAAGTTTTTTGTGGCATCACACAATGCTTTTCATTTTCTTTGGTTCACCTTGTTCAATTGAACCAAATTTTCATGAAACTATTTTCGCTCGCCCTGCTTCTCGCCTTTTTGTTTATAGCTGATTCAGTCAGCTCTCAATCAGTACTGAATCCCGATCATAAAGAAAATATCAAGCAAATCATTGAAAAAGGGATGTCCAGTGATATTGCATGGGATCGCCTGACATACATGGCCGATACTTTTGGGCCAAGATTTAGCGGTTCTGAAAATTTGGAGAATGCTTTAGACTGGATCGTTGAAAAAATGCAGGAAGACGGATTCGATAACGTTTGGAAACAGCCTGTAATGGTCCCTCACTGGATTCGCGGTCAGGAGTCTGCAACCTTAATTTCCCCCAGAGAACAGGATCTTCCTCTGCTTAGCATGGGAGGCAGTATTGCAACTCCTGAAGGCGGCATCTCAGCCGAGGTTATTGTAGTTAAGAGCTTTGAAGAGCTGGAACAGGTCAAAGATCAGGTTCAGGGAAAGATCGTACTCTATAATGCTGAATTTACTTCCTATGGGAGGACCGTACAGTACCGGGTGAACGGGGCTATAGAAGCGGCAAAACACGGTGCAGTGGCAAGCCTTATACGCTCAGTTGGCCCCTACTCCATGAAGACACCTCATACAGGAACCATGTATTATAATGAAGAAGTAGAAAAAATTCCGCACGCTGCCATAACAGTTGAAGATGCCATGATGATACAACGCATGTATGACCGTGGTGAAAAGATAGAGATCCATTTAGAACTAAATGCCAGGACTCTTCCTGATACCCAATCCCATAATGTGATCGCCGAAATTAAAGGGACAGAATTTCCGGATGAAATAATAGTACTTGGAGGACATATCGACTCCTGGGATGTTGGTCAGGGAGTCATGGATGATGGTGGAGGAAGCGTTGCCGCATGGGAAGCTGTGAGGTTAATGAACAAATTAGGCATTAAGCCAAAAAGAACTGTTCGTGTTGTGCTTTGGACAAATGAAGAAAACGGATTACGTGGCGCAAATGAATACCATCGCTGGGTGAAGGAAGAAGAACAGTCATTAGAAGAGCATATTTTAGCCATGGAGTCGGATGCGGGGGTTTTTGATCCGATCGGGTTTGGCTTCTCGGGAAGTGATGGTGCTTATGATATACTTACTGAGATCGGAGCGACTCTTAAGGTCATTGGGTCGGGTGAAGTAACCAAAGGCGGTGGCGGGGCTGACATCGGGCCACTGATGCAGGATGGTGTACCGGGTATGGGATTGGTAGTAGATGGCTCTCGTTACTTCTGGTACCATCATACCGCTGCTGACACAATGGATAAGTTGGATAAGGAAGACTTTAATGAATGTGTAGCCACCATGGCTGTTTTTGCGTATGCTGTGGCAGATATTGAAGAACGTTTGCCAAGATAAATTTTCAGACTCAAAAACTCATAAGCCTTTATTGATTCCAAGAGGAATAAAGGCTTCTATCTATTAAGAAATGCTCGTTCTAACTGATCTCCGGCCTTAATGGATCTCTTCAGCCATTCCAGCTTTAATTCTTCCTGCTCTTCTTCTGTAAGTTTCCAGGTGATATCAGAGTCTCTTAACCGGCGTGTGATATTGTAAAGGCAAATTGCAGCACTTACAGAAATATTGAAGCTTTCGCTGAAGCCTGTCATTGGAATTTTCAAAAATCCATCAGCCAGTTCCTTGGCTCTGTCACTTATTCCATCGATTTCTGAACCAAAGACCAATGCCGTTTTATCTGATATGGACAAGTCGTTCAAGTTTGCATCCTTTTCATGAGGAGAGGTAGCGATGATCTTGTATCCTTTCGCTTTCAGAGTGTTGAAACAAGCTTCTGTATTATTTGTTCCGGGTTTTTTATATCTATGCAGTGTAAGCCATTGATCTGCCCCGATCGTGACCTGGCTGGATGCATCAAAATCGTTTTTATTTTCAATTATATAGACGTCCTGAATGCCAAAACCATCACAACTTCTGAGAACTGCACTTGCATTGTGAGACTGGTAGATATCTTCCACTACTACTGTAACGTGGCGTGTACGCAGCTCAGCTACCTCCACGAGCTTTTGCCATCTTTCTTCTGTGGCAAACTCACGCAAATGCTCGATCAGCGATGATCTTTTTGACTTATCCATATACTATTGCATAAAAAAAGTCCCACAAATGAATAATCTGAGGGACTTAAAATCATAAAAAATTTCTCTTAATCGCATCGAAAAGCAAAACCTTTCTTACGAATTGTTTCAATGTAATCGACCTCGGTGTGTTCCCTGATCTTCTTTCTCAAGTAACTGATATATACATTGATATAATTTGTTTGGGTATCAAAATGAATATCCCAAACTTTCTCTGCCAATTCTTCCTGGGTAATAACGCGGTTTCTGTTCTTCATGAAATAAACCAAAAGGTTGAACTCATTATTAGTAAGCTGAACCTTTTCGTTATTTATAGAGAATTCCCGTTTTAATAAATTCACCTTTAATTCATTGCAAACCAGCTGCTGTTCTCCGCCGGATTCAGACCGCCGCTTGATCGCCGTCATTCGGGCTATAAGTTCCTCCGTATTAAAAGGCTTGGTCAGATAGTCATCTGCGCCAACTTTTAACATTTTTACCTTTACATCGGTCTCCTGTTCTCCGGAAAGAATAAGAACGGGGGTTTCAACATTTTTTTCTCTGATATTCTTGCATACCTCGTATCCGTCTCCATCTGGTAAACCAAGATCCAAAATGATCATATCATAATCATTCTTAATGGCATTAGCCTCGCCATCAGTTGCATTATCTGATGTGAAAACAGAATTTCCATTATGCTCAAGTACGGCCTTGACCAAAGTACGAACAGATGGGTCGTCTTCAATTACAAGTATATTCATTTCCTTCCTAGAATTTGTTTGTAGCGATGTAAATGGGAATGACTGTGATTTTTTACACTGGTCAATAATAGCTGTATTAAAATAACTTAACAAACATTAGAAACAAAAGTATAACAAAAAATATCAGCATTCAACGTATCCTGAATCCTTTAGCCATTTTTTTGCTTGGTCAATGAAAGCGGTTTCAACCTGGTGACCGGCATCAATTAGCTTAAAAGAAGCATTGAATCCTTCTTTCTGTAATAATTCTATACACTCCTTTTGAGGTGCAGGATAAACGCTGGTATCATTTTTTCCGTGTAAAGCTAATATATTTATGTGCCTGGCCTGGTCTCGCTTACCTTCAAATGCTTCTGTTTTGATCCTTCCACCTATCACGATCAGGTCATTTACATGTTTCCATCTTGAAAAAGCAAAGTAGCCACCCAGGTATCCACCCATGGAATAACCAAATACGCAAAGTCTGCTAATTTGGATCACACCCACCAATCCATCAATAATTTCCTGAATAAACTCAGAAGCCACTTCCATGGATTTTATGAATTGTCCCTGGTTTCCGTCATATAAATACCAAGCCCGTCCCCATTTTGAGACGTTAACCTTTCCTGTTTTATCGTAGATCGGATAAGGGCCTTGAATGAATAAGTGATAAGCCTCGATATTTAAAAGCTTCTCAGTTTTCTTTTCGAAATATTCAATGTTCTGATCATAGCCGTGTAAATATACTATCAACGGCTTCTCCCCCTTTTTCCCTGTTTCAATAAGCTTGTAAGGCACTTCGACTTTAAAGGATGTTTTCCCGGATATAAGAACGTCTCGCATAAATAGTTTTTGGCGATTATAATTCGAAGCTCAAATATACATAATGGAATTCTGAATGCTACACTTAATTCATAGTAGTTTAACATAGAGGTAACTATTTGCTAATGATAATTCATGAGATTGAATTATGATCAAAATAACTCCATACCTCCATTGTATAATACTTCTGGTGTCCATAACCAATCCTTGCCTTTTTGCACAGGAGAAAAAACAAGAAGTTGAAACGTCCATTAACAAAAGTGAGATTCCCGCGGAGGCTTTATCCATTCTGAATCAATTTTGGAATGATGAAAAAAAAGCCGATTTTTACCGTGAATTTGATGGCCAATCAGTTAGTTACGAAGCTAAGTTTAAGCTCGATAACTATCTGCACAGCATCGAGTTTGATGAAAACGGTACCCTGCTCGATATCGAGCTTCTCATCAACTTCGATGAAATCTCTGAAAATACCGGGAATGCCATTAAATCATATTTAAATGATCAGTACACCAAATTCAGGATAACCCGCGTTCAACGCCAATATTCGAGCGATGAAGACGATCTCACAGAGCTTTTTCTACAGAAAGAATTCGATGATCTTACCATCCGTTACGAACTGGAAGTTGAAGCTCAGAATAAAGAAGAGCTGGGAGCTTTTGAATTTTTGTTTAACAAAAATGGACAACTTATCCGGAAACGTGAAATTGTGAGACGTTCACTGGATAACATCTGGTAATACATGAAGTTTTTAAAATTTGGACTGCTTTTTTTGATAACAGGAATGTTAACGAATGCAGCTTTTGCCCAATCGGCTGATTTAATCTGGAGCCCTGAGATCTCTTATTCCTGGAAACAATCAGATCGCCTTGGGTTTTCTGCCAAAGTATCCATGTTTAACTCCCTTCGGGATCTGGACAACAGGTCCGCCGTTCGATATATCGAACCACAAATGACTTTTTCGTACAGTTCCTCTCCCAGAGTAAAATTGGGGGGCGGTTACTATTATCGGAATTCTACTCCTTTTCTTCCAGGTAATCAGTATGAACACCGATTCTTAGAGCAGATCGGCTTTGTTTCCTACATCGGAGATAAAAGAATAGCTCATCGTCTCCGGGCAGAGCAGCGTGTACGTTCAAGTTCGTATCAGAACAGGATTCGATATCGCCTGAGTTATGACTTTCCTCTGAATGGAGAAGAGCTTGATAACGGCGAAAAGTATCTCATACTTAAAAACGAAATAATGACTGCCTTCAACAAAGACGCGGCCGATGCAGAAAACAGAGCTGATATTGGCTTGGGCTGGTACTTCAATGATAAGCGGAAATTTGAGCTGGGACTTCAATATAGAACTCAGGATATTTTTAGCGATAGTGGTATAAGCCACTTATTCCTGCTCCGAACCTCCTATTATATGAATCAGTAAAGTTGCCTTCTTTTTCATCAACAGATCAAAAAGGCCACCGATCTATCACCACTTCTATTGCAGACCTTTTTTTAATGATCGCAGTTACCGCCAATATTAGTGCTGCAATGTGAATAAAGGGATCCATGGTTTCGAAAAATCCAGATGAAAAGCCAAGCGTAAAGAAATTCACGATCACCTTTGTTAACCAATAGAATACTTCAAAAAATAAAAAGGTAGAAAAGAAATTGATCGCTGCTAATACATAAGGATTCTTATCCTCATGCAGTTTCTCAAAAGAATCAATACGATTGTACTGATCGCTTAGATCCCGGTTTAACTCTTTTTCAAATTCCTTCCGGTCTAACTCTTGCTCTATTTCATTTTTCTTCTTCATAAAAGTACTCTATCATATTTCCATCCGGATCTGATATAAACAGAAACCTTCCCTTTTTGCGATTAGCCGGCCCGCTCATAATAGTTACTTCTTTTTCATGAAAATATTTAGCCAGCTCATCCACTTGTTTTGGATCATCCACGTAAAAGCCAAAGTGATCGACGCGGAAGTCACGTGATGTAGGATCATAGCTTGTTTCAGCTTCTACAATTACCAGGGTATCTTCTTTTCCGATTCGATACACTGCCATGCTTTGTCCCATGGTTCTTACTAATTCAAGTCCCAATATATCGCCATAGAACTCCTTTGAGGCGTCAATACGGTTAACCCTGATGGTGATGTGGTTTATTCCGGATGGTTTAATATTCATATTCGTATTTAGATAGTTTTAAATTATTTTCGCACCCAAACATACGACCCCCGCGTGTAATTCGAAAGTGTGTTATTTGATAACCGAATTCATTTCCATTGGGTTTGTATTTTGTAAGAGGTAGTTTGATATTTGTCCACCTTTAATTAATAAATTCAGAAAGTGTCCACACTTTATATAGTAGCTACACCCATTGGTAATCTTCAGGATCTCTCCCCCCGGGCAGTAGAGGTCTTGAAATCGGTGGATTATATCGCCTGCGAAGACACCCGCACTTCAGGAAATTTACTGCAGCGATTTCAAATTGATAAACCCACCTTTTCTTTTCATCAGCATAATGAGCACCGCAAAGTCGGGCATTTAATGAATATCCTGGATGCAAACCAGAATATAGCCCTTATCAGTGATGCCGGCATGCCTGGAATATCTGATCCCGGCTTTTTAGCTGTACGGGCAGCCCAACAAGGCGAACACACCGTAATTGTAATTCCCGGTCCTGATGCTGCAACCACGGCTCTTGTCGCCAGTGGGCTACCAAGTGACAGATATGTATTTGAGGGATTTCTACCCCACAAAAAAGGCCGCCAGAAAAGACTGGGTGAATTATCTGAAGAAGAGAGGACTATCATTATTTATGAAAGTCCTAACAGGTTATTAAAATTACTGGATGAGCTGGAAGAACATTTTGAACCGGAAAGGTTGGCCGCAGTAGCACGGGAACTCACAAAGAAATTCGAAGAAGTTAACCGCGGGACAATAACTGAGCTGCGAACAGAGTTTGAAAACCGGGATTCTATAAAAGGTGAAATCGTTGTAATTATATCAGGAAAAGGATACTCAGAATGAATACATGGTTCGGAAATAAATGGGTTATATCCATATCAGCCGGAATTTTATTGGGATTGAGCTTCCCTCCCATTAACCTGTCATTTCTAAGTATTCCGGCATTTATTCTTCTTTTTCATCTTGCTCAAAAGTGTGATTCCTACAGGCAGCTTGCATATTACAGTTATGCCGGCTTTGTAGTTTGGAATCTGATCGGTACTTATTGGCTTATGATGGCGAGCCTTCCTGCAGGAGTAGCCGCTATTTTAGCGAATAGTGTATTAATGACCATCCCCCTTTGTCTTGGGAAATACTTTTCTGACAAAAGCCGATCTCCCATCCTCATAGCAGTTTTGCAAACTTCTGCATGGGTAGGCTACGAATTTCTTCATCACAACTGGGATCTTTCCTGGACGTGGCTTGCACTTGGAAATGCCTGGGCAAACTGGATCGGTATCATTCAATACATCTCCGTTACCGGTTTCTTAGGGATCTCTTTTTGGGTTGTTTTGAGTGCTGCTCTCACCTATCAATTTATACTCCACAAACAAAAGAGCATAATTTATGCTGCTATTGGCATATTTGTATTTTTCCCGGCATGGTCAATTGTGCTATATAGCATCAGTGATACCCCTTCCTCTTCGGAGGAACCCATTGAAGTAGCCATCATCCAGCCCAATCATGATTCGTATTTGGATTACGGCGGCATGAGTGGTTTAAGTGAAGTCATGGATAGCTTATTTTCGCTAACTTCTAGAACTATTACCCCAAACACTGATCTTGTTATTTGGCCGGAAAATGCCATAGATGGTGCAATTTTCCTGAACTCAAGAACAGCGTATCAAATTGCCGATTCTGCAAGATCCTGGAATACAAATTTTATTACCGGAACCGGACTTTTTAAAACCTACGAAGAGAATACAAAGGAACTTTATAGAGGGAAACTTCAGAATTCCGGACTGCCCTACAATTATTTTAACGCTGCATTATTCATTAAAAAAGACGGAAGTATCAGTGATTACGAAAAAGCCAATTTGGTCCCCATAGTCGAGCGTTTACCTTTTGTGGAATTTTTTAATACAATCGATGTATTTGGCTGGGTGGACTGGGGAAGTATTCAGCAGTTTGGAAAAGGAAAAACACCTGACATGCTCACCACCGATCGGTTTAAAACTCCAGGCCTCATCTGCTATGATTCGGTTTATCCCTCATGGATAAGAGAATTTGTGCAACGCGATGCTTCTTTTCTAACCATTATCACCAATGATGGCTGGTGGGGAGACACAAGCGGACATCATCAGCACTTTGCCTATGCACGTCTGCGTGCTATCGAGTTTGACCGCTGGATTGCCCGTAGCGCAAATAACGGCTTTTCCGGCATCATTGCATCTAATGGAGAGATCAAGCACAAAACTGATTACTGGATTCGAACCGGTTTTAGCGGGCATGTCTACAATCGAGACACCCAGACGCTTTATACCCGTTTTGGAAACTGGCTTCCTATCTTTTGCTTGGTTCTTTTTGGAGTATTTTTTGGTTATTTCAAGCTAAGAAAAGAAGATCAAGTTAAGTAATCCTGTTATCTTGACTGAATAGCGATTCTGAAATTGAATCGAATATCATGATTGGTACGCGGTGGAAAAGCAGATGACTTCGGCTCTACTTTTGTAAACGTGTACTCAAAGTTGGATGTAACTGTTTGTGAAAAACGATATCCCAACACCAATGATGCATTGATACGGTTTTGTCCGGTTATAAAAGGATCGGTAAAATCATATTGGTCTACATTAGGATCTGGATTGATCACACTCAATGCTTGTTCAATATCTTGATTAAGGTAAAACTTCTGTTCTTTATCGTCAGCAAAACCACCATTGATGGTAACGTCTATATTATTTTGTATTCGGGGTAAAAATGGAATCGTTATTCCTCTAAAGGTATAATTAATGGATGTTGTCAACCCCTGTGATAACCTTTCCGTAACTGTTCGGCTGGATAGTGCCAAACTATTTGTCTTGCTTCGGTCAAAACTGATCTGTGTCCGAAGGTTCGACAACCAGGTTACATTCAACTGGATTAGTGGCGAAAACCTCTGTTCAACATTTATGGACGTGGGTTCAAAATCTCTTTTCACATCAATCACATTAAATGCCCCAATTCCCTGTCCCGGTTGCTCGCCTGTTATGGCATTCAAACTCCACCCAAGCCGATAGCTGCCACTGTAACCATGGCTAAGTGTCGCTCTACTCATTAAATTCCCCAAAAATGGAATATACTCTTCTACCCCTGTCCATGTAATCCTCCAGTTTGGTTTTGGGATCGGGGTGTAACTCTTCTCCCCAATTGCGCCGGTATTACCACCTAAATAGGCTCTTCTGAAATCCTCTTCCAAAGTATTTCTGTTCAACACGATCCGTCCGTCGCCGTTACCGGTTTCATCACTGATGGTTGAAGTTCCATTCAGGTCATCAAAGGCCGTTTGAAGCTGCCGTTCAAACAGGTCACGATAACCTTTTCCAAAAGCCCAAACTGAAGAGCTAATATTTCCGCTGGCTGAAATTGTAGAGCCAAATTCCCCACCCGGTGTCAGTGAAATAATTTCTGTTCTTCGCTCGTCCCAATTTGTATTCCAACTTAGATCCACCGTTAAATTTGAAAATATATTAAGCTTGGTTCCTACCGTTATATTGTCTGAAAAATTGTTGTTTTTGGGAAGAGTTA
>NZ_DASSWP010000049.1:0-18918 GCF_035704785.1 Gracilimonas sp. | reverse complement strand
CCAGATTCGATAAGGCTCTGTTTGAGCACCTGCCAGGCCTGCCGCACCGCGACTGTATCGCTCCTCAAAAACATGATCCGAATTCTCTACATCCGAAATGGCAAAATGACCTAAATACAACTGGTCGGTATTCCAGTCTTCCCCGAAAGCTGATCCTTCATCTTCATTTTCAGGTGGATTTAGCTGACTTCGGAAAATAGTAAACTGATAGCCAAACTGACGTCCATCTTCCGTAAACACATTTCCTGTGTAGTACCACCATTCCGTTCTGAATCCAGGGTGTGGTCCGTGATCCTCCGGAAATATAAATTCCCGCGGTCCGGTAGCACGCAGATAGCCTTCATCATCCCCGCCACCCATCGCTTCCGCAACAGAAACGGTTGCACGAATTTCCTGATCTTGTTCCGGCCAAAACCATACAATACCTGCAATGAATGTAATTGCTATTACAAACCAATAAAGTTTTTTCATATCTCAGTATCCTTAATTGATACAGCACAAGCGAAACGCTTGCGCTAGTTGGTTATAAAGTTTTTCATCACCATGCCTTATTCATTTCTCAATGCATCGGCGGGATTTGCTTTGGCCATTTTCCATGATGGGTACAGCCCGGCAAGCAGTGCCGCTACGATCGCCAGTCCCACAGCCTGCAATAAAACTCCCGGCGATATCATAAACTGAAGCGTCCATCCAAAAGATCGCAGGTTGATAACATATACCAATATATAGGCCATCAGTATTCCAAGCGGAACCGACAGGATCCCGGCCATCACTCCCATAACTCCGGTTTGAGTGACCACATAATTCCAAAGCTGCCCGGGTGTCATTCCATTTGCCCTCAGTACCGCAAGTTCTCTGGAACGCTCCAGCTGAAGTGCCATCAAGGCGCTCAAGACTCCGATAAACGCCACCAAAATAGCCAGCATCCTCAGTACAATAGTTACGGTGAACGTGCGGTCAAATATTTCTATGGAAGCTTCCCGAAGCCCGCGGTTAGATCGGATAAATACTTCCTGCATGCCTTCTGATCTTTCCCTGAGCCGTTCTACTAATTCGTCCACGTCTACCCCGCTTGCTGCATAAAGAGCAAGCCCTGAAATAGCCTCATCATCAAAATACCGGTTATAGATATCCCGGTTGATGGTGATGGTTCCTATATCCGAGGCATAATCAAAATTGATGGCCTGGATCTCAAATGTCTTTCGCCCTTCGTCGGTTTCCACAAAAAGAGAATCGCCCAAGCCAACATCATTTCTATAGGCGTACACTTCTGAAACCATAACGATATTTTCTTTCGAATATCGCTGCCAAAATTCCGAAGCTTCTTCTTTGAGTTGATACGTGTTTTGGGCTTTCGGTCCCTGATCGATCGCAACCAAGTTATCAGTTCCCTTATTTGTCCTGACATCTACGCTGCGAACGGTGTGCGACTCTGCCACTCCTTCGGTATTCTTAAGTATATCAACGAGCATGGGTACCAATTCTGAATCAGCTTTACGGGATACTGAACTTGGCGGCTGAACATATACATCTGCCTGAAGCTGACTTTCCAGCCATGAAACCACGGTGGTTCTGAAACTGTCTACCATCACCCCAACCCCAACGGTTGCGGCAACGGCTACCACTAATGCAGCAATAGCCACTGAGGTCCGGCTAAGTTCCGTAACCACTCCACGCACCGACATCTTTCCTATCAATCCATTTAGCTTTCCTGCAATAGGTCGGAATATTTTTGCCATTCCTACAATAAGCAACGGAATGATCAGCGAAAATCCCACGATCATAAATAACAGCGAGGAATATCCGGCCGCAATCCCGCCATTGGGAATGAGTAATATTCCGACACCCGCTAATCCTGCCAAAACTCCAATTATGGCCAGAGGAAAAATTCTTTCCGTGATCTTTGATTCGCTAGACGAACGACGTAAAACCGTAGATACTTCTGCTTGCGAAGCCTCACGAGCCGGCCAAAAAGATGCTATCAACGTAGCTCCGATCCCAAGCACTGCTCCTTTTGCAATTGGAAAGAAATCAATAGATAACTCCTGTACAGAAAGTACAAAGTATAAATCGTTGATGGATTGAGTTACCAACTTCACCAAAAACTGCGCTAAGAAAATACCCGAGATGATCCCGATCAGTGTTCCTAAAAATCCAATTAAAAGTGCTTCCTTGAGGACAATGGTAAGAATCTCATTTTTTGTAACTCCCAAAGCCCGAAGCCTTCCAATAAGCGGACGGCGCTGTACAACCGAAAATGTCATGGTATTGTAGATCAGGAACATACCGACCAGTAGTGCCAGCATACTGAGAGCCTGCAGGTTGAATTCAAAAGCACGGGTCATTTGTTCCACAGTTTCCGTCCTTGAATCCGAACGAATGACATCTGCTCCTTCCGGTAGCATAGATTCTATTTCCGGTATGATCGAATTTTCGGCATCCTGAGGCAAAATAAGATCGATTCGGGATAATTTGTCCTGCATATCAAACAGGCGCTGTGCGGTGCTGATATCGACTACCAGTAAACTTTCCAGTGCTTGTTGGCTGCGGTCATTCTCAGCATCGATCAATCCAACGAGCCTTATCTGGAACGGACGTCCGCCTACTGAGATCGACAAGGTATCGCCGATCGAAACTCCAAGTTCTTCAGCAACAGGTTCAGCGATAAGGCCGGTATTCTGACCGCTCATAAATGCTGAAAGTTCAATTCCTGCTTCCTGACTGGCAAAATCCCGGAACGGAGCCTCCGCAATCGGATCAATTCCCAGAATCTGAAAAGTTCGGTTCAAGCCATTAACTCTTGCATAACCCTCCACCACCGGAGCTGAATTCCTAATCTTCCCGTCGATGCGGATACTTCGATAAACCTCCTCATTCAGATCTTCAGCTGCACCCTGTATTTGATGAGTGGCTTTGCCTGTCACCGCTTCAGTTGAAAGGGAAAAAGCTGTTTTAGCCGAGCTGTTGGAAAGATCGATCGAAACGACTACCGAAACGCCCAGCGCCACTCCCAATATCGATAGTGCAAAATGCCAAGGGTGTTGCAGTAAAAAACGAAGACTGGAAAGCCAAAGTAAATTCGATCCTGAGGTTTTCATTGTTGAGCAACTTCCGCATTATTTTCGGCTATGTGCAGCTTACCACCACTCAGCTCAAGAACCCGGTCAGCCATCTTACAAATATCGCGATCGTGGGTAGCGATGATCATAGTTCGTCCGTTTTCCCTCACCAGTTTATTCAGGATATCGAGGATGGTGCTTCCGGTTTCAAAATCGAGATTACCCGTGGGTTCATCTGCGAGAATTAGCATGGGTTCATGAGCCAGCGCCCGGGCAATGGCCACCCGCTGTTGTTCCCCACCTGAAAGCCGGTCCGGATAGCTGTCGCCTCGATCACCAAGACCCACTTCATTCAAAAAATGATCCACAATTTCAGAAGAGGCCTCATCAGAATTTCCTTTCAGTTTCAATGGCAGCAGTACATTTTCACGGGCTGTCAGTGTGGAGATCAGATTAAAAGACTGAAACACAAACCCGATATTTTTCCGGCGAAAAAGGGTCCGGTCTTTCTCGTTAAGTTCGGCAAGATTTGTCCCTCCAATGATAACTTCGCCAGAATCCGGTTTATCAATTCCACTCACCAGATTAAGCATCGTACTTTTTCCCGAACCGGAACGCCCCAGCAGCACGATCATCTCTCCTTCCTGTACATGAAGTTCCAAATCGTCTAAAACCGAGCGGATCTTGTCTCCCTCTTTATAATTTTTTGTCAGCTTAGTAAGCTGTATGTGTGCTTCTTTTTCCATGCGATTTTTTCGTTGATCAAATACTCCGACCAAACACCGGTAAGCTTTTATTTGTTCCTGATCGTAAATGAATAATGATTCTTTAATACTTTACCCTAACACAGGAACCGGCACTAGCGCAAGCGTCTCGCTTGTGCGATGTTTTTAAAGACTCAGTGCCTTAGTAAGAACAGGTCCAAGCGAGACGCTTGAACCAGAGGTTGATTTGGAACGCTTGAGGTAGGTGGGTGTACCTAGTCGATGGATCACGGGTAGATTCAGAACACAAAAACCAAGCGGCAAGAATTAGGGGAGAGTAAACGCTTTTTGATATTTATTAAAAGCTGAGTTCAAGTAATAAGTGCAACACGAAAAAATTTGTAAGGATTCTATCTGAAACTGCTCTAACAAGTAAAACCAAATTACTATGAGTAGAAAGTTTAGAATCTTAAATCAGCATCAAGCATATTTTATAACCTGTTCAATAATAAAATGGCTCGATATGTTTAAAGAAAAAGAATACAGGGATATCATTATCGATAGCCTCAAGTATTGCCAGAAGCATAAAGGACTAATTATTTATGCGTGGTGTTTCATG
Source organism: Gracilimonas sp. (assembly GCF_035704785.1). GTDB lineage: Bacteria > Bacteroidota > Rhodothermia > Balneolales > Balneolaceae > Gracilimonas. The sequence continues at coordinate 14,536 of NZ_DASSWP010000049.1, read as the reverse complement.
TATGATCATATTCATTTGATCATTGGAACCAGGAACCAACCCATGCATAATATCCTAAGGGATTTTAAAAGTTACACTTCAAGGCATATCAGAAAAGAAATGTATAAACACATTCAGACTACAAAAATAGCAAGCATGTATCATGAAATGAAGAATGCAGGTATGATGAATAACAACAATAATGATTGGCAATTTTGGCAACAACACAACCACCCACAAGAACTCTTCTCCAAAAAAGTAGCTGATCAAAAATTGAATTATATCCACTATAACCCTGTCAAAGCGGGATTGATTGATGATCCAAAAAATTGGGAATATAGCAGTGCGATTGATTATGATGGAGGAAAAGGCCTGATAGATATTGAATTTCTGAAATAATCATATCCATAAACTTGTTGATAATACTGATATTTGCATTCTAACCAATTAACCTCCCGGCACTAGCGCAAGCGTCTCGCTTGTGCGGTGGTTTTAATGACTCAGTGCCTTAGTAAGAACAGGTCCAAGCGAGACGCTTGAACCAGAGGTGGGTTCGAAAATTATTTACCTCCCTCATTTAATTCCCCATGATTCTCAGTTTTCGAAGCCATACCTTTGAAGCAAAAAGAATTTAATGCAAACTATTCCCGCTATCGACCTCCTGAATGGACAGGCTGTTCGCCTTCACAAAGGCTCTTACGAAGAAGTCACCATCTATGACAAATCTCCACTGAATCAGGCTAAAAAATTCAAAGATGCCGGCTTCGATCATATTCATGTTGTTGATCTGAATGGCGCAAAACAGGGAGAATTCGTAAATCTTCCGCATATCAAAGAGATCATTAATGAACTGGGAATTTCTGTTCAAACCGGAGGCGGGATCCGGAGTTTTGCAGATGTGGAAATGCTGCTTGATGCCGGACTTTCGAAAGTGATCTGCAGTTCCATGGCCATTAAAAATGAAAAGGATTGGTTGAAGACGCTGGAAAAATATCCTGAAGACATGATCCTGGGAATGGATTTGAAAGATGGCAAAATTGCCTATTCCGGCTGGCTTGAAACGGCTGAAGAATCTGTAGAGTCTTTTCTCAGCCGAATGATCGAAGCAGGTTTACAGGAAGTATTGTGCACAGATATTTCTAAAGACGGTACACTCTCCGGTCCTAATTTTGAATTGTATAATGACCTGAAAAAGAATTTCCCGGGAATCAGGATCATAGCATCCGGTGGAGTTTCCTCTCTTGAAGATCTTCAAAAACTTGCTGGTGCTGATATTGATGCTGTAGTAATAGGTAAGGCTTATTACGAAAACCGCATTTCGCTAAAAGACGTGGCGTCCTTCAACTTATAGTAAGTTATTTCCGATCTATTGGTAAAGTAATCGTTATAGCTTTACTTCTAATCTTCAATTAGCCATTATTAATTTGTAAGAAATAAATATTGATTTTTAATTCAATACTATTATATTAGTACTAACTAATTCAATTATGCTATGAGAAAATCACTGACACCACTTGGAGAATCGGAAATGGAAATCCTGCACCACGTGTGGGAACTGGGTGAAGCAACGGTAGCCCAGGTTAAAGAGCGCATCCTGAAAGAGCGCAAAGTGGCCTACACTACGGTCATGACCATCATGAAGAATTTGAACGACAAAGGATATTTAAAATATTACAAAGACGGAAATACCTTCGTGTACAGTGCCCGAAAGGAGCCACTAGAAGTGCAGTCAAGTTTGGTTTCCGGAATGATTGACAAGGTATTCAAGGGATCCACCGCCGCCTTGGTACAAACGCTGGTTAAGGGGGAAAATATCAGCGAAGAAGAATTAAAAGAGTTAAGAGATATGATAGACAGTATGGAGGAATGATATGTACGAGATCATTTACTATTTGAAAGAAATTGGAAACTTCAGCATGGATACGTTTTGGTTTCCCATCGCAATATGGACGTTATGCTGCGGTATCGCATTCCTTGTCTTAAGGAATCGTGAAAGTTTAAATCCGCTTTTTCATTATCACTTGCGTACAGCGGCTTTATTATCGCTTCCTTTTGGTATAGGCGCGGCTGCTATTATGAGTCAGATCCCAAAATGGTTTACCCAATCAAATATAGAGACTGCTTTTTTTGTGGTTCAGAATCCTATTGAGTTAGTACCCGGGGCAGGTAATTCAACCACCGAGGTTTCCATAAACTGGATGGAACCTACATTGTTGATCGGTATTGGTACGGTAATAATTGTACTTATTTCATTGTTCATGCTGGGGCGTTTGATCAGCAGCTATCTGGCGTTGAAATCACTATATAAGAACTTGAAGATCACAGAGCTTGAAGAAACACTCTCCCCGGATATTTTAGGTAATAAAACTGTTAAACTCGCTTTTCATGACCATCCGCTGGTGCCTTTTACCTTTGGGTGGAAACAACCGGTCATCGTGCTTCCAGGCATTTTGCAACATGAACCGGAAAAACTGGACATGGCTCTGCAGCATGAGCTAACCCACATTAAACGGGGTGATTATCTGCTGCAACTGGCATTGTCTATGATCGAGTCTGTTTTTTGGTTCCATCCCCTCATTCGGTATGGAAATCAGGAGATAGATACCTACCGCGAAATTTCCTGTGATCAGGAAGTGCTTTCCAGATCCGACTTCTCCATAAAATCCTACGCCAACCTCTTATATGAATTAGTTCCGCTCAGCAGTGGCTCAAGCAGGTTGTCAGTGAGCATGGCGGTTAAAAATTCAACCTTAAAAAAACGTATTAAGACCATGAAATATCACAAACTACACAAAGCATCATTTAAACAGAGCATAGCCTTTCTAATGCTTATGATTATTGGGATCACCCTCCCTATTGCATGTTCGGATTTACGCGGTCCACAGGGTGTGTCTAATGAAGAATTACAGCAAGCTCAAATACAAATCCAGGAACCTACAGTTTCTGTCAATGGTATCGAACTTGATACTAAGAACATGAATGGTATTAAAATAGGAGGCTTAGGAGCTGTACAAATTATAACTACGGAATATGGAATGTTCAAAGTGGCACCTCGTAGTTTCGAAGGTGGCATCCAAGCTGGAAAAATAGAGGGAAATTCTCTCTCTTTTGAATATAATGAGCTAAATGTAAAATTAAACTCTACTAGTGAAATCATTCCTGGAATCTCAAGTACACCCATTTGGGTTAGTTATTTTGAAGGAACAGCCAATGCGAACATGCTATTCCCAATGGAAAATGCTTTAACACAAATGCCTCCGCCCCCACCAAGTCCACACACTCTTGATAAATCAGAAGATGAGGGAGACTATTTCGTAGTAGTCGAAAAAATGCCCGTTCTGATTGACGGCATGAAATCAATCCAAAGTAAAATGGAGTACCCTGACATGGCACGCCGTGCAGGTATTGAAGGGCGTGTAACCGTTCAATTCATTGTGAATGAAAATGGAGATGTAGAAAATGCCAAAGTCGTTCGTGGAATTGGCGGCGGTGCCGATGAAGAGGCATTGCGTGTGGTTCGTCAAGCCAAATTTGAACCTGGCATGCAAAGGGGACGACCGGTTAGGGTTAAATATGCCTTGTCCGTTAATTTCCGTTTAGCTGATTCAGAGTTCAGTTCATCAGAAAATTCTTCGCCTCCACCTCCTCCCTCAGACAATTAAGAATTATGTATAAAGCGGAGCTAAGCCTCCGCTTTTTTTTTATTTGAACTTTTTTGCAACATCTTTTTTTATATGGCGTATTACCACGGTAGATTATAATCAAACTAATTCTATCATCATGCCAGCTAAACTTAGAAAATCACGTACCGATAAAATGCTTGCAGGCGTTTGCGGCGGCTTTGCGGAATATCTTGGATGGGACGCCACCCTCGTTCGTATCATTTTTGCACTGATCCTTGTTTCAAGCTTTGGAACGGCTGTGCTTGCTTACTTTATTCTCGCTATTGTAATGCCCGAGTAAGCCTCTCTTGTAAAAGTCGTGTCGCATTAGCATCTTCAGCTCCAACAAATCTTGTTTAGCTTATGAAAGTTGGAATTGTAGGAGATGCAAAACGTGCGGTAGCCTGGGAGCGACATCTTCGCCCCCATCAAATAGTTCAGGAAGTCGAACTTTGCCCGCATATTAATGAAGTAGGTGAAGTTGATGCCTGTTTCCTGGTAGATGAGTCTGACCAAAATCTGGATATTTTACTGGAAGGCATTCAACTTGGCTTACATTGCTTTCTTATCTCCCGACAGCCAACGGACCCCCAAAAGCTCGAAAAGATATACCGCGCAACTAAGGAAGCCGGCGTTCAGGTGCAATTCTCCCATTGGCCAACCCTTGCTCCCGCCACTCAATGGATGATGGATCGTATGGATCGCCCTTCATACTTAAGTATATCCAGGGAGATCAACTACACCCAATTCCTGAATTCAGAAGATGAGTTCCGGCACTTTTGGATCGATGAACTCGGTCTTTGTATGAAGTGGATGGACAGCGGAATTCATCATGCAGAAGCTAAACAAATAAAGCTGGATAACATCCATCCAACGGCTATCCATATATTTCTCAGGTTTGATAATGGATCAACAGCTGATATTTCAATATACACCGGGGCATCCGCAAACCGTCACAAGAGAGTGGCTTCAAACAGTCAGGAGATCATGGATTCCAGTGTACAAGATCAGCAAATACGGATCGGCCGGCTCAATTCCGGAGATCATCTATATTTTGAAAAACAGGTGTTTGACCCGGCCAAAGCTGCAGAAAAGGCTGCCCTTATGTTTCTGAAATCGGTGCAAATGAATAAAGAGACCCCCTATACTGCCTACGATGCTCATAAGCTTTCCCTTCAAATAAAAACACTCGAAAAACGGCTCTCACAGTTCAACTGAGCGCTATGTTAACTTAATGTTAACTTTTCGTTAACAATTCATTTACTTTGTCTTAACAATTCCTTAACATTGGAAGAGAAACAAGTGGAGAAATACTATGAACAAACTAATTTCGGCTTTTTTATTTTTATTGATCTTTTCTACCGGCCTTTTTGCACAACAAACGATCAAGAATGTTGAACACGAATATGTAATTACACATGTTGAAAACAACATTTATGACGTTAAGTTTTTCGACAATGAAGGAAATATCCTTCAAAAAGGTCAGTACTGGAAAGAAGGTAATAAGGTAAAACCTCACGGAACATGGGTTTTATTCGGCTTTAATTCTGACAAGGTAATAACCAAAGCCGTTTACGATAAAGGCGAAAAAATCAGTATTGAGACCATCATTGATGGAAAAGTAATTATAGCTGATAAACAGCAATTAGCTGCAAAAAATAACTGACAGCATCTTTTTCATTATTCAACAACAATACATTATGCACCAAAAATTAAGGAGGTGCCGTTATGAGAGCAAAATTATATGAAAAATATTACAAATTAGGATTTGACCATTACATCTTTAAGAACATATTTGGTCTGCACAAGCCGGACAAAAATGTGAAGCGTTTTTATTACGCAATTATCGCTACCGCTATGATGGTAGGTTTTTTGATTTCTTAAAGATCGCTATTTCGGCTTCATGGCCTTGAATATCTTTTTCAGTTTACTTCGCGACATTAGTCCGTCTATAAAGTTAAACTGACCTGCCTGAAGTCTTTCACCTCCATCAATGACCACACATTCACCGGTCATGTAAGATGCGAGGTCAGACATAAGAAAAATTGCAAGATTGGCGAGCTCTTCAGGCTCGCCATATCTTTTTAGGGGAACTTTTTCTATAAACTTCTTTTCCATCGTTTTCTTTGGAACCAATCTTGACCACGCTCCCTCTGTTGGAAATGGCCCAGGCGCAATGGCATTTAATCGAATACCATAGGTGGCCCACTCAAATGCCAAAGATCTAGTCATAGCCAACACTCCGGCCTTACCACAAGCGGATGGAAGTACAAAAGCACACCCGGTACCTTCTGCATAGGTTGTAACCATATTGAGGATATTCCCTTCCTTCTTGTTATCGATGAGATAATTCCCAAATACATGCGTGCAGTTAAAGCTTCCATGTAGGACTATATCTACGATCGCTTTAAATCCACCGGGACTAAGATCTTCCGAAGCCGATAAAAAATTACCGGCCGCATTATTCACCAAGCCTTCCAGAGAGCCAAAATCATCAATGATCTGTTCAAACATCGATGTTACCCCTTCATAATCCCGAACATCGCATTGATAATAGCGAGCGTCGGCTCCTTCCCTTTCTTTTTCAATTTCCTTAACAGCCTTTTTAAGCTTTTCTTCAGTTCTTCCACAGATAGCAATGTCGGCACCGGTTCGTGCAAAAGCTTTGGCCATAGCCAAACCCAGTCCGCTTCCCCCACCTGTAATTAGAATGGTTTTCCCGGATAGCGTGTCTTCTTTGAACATGATATTATAAATGACGGATGACCAAGGACGGTTGACCGAAGACTATCGTCACAGGTCGTTCGTCAGTCGTCGTCCTGATTAAAGATTTTCGAATATTCCGGCAGCGCCCATTCCTCCACCGATACACATGGTTACCAATCCATACTTGGATTTGCGGGCTTTCATTTCGTACAAGATCTGTGTGGTAAGCTTTGCTCCGGTACAACCTAACGGGTGACCCATCGCGATCGCACCACCATTTACGTTGGTGATCTCTTCATCCAATCCCAATTTGCGAATCACAGCCAGCGATTGTGAAGCAAAGGCTTCGTTAAGTTCAATGAGATCTATATCCGACAATTTCAATCCGGTTTTACTTAGAACTTTTGGAATAGCCTCTACCGGACCGACCCCCATAATTTCAGGAGCCACACCTGCAACCTGAAATCCAACATAACGGGCCATCGGTTCCAGGCCGAGTTCTTTCAACATTTCGCCGCTCATCACTACTACGCCAGCCGCAGCATCATTCATTTGGGAGGAATTTCCGGCAGTCACAGAACCTCCCTGCTTAAATACCGGGCGCAATCCTGACAAGGCTTCTATCGATGTATCCGCACGAGGGCCTTCATCCTGCTTGAATATTAATGACTCCTCTACTACTTCCCCATCAGCCGTTACTTTCTTTTCTTTGACTTCAACCGGGGTGATCTGCTCATCGAACTTGCCTTCCTTCCAGGCGCTTATAGCACGCTGATGACTTCGATATGCAAACTCATCCTGGTCTTTCCGACTGACCTTATATTTATCTGCTACATTTTCTGCAGTAATTCCCATGCTTACATAAATACCGGGTTTATTATCCACCAAATCCGGGTTGGGCTGAAACGACATGCCTCCCATTGGAACCAAGCTCATCGACTCCACTCCCCCAGCAATGATCACATCTGCTCCACCGGCAATAATCCGTTCAGCTGCCATGGCAATGGTTTGCAACCCTGAAGAACAAAAGCGATTCACAGTCACGCCGGGCACGGAGTCAGGTAATCCTCCAAGAAGTGCAATTTGCCGTGCCACATTCAAACCTTGAGACGCCTCAGGGAATGCGCACCCCATGATCACATCTTCGACCTGATCCGCTTCTAATCCTTTTGTTCTATTCAAAAGATCCTTGACCACAACTCCCCCCATTGAATCAGGACGGGTGAACCTGAGTGATCCTTTATTAGCTTTCCCACAAGGTGTTCGCGCTGCTGATACGATATATGCTGTTTTTGTAGACATAAGATTATAGATAAAAGATTTAAGAAAACTTTTGGATTAAGGTGTAGATCATTTTCTGAATTTCTGATAAATCTGATGAGATTTTTTCGAATTCGCTTTTTGCTAAATATTCGAGTTTATGACTTATGATTAATTGAGTTTCTAATTCGGAACAGGAACCAAAAGATATATTTAGAAATTGTCGAAATTCATTGTCAGAATTTCTCCCGGCTCCCTCAGCTATATTTGAACTAATTGAAACTGAACACCTCCTCATCTGAGATATGATCCCAAACTTTTCTTCTTTTGGAAATTCTTTGGTCAGCTTATAAATAGAAGTTGCTAAATGAATGCCCTTCTTCCACACCTCTAATTGTTTATAATTGTGCATATTTCAATCTCAAATCTTTCATCTAATGTCTAAAATCTATTATCTAATTTCTCAACGGTTTCCCCTTCTTCAGCATGTGTTCCATCCGGGCCAGGGTTCGGTCATCCTGCAGGCATTCAAGGATGGCTTCCCGCTCTAATTTTAGTAAGTAGGATTCGGGGACTTCCTGAGCTTCACTCAAGTCTCCTCCGGCCAGCACATAGGCCACACGTTCGGCTACAACCTGATCGTAATCAGTGATGAACTTTCCTTCGTGCATTACGTGCAGCATTAATTTCATAGCTGCAAGGGCTGTTTTACCGTGAACTTTTATCGGTGTTTCTGCAGGAGATCGATACCCGGCTTGCACAAGATTGAGTGCTTCTTTTTTAGCTGTTTTAATAAGCAGATCACGATTCACCACGATCGTATCGGAATCTCTGAGATAACCCAAATCTTTTGCCAGATGCGCACTTTCAGAAACTTTTGCCATCCCAATTGTTTTAAATACTTCGCGAATGAACGGCAACGGATCAGCTTCGCCTTCCAGTTTATTCATAGCCCGTCGAAGCAATTCTGTGGTACCTCCACCGGCAGGTATCAATCCAACACCCACTTCTACTAATCCCATATATAATTCATGGTGCGCAACCACTTTATCGGAATAGAGGCAAAATTCCACGCCTCCTCCCAGCGTTTTTCCAAATGGAGCCGCTACTACAGGAAATGGGGCGTATCGTAATGCGACGGCTGTTCTTTGGAAGTTGTTTACCGCTTCAACCACGCTATTCCAATCGCCATTTTGTTTGGCTATCAGTGCTTCTTTGAGATTTGCGCCAAAGGCGAAATTGTCACTATCGTGGCTAATGACCAAAGCATCAAAGTCTTTTTTAACAATGTCGAGAGATTTATAAAGGGACTGTACCAGCTCAGCGCCTAAGGTAGAATGAGGGGTGTGAAACTCAAATAGTGCTACTCCATCTCCCATATCGTGAAGAGCAACGCTGTCGTTTTTCATTACCGGAGATTTCTCTTTTCGCAGGTGAGCTACTTTAATCTCTCCTTTTGCTTCTGGTGGAATCTTCGTCATCGACGTGGTCGTTGGATCATAGATCTTCCCATCCTTATAGAATGTGTCAAATCCGGCATCCAACATTTCCGTAATTAGTTCCGGAATGTCTTTTCCTTCTTTTTCAATTCGGTCGGCTGCTTCTTTAATTCCTAAAGCATCCCAGCGTTCAAACGGACCCATTTGCCAATTAAAGCCCCACTGCATAGCCCGATCGATGGATAATGGTGAGTCTGTGATCTCAGGAATTCGGTTAGCCGCGTACATCAACAGATCGCGATGTACGTTCCAAAGAAATTCGCCAATCTTGCCCTCTGAATTCACCAGAAATTTGAGCCGCTCTGCGGTGTTTTTGATCTTATTGGCTTCTTCCAATACCGGATCTTCCAATTGTTGCTGCGATTCATACTCAAACGTCTCCGGATTAAGTACCAGATACTCTCCATCTTTCTTGGTATAAAATCCTTTGCCGGCCTTATTGCCGATCATGCCCTCATCTACCATTTTCTGGAATTCATCAGGCAGGTTGAAAGTCTCCCGCATTTTATCATCGGGAATAGATGGGTATAAATTTTTGGCAACGTGGTTGGTTACATCCAATCCCGCCATATCGGCTGTGCGGAAGGTGGCTGCTTTAGAGTAACCGGTGAGTGTTCCGGTTAGTAGGTCAATTTCTTCAGCCCGAAACTCACCATTAAAAAAATAGGGCATGATATTAGCGATCGAAAAGATCCCCACCCGATTGGCAATAAAGTTTGGAGTATCTTTACAGATCACCACACCTTTGCCAAGGGTTTTCTCACAGAAATGATGCATGAATTCAGTGACTTCATCCGAAGTAGATTCGGTCGGTATCACTTCCAACAATTTCATATACCTTGGCGGATTAAAGAAATGCGTTCCCAGGAAGTGTGCTTTCAGGTCTTTACTGCACTCTTCTCCAATTTCGCTGATAGGCAACCCTGATGTATTAGAACTCACAATAGTCTCCGGCTTTCGAATATCATCAATGCGGGACATCATATCTTTCTTGATGTCCATTTTTTCAATGATCACCTCACAGATCCAGTCTGCATCTTTAAGCTTATCGAAATCATCCTCAAAATTTCCAACTTCGATACGCTTGGCAAATTCAGGTTTCCCGAAGGGAGCCGGTTTCATTTTTGATGCTTTTTGAAGGCTCTCCTCTGCCATTTTATTTGGGCTGTTCTCGTCATCCGATTTAAGATCCAGCAGTACGACATCGAGTCCAGCGTTTATGCAATGGGCTGCAATTTGGCTTCCCATCACCCCTGATCCTAAAACCGCTACTTTCTTGATAGAATATTTTCTTGTACTCATTTCTAACACTTAATTATATTTTTTAATTATAACTCTGCCTCTCCATTTACTCTATGAATAAAAATCTCCAAAAATTTATGAATCCTCATCCTCATAAATAGCGGCAATCTGCTCTTTGTATTTTTCATTGATCACGTTGCGCTTCACCTTAAGAGTTGGAGTGATCTCGCCAGCATCAATCGTAAACTGATCTTCCAAAATCTTGAACCTCTTCACTTTTTCCCACTTTGAAAGGTTCTCATTTACTTTATCCACTTCTTTCTGGATACGTTTGACAACAAACTCATTTTCAGTGATATCGCCATCGGGAAATTCGTGACCTTTGGTCTTGAACCGTTTTTTCATGTTTTCCCAATTGGGAACAATGAGTGCTCCACAGAATTTATGTTCGCTGCCCACTACCACGGCCTGCTCTATAAAACCACTATTTACCAGGGCATTCTCGATAGGTTGAGGTGCTACATATTTACCCGTTGACAGCTTGAATAAAGATTTTTTCCTGTCAGTTACAAACAACCATCCATCTTCATCCAGATAACCAATATCACCGGTATAGAACCAGCCGTCATCATCAATTACTTCTTCTGTTTTTTCTGGCATTTTGTAGTAACCTTTCATAATACAAGGACCTTTTGCCAAGATCTCTCCATCTTCTGCGATCTTGATCTCCACATCGACAATAGGTTTCCCGGAAGAACCGATTCGGAGTTCGCCCCTGGGGGGGCCTGTCAACACGGGAGATGTTTCTGTGAGTCCGTAACCCAATCCGCAGTAAATTCCGATACCGTTTATAAATCGGGCTATATTTGGTGAAAGGGCTGCCCCACCTACATTAAATCCAACCATCCGTCCGCCAAACAATTCACGGATCTTGGCATACACTAACTTGTCTGCTATCTTCCATTTCCATTTAGCAGGTGGATTTTCCGGATCATATTCTTCTGCTAAATTAACCGCCCAATAGTATAATTGCTTTTTAATTCCACTCATTTCTTGGCCTTTCACTTTGATCCCGGTCACAATTTTTTCCAGCAATCTTGGCACCGTTACTAAGTAGATCGGTTTTACCGTACCAAAATCATCTTTGATCTTATCTACATCTTCGATGTAATAAGGAGGCACACCAACATAAGCGTAGATATAAGATGCTGTTCGCTCAAACATATGTGCTAGTGGCAAATAGGAAAGAACTTTTGGTTCATCATAATCATCTGTTTCAAAAGGAAAGATTTCATGTGCGGCCAGTGCATTTCCGGCTATATTATTGTGAGTCAACATTACTCCTTTTGGTACTCCGGTAGTTCCGGATGTATAGATCAATGTGGCTATATCCTCCGGTTCAACGTTACTTCTTAATTTCTCGAAAAGATTTGGTTCTTCTTCTCCTCGCTTATGTCCCATCTCGAGGATCTTGTTAAAAGTTTTCAGCTTTTTATGATCTGAGCCAAGGATAGAAATTACTGCTTTCACATTTTCTACCCCTTTGATGAGAGGCTTTGTCTCAGAGAAAACCTCATCATTGGAAACAAAATGCACTTTGGCCTCTGAATTCTCTAAAATATACTTGATCTGATCGCCTGGTTGTGTTGTGTAAACCGGAACAACCACAGCTCCAATGGAGAGTACAGCCTGATCTATAACAAGCCATTCCGTTGAATTTTCAGCATGAAGCGAAACCTTATCCCCTTTTCGAACACCAAGTTCATATAAACCCAAAGCCAGGTCCTGAACCATTTGTTTAAAATCGTCGATAGAAGTTTCTATCCATTCCCCATTTCGTTTAATGGCTGAATAGATCCCGGTTTTGTTTTTTTTGTACCCTTGTTCTACAACTGATAAAATTGTTGTTGGATCGTATTTCATAATATTTTCCTATCATGTTCGCGGATAATGAGTAAGATACACTTTCACAATTCATTTGAAAGCGATTTCATACCTTTATTTTAATAACTTAACAGCGTTAATCAAATTCAAGTTTTATGTTTGTTGATGAGTCCCTTAAAGAAAAAGTAGAAATCTTTTTTAATTTTAAGCATAAACACATGGGGCATGCTCTTGGCATCGAATTTATACATGTTGGGACCGACAAACTGGTGGCCTCCATGCCGGTTAATGAAAACACGGTACAGCCTTTTGGCGTTCTGCATGGTGGAGCTTCGGTAGCTTTAGCCGAAACTTTGTGCTCGGTCGGCGGCTGGCTACAACTGGATGGTATGGATAAAACGGTGGTTGGAGTTGAAATCAATGCTAATCACATCCGGGCGGTTCGGATTGGCGACGAGGTTACTGGGATGGCAAAGCCGTTACATGTGGGAAGGAAAATCCAGGTTTGGGAGTGTGAACTTCGGGATAAGCAAGATAAGCTGGTTTGCTCTTCAAGGTGCACGCTAGCTGTGGTGAAAAGGTAATTATAAATATTGAATGTTAAATGGCTCCCTCATTCAACATTTAAAATTACACCATATCAGCTGATGTTTAACCCCTATATTTTTTAGAGAAAATTTTACACAGATTCCCGGTTGTGAGTATTTTTTACTTGGTTCTTTATAATGAGATTTTTCTTCTCTGTATATACTCAATGAACTGAGTGCCTCATGTGTACCCCAGAGGCCTATTCTTGAGCTGCATTTCATATTGGCATCTTTTTTGACAGTGTTTATATAACGCTGATTCAGAAAACATCAAGAACTCATGATAATATGAATACCCTTTGTCACCCTTCATTCTTTGCCGGGAATGGTATGGTTCACAACATTCGAAAATTGTGGGTTCTGCTAATCTTGTTCTCTTTTCTTGCATTGACTTCCGGCTGTAATGAATCGGGACTAACAAATGCCGGTTTATTTTTGGAGATTATATCTACAACACCTGCTGCCGATGCAGATAATGTACCCGTTAACACATCCATTTCTGTGACATTCAGTGAAAGTATGGATTCAACCTCTATTAACGAAAACACATTTATTGTCAAAATTGATACTGTCAGTATCTCCGGTACTCTCAGTTATTCAGATCCCACGGCTGTTTTTAAACCATCTAGCCCTCTTGGATATGGAAGCACATATCATGTAGTCATTTCATCTGACGTTGAAGATACACTTGGTAACAACCTTAAAAATAATTTTGAGTGGTCTTTTAAAACTATTGAACAGGAAGCCACACCTCCTCAAATACAGTCAGTCAATCCAGCCGATGAAGAAAGAGACGTTCCTGTTGATGTGGTGATTTCAGCTTCTTTTAGCGAAGCTTTGGATGATGCCTCTGTGAATTCTTCTACATTCATGATCTCACAAAATGGCAATTCGGTTTCGGGAAGTATTGGTTTATCAGGTTCAACTGTTTCATTTACTCCCAACAATGACTTACCGTATGAAGCAGAGGTTAAGGCAGTAATAACAACCGGAGTCAAAGATGGGGCCGGGAATAGTCTCCCGGCTAATTACGAATGGAGCTTTGTGATCATGGATGAACCGGATAATACACCTCCTCAAATACAGTCGGTCAATCCATCTGATGATGAAAGAGACGTTTCTGTTGATATGGTAATTTCAGCTTCTTTTAGTGAAGCTTTGGATGATGCATCTGTGAATTCTTCTACATTCATGATATCTCAAAATGGTAATTCGGTGTCGGGAAGTATTAATTTGTCAGGTTCAACTATTTCATTTACTCCCAACAATGACTTACCGTATGAAGCTGTGGTTACAGCAGTAATAACAACCGGAGTTAAAGATGAGGCCGGAAATAGTCTCCCGGCTAATTACGAATGGAGCTTTGTGATCATGGATGAACCGGATAACATATCTCCCGAGGTTATTTCAACAAGTCCTGCTGATAATGCAAGAGATGTTGATGTGGATTCAGACATTACGGCAACATTCAGTGAGCCTATGAATGAATCTTCGATAAGTAACTCAACAATAATTGTAACCAGACAAGGGCGTACAGTGTCCGGCAGTGTTAGCTATTCTGACAATACAGTAACTTTCAATCCAGACGGAGATCTTCGAGACGATAGAACCTATAGGGTTACTATTACAACAGGTGTTGAGGATTTAGCTGGCAATGCACTCGAAAATGATGTGACTTGGACTTTCCGAACTGAAGATGATGACGACGACGATGATG
>NZ_DASSWP010000225.1:0-4003 GCF_035704785.1 Gracilimonas sp. | reverse complement strand
CCCATTACCACTGCTTGACAGTATTTCCCTCCCAGAAGGCTATGAGTTTTCTTCCCTTCAAGGATTTGAAGACTTTATGATGATCGGAATTTTCATCATCGTACTCGGCTATGTATTTAAAGAAGGGAATCGCATTTACGACGAACAAAAACTTACGGTGTGATATGAAATCCCTTAAAGACAGAAACTCGGTTTATTACTCATATGCCATCATCAATTTCTTTTGGTATGCATTATGTGTGTTTTCAGTTCTTCTAATTGCTGATACTTTTAGAATTCACGGCCTTGGAAACCTACTGGGAGTCTTGAATATCAGTATTCCCATAAATGCCGATCAACTTACGCTTCAAACGGCTATTGATTCGTCTATGATCTCCATTGATTCCGCAACTGCCTCCCTAAATGCGGATTATATCATGAATAACCATTTTGAATTGTATGTTGGAATGGTCATTTCACTTGTAATAGGTCTATCTTTATTCCTTTTTGGTTTTTTTCAACTCCGGATGATCCTGAAATCGGCCCGGAACGACAAGGTTTTCACGCCAAAGAATATCAAACGACTTAAAATTATTGCCGGGTTGATCATCGCTTTCAAGCCCTTTCAGTGGATCATGTATCAGCTATTCGTTGTGCCTATTGATGATTTAATGGTCGCCAATGAGATCTCCGTAAGCCTGAATTTTGAAATTGGCAGCTTTGTCTATGGACTCCTGCTTTTTGCCCTGGCAGCGGTATTCGAAAAGGGGCATGATATGTATCAGGAATTAAAGCTGACGGTGTAATCATGAATTTGAAGGAAAATTTCATTTCAAAGAATCTGTTCCAAAAAATAATTATTGGCCTGATGCTGATCTTTGCGGGCTTGAGTATAAAGGGAGGCTTTTTTGCCTTTCAACAAATTCAAACTATGTTGGATAAAGATATTTTGCCGACACGCACAGAAGGAATGGAGTCTTACAGATCTCATTTTATGGCTGATTTCCGTTCTTTTAAGTTTACGCAGACAGCGAATATCGACACTATTTTTACCTTTGTTACGCTTACTGATCTGAGTTTTGCTCCTTCCAGTAAAGAGTCTTGGGAAATCCTAAACTCAGCCACGGGATCAGAGATGTTATTAGGGCTTTCCAGCCACCCTTCATTTTTAGTATCTGAAGAACAACGCTCATTTTGGATTTCCCAGATCTATTTAGAGTTAGGCTTTATTTTCGGGGGCATTATTCTGGTCATTTTCGTGATGATATGGATCACACTGATCAATTTTGAGCAGTACAAAAAACTCTTTACCACAGAAATTTACCGCTGGGTGTTGGGATTGTATTTCATCCTCTTTGCC
Organism: Gracilimonas sp.; assembly: GCF_035704785.1. Classification (GTDB taxonomy): domain Bacteria; phylum Bacteroidota; class Rhodothermia; order Balneolales; family Balneolaceae; genus Gracilimonas. The sequence continues at coordinate 2,664 of NZ_DASSWP010000225.1, read as the reverse complement.
GGTTTCATCATTGATGCACTGCTTTATGCCCGAAAAATTAATTTCATAAATGCTGAATTTGGTCTTGGACTATCTCCAACCGATGGAATTTCACCGACTATGATGTTTGTACTCCTCCTTCTGCTGTTTCTGATTATTTTTATCAGAAAAGGAATTCCCATGCAGAACGAACAAGACCTAACGGTGTAATCATGGCCATAATCGTAAATCTTGATGTGATGCTGGCCAAGCGAAAGATGAGCCTCACCGAGCTTTCGGAGGAAGTGGGAATTACCATGTCAAATCTTTCCATACTTAAAACCGGCAAAGCCAAAGCTATTCGCTTCTCTACTCTGGAAGCTATTTGTGAAGTATTGGACTGTCAGCCGGGGGATATTTTGGAGTATTCGGAGAATAGTTAATGGGAAATGGTGTATTGGTTAATTGTATTCTATTTCAACAGTCACAATTAACCAATACACCATTAACGAAAATATTTTGTAAGGAATTGCTTTTTCATCGCTCTAACTAAGAAAGAATAAACCAAACTTGGAGCCATGAATTTTGAAGAATCCTTTTCTGTAGAGAATTTCCACAAGCGCACTGTTAAAGATATGCTCCCCGATGAGCAGCCCCGCGAAAAACTGATGAACTACGGCGCCGATGCCCTATCCGACTCCGAACTCCTCGCCATCCTGATTCGCACAGGCACCAAAAAAATGAATGTCATTGATACCGCCAAGGCCTTACTCAATCAGTTTGGAGGATTGCACAATTTAGTCCGTAAAGACTGGCAGGCGCTGAAGGTGATTCCCGGTATCGCCAAAGTAAAAGCCATCACGCTGGAAGCAGCATTTGAACTTGCTCGCCGATTACAAGTAGCGGCTTTGGGAGAAGAAATTCAGATCACTTCCCCCGAAGATGTGAACGCCTACTTCGCGCCCAAACTTCGTCATCTCACTAAAGAAACCTTCATCGTCGGTTTCCTCGATAACACTAAAAAACTGATGGGCTTTTCCAAGATCAGCAACGGCGGAAAAACAGCAACCATCGTGGATACAGCGGAAGTTATGCGTCAGGCCGTGCTGAATGAAGCCAACTCCATCATCCTGATCCACAATCACCCCTCGGGACACAACAAAGCCTCCACCGCCGATATTCAGCTCACCAAGCGCATCGCCGAATGCGGGAAACTCTTTGGCATTCCGGTGGATGATCATGTGATCGTAGCCGGATACAATTTTGTGAGTTTAAGGAGTGAAGGGCTTTTTTAAGCCATCAGCTATCAGACTTCAGCTTTCAGTTTCTCTTACTAAAAAACTGAAAGCTGATTGCTGACGGCTGAAAGCTTCTCCACGGGTAGATATTGAATCTCTTTTCTCCCTACCTTTGTAGCAGTTAAAAACTCACCAACCTTCCATCCATGATCTACGAATTTCTAAAGAGTACTCCACAATTTGATGAAACCGCCTTTGTGGCTCCAAGTGCTGATATTATCGGGGATGTAACCCTGGGTAACGAAAGCAGCGTTTGGTTCAACGTCACCATCCGCGGAGATGTGAATTACATTAAGATCGGAGACCGAAGTAATGTGCAGGATAATGTCTGCATTCATGTGATGAATCAAACCGGTCCGACCATTATTGGGGATGAAGTGACTATTGGTCATGGAGCAGTGGTTCACGGATGCACTATCAAAGACCGGGTGCTGATCGGTATCAATGCGACGATTTTAGATAAGGTTGTGATCGAGCCGGATGTGATCGTGGCTGCCGGAACACTGGTTCCTCCCGGAAAAACTTTGGAAAGCGGCTATATGTATATGGGCTCACCCGCAAAAAAAGCCCGGGAACTGACCGTAGAAGAACTCGCTTCCATCCCCCAATATGCGTCCAATTACGTGAAGTACCTCCGAGCCTACCAGCAAAAAGATCAGTACGAAAAAAACCCTTTCTACTCTAAGTAATTGGTCCCGATTTTTCGGGATGAATTATGGATTTTGAATTGTTTTAATTCAAAATCCATAATTTCTAATTCAAAATTCCCCCATGAGCGGTCTTTACATCCATATTCCTTTTTGCAAACAAGCCTGCTCGTACTGCGATTTTTACTTCGTAACCCGGCAACAGCACAAACAGGATTTTGTAGATGAGCTGATCCTCGAAATTCACTCCAAAAGAGATACCCAATTCACCCGGAAACCCATTCAAACCATTTACTTTGGCGGCGGCACGCCTTCATTGCTTACTCCTTCCCAGGTAGGATCTATTCTGGAAGCGGTCGATTCAGTTTTTGATCTCGACCTGAAAGAGATCACACTGGAGATGAATCCAGATGACGTGACTAAAGAGTATTTATCAGGATTGAAATCAGCAGGAATAAACCGGGCAAGCATGGGCGTGCAAAGTTTTGACCAGGATCTGCTGAACTTCATGAATCGGGCGCATACTTCAGAGGAAGCACTGAAGTGCCTTGAATTATTAGAAGCTTCCGATTTCAATGTCTTTACCGTTGACCTGATCTATGGCAATCCCGGTCAAACTTTGGAGATGCTGGAAAACGACATCGACACTATCCTGACATTCAACCCTCCCCATATTTCTGCTTATTCCCTGACCGTTGAACCCCAAACACGACTGGGCAAGCAGGTTAAACTGGGCCGCATTGTACCTCCGGAAGATGACA
>NZ_DASSWP010000111.1:0-15876 GCF_035704785.1 Gracilimonas sp. | reverse complement strand
CGATCCGGGATGAAAAAGATATTGAACTAGCCAAACAAAATTATATACGGCATTACGAGGGTATGCTCAAGTTATTACCTGAAAGTGAAAAAACAGGCATCCCCGATATTGATGCTTTTGTAAATAAACAGGCAGATCAATTAGTAGCTGTATATGGTTCTGACCAAACAAAGTCATTGCTGTTCTATGATCCGACTGAAGATCTCAAAGAACTGAATATCCCGGTTCTGGTATTATTTGGAGGAAAGGATACTCAGGTTACCGAAGAGATGAACAGAAAACCAATTGAAAATGCCCTGGAAACCGCAGGAGTAAGTTATGAAGTGGAGATATTTACAGATGCAAATCACCTATTCCAGCAAGCCGATAGCGGAAATGTCTCCGAGTATGCACTATTGGAGAAAGAATTTGTAGATGGATTTCTGAAAGAAATTACTAAATGGATCAAGGAGAATTAATACCAATTATCCGTTGAATTTATCCATAATTAACCTCAAACTACTGCCCTAATTCAGCAGGAGCTTTTTTGATTCAACGAGATTCACTTACCCGTCACTTATATGCTCAGGATGCTTCCATGTATCAGGAAGTTCCTCAAGGGGTTGCTTTCCCCAAAACCATCAGCGATATCCGGGCATTGGTGGCGAAAGCCAATACGCATAAGTTTTCTATCACGGCCCGTAGCGCAGGCACGAGTCTTGCAGGACAGACAACAGGTGGCGGGGTGATCATGGATGTTTCCCGCTACATGAATCGGATCCTGAATTTTGATGAGGCTTCAAAAGTTGCCCATGTTCAGCCGGGAGTGATCCGGGATACCTTAAACCGCGAAGCCAGGAAATTTGATCTGCTGTTTGGCCCGGATACGGCAACTACCAATCGCTGTATGGTAGGAGGAATGATCGGGAATAATTCATCCGGTTCTTTTTCCATCAAGTACCAAACCACGCGGGAACATACGCTGGAAATCGAGGCCGTGTTGAGTGATGGCTCGGTTGTTTATTTCAAACCACTGACTCCCGAAGAGCTGGAAGCCAGGAAAAAGCTGGACAACCTGGAAGGACATATCTATCGCTCCATGCTGAAGTTGATAGAGCGAAACCGGGAATTGATCGAACGGAGTTATCCTCACAAAGACATCATCCGAAGGAACACCGGCTATGCGTTGGATAAACTTGTAGAGATGCAGCCCTTCAACCCAAACGGCCGAAAGTTCAATCTCTGCGAATTGTTATGCGGAAGTGAAGGAACTCTGGCAATGACGGCTTCGGCGAAGTTGAATTTGGTTCCCAAAGATGAGCACAAGCTGGTGGTGGTCCCTCAGTTCGAATCGTTGGATGAGACCATGAAAGCCGCCGTTCACATTGTGGGTTATGAGCCTGCAGCTGTAGAGTTGGTGGATTATATCATCATGGATGCCACCAAAGGAAACATCGAACAGCGAAAGAATCGGTTCTTTCTGGAAGGCGAACCGAGATATATTTTGATCACTCAGCTGGAGGGAAATGACCGGAAAGAACTTCAGAAAAAAGCGCAGGAGATTGGTGCAACCCTCAAGGAAAAGTCACTGGGTTATGTTTACCCGATCATCTCCGATGCTGATGAAATGAAGCGGGTATGGGATCTTCGTAAAGCAGGCCTTGGTTTATTGATGGGATTAGGTAAAGATGGCCGGTCGCCCTCATTTTGTGAGGATACTGCAGTTCGGGTTCAGGACCTTCCGGAGTATGTAAAAGAGTTTGAGCAGATCCTGAAAAAACATGACACCCATTGTGTGTTTTATGCCCATGCCTCGGTTGGGGAATTACATTTGCGGCCTCAGATCGATATCACCACCGAAGCCGGTTTAGAGAAAATGAAAGTGATGGCGGAAGAGATCGCCGATCTGGTTAAAAAATATAACGGTTCGCTTTCCGGGGAACATGGAGATGGACGGGTCAGGGCGCCCTACATCAAAAAAATACTGGGTGAAGAAATGCTGCCGGTTTTGAAGCAGGTGAAGGAGATCTGGGACCCGAATTACATTTTCAATCCCGGTAAAATTGTCGATCCAAAACCTATAGATACCGACCTTAGATTTTCTCCCGATTATATAAAGACGGAAGCGGAAACGGTATTTTCCTGGAATAAGGAGGGGGGCTTCGGTGATGCTTTGGAGCTTTGCAATGGAGCCGGTGTTTGTCGAAAGCTTGCTGAAAGTGGCGGAACGATGTGTCCTTCGTATATGGCCACCAAAGAGGAAAAAGACTCGACCCGCGGACGTGCAAATGTATTTCGACAAGTGTTTTCCGGTAAAGATCCTCAAGGATATAGATCGGAAGAATTGAAAGAGGCACTCGATCTTTGCTTGAGTTGCAAAGCCTGCAAAAGTGAATGTCCTGCCAATGTGGATATGGCCAAAATGAAAGCAGAGTTCCTGAATGGCTGGCATGAGAAAAATGGTTCAAAATTGAAAGAGCGTTTCTTTTCGGATGCGGGAAAGTTATTTCCACTGGCTTCCATCACTCCTGGAATTGCTAATAAAGTTACGGCTTCAAAACCCGGAAAATGGGTTTTTGAAAAGCTGTTTGGAATAGATGCGCGACGGGATCTCCCTGAGTTTGCATCCAAGACATTTCAAAATTTGTATCGCAAGCACAAGAAAAATGGAGCGGTAAGATCAGATGAAAAAGTAGTTTTGTTTGTGGATCTGTTCACCAATTACAACGAGCCGAAGATTGGGATGGATGCTGTGTTGGTATTGGAGAAAATGGGCTATGAAGTTATCGTTCCAAAAAGCATGGAAAGCGGAAGGCCGCAGATCTCCAAAGGGTTTTTGAAGGAAGCCAAATTTATCACCAAAAAAATACTGTCCGAATTTGAAGAATATGTGGAAGCCGGGATTCCGGTTGTTGGTTTGGAGCCTTCCGAAATACTCACGCTCCGCGATGAATTTCTGGAATTATGCGAAGAAGATGAGCTTCCTTTAGCTCACAAACTGGCCTCTTCTTCCTTCACCTTTGAGGAATTCATATCTCAAAATAAAGAACGTATTCCTGCTCCCGGTTCATCCCAAAAAGTGCTGCTGCACGGACATTGTCACGCTAAAGCCCTGGTGGGAAATGAACCAACGGTGGAAGCATTGCAAACTGTCGGTTATGAAGTGGAAGTGCTGGAAACAGGGTGCTGCGGAATGGCAGGGAGCTTTGGGTATGAAAAAGATCATTATGAAGTTTCTCAGGATATCGGCGAGCTGGTTTTATTCCCAAAGTTGAGAGCAAATCAGAAGGATGAAGTATGTGCCCCGGGATTTTCGTGCCGTCATCAAATTAAAGATGGGGTTGATAGAGAAGCGTTGCACCCGGCATCATTGATTGCCCGGGCAATTTTGTAATTTTTTAAATCATTGTAGAGACGCAAGATTTTGCGTCTCTACAATGATTTAAAAATTAATTCCTATAGGTATTCTTTTCGATCAATTCACGCGCACTGTTTAGGGTAGAATCGGTGATCTGTGAACCGCTCATCAAACTGGCGATCTCACGAATATGCTCTTCATCGGAAAGCGGAATGATCCGGGTTACAGTTCGTTCGCCTTCTTCAGCTTTGGCTACTTTGTAATGTTTGTGTGCCTGACTCGCAATTTGCGGCTGATGGGTGATGGCCACGATCTGACAGTGTTCAGATAACTTCCGCATAGAAGCCCCTACTTTTTCTGAGATCTCCCCGCTGATTCCTGTATCAATTTCATCAAAGATCATGACGGGAAGGCTTTGCTCCTTAGCGAGAATGGATTTCAGTGCCAGCATCACGCGGCTGATCTCCCCGCCGGATGCAATTTTAGCAAGTGGCTTGGGTTCCTCGCCTTTGTTAGTGGAGATGTACATACGAACATCATCGCAACCGGTTTCTGTACAGTCAATGGTCTTGCCTTCCACATCTATCCAGCCACTGTCGGAAAGCAGCCAGTCAACACGAACGTCTAATTTGGAATGTGGAATACCCACTTTGGCCAACTCCTGCTGAATCTGGACAGCCAGTTTTTCTCCGATCTTCTGCCGGGTTTTATGAAGAGAGATAGCCTGTTCTTTGAGAATCTTCGCCTGCATGGAAATGGAATTCTCCAATTTCTCAATTTCCAGATCAAAATTATCAGCGATAGAAAGCTCGCTTTTAATTTCATTTAAATAGTTGATGAGATCCGGCAGGTCGCGCTGATATTTCTTTTGTAGCCGGTTCAGTTCTGATTGTCGCTGCCGAAGTTCTTCCAGTCGTTTTGGGTTGAATTCGATGCTGTTTCGATAGCGCTCAGCAAAGGCAATAGCTTCGTTAATACTAACCCGTGCGGCATTTATCTCCTGAAGATAATTCTCAAATTCAGGTTCAATGCGTGTCAGATCTTCCAGGTTCAATTTCAGGAAGTTTAACAACTGAATAATATTCCCATCATCAGATTCTTCCATCTCTGAAATGGCACCCGCTTTTTGATCTAGCACTTCAGCGTTATCCAGCAGATTCATCTCTGATTCTAATTGTTCGAGGTCAATTTCGTCTAGTTGGGCTTCTTGAAGTTCCTGCACCTGAAAGCGATACAGTTCGGTTTTTTCCTGAAGTTCATGTTCTCTTTTCTTTAAGGCACGAAGTTCTTTCTGCAGCTCCATCATCTTTTTATACTCCGCCTTGTAGCCTTTAAATATTGGCTCCACTTCTCCAAAGCCATCGATCACTCCAAGATGATTTTCTTCCTTCAGCAGCAACTGATGATCGTGCTGTCCGTGAAGATCCACCAACAGATCTCCGGCTGCTTTCAGCACGCTGATATTTACGGGTGTGTCATTAATAAATGCCCGGCTCCCGGTGTTTCTTATCTCTCGCCGGAGAATCAAATACTCATTAAACTCGACTTCATTTTCTTCCAGCAGTGATCTCAGCTCGCCATCATCCCCAACCCGAATGGTTGCTTCAGAGATAGCCTTGTCTGCTCCCTGACGAATGACTTCCGTATCAGCCCGCTCACCAAGAATCATATTCAGAGCCCCAATAATAATGGACTTCCCGGCGCCCGTCTGCCCGGTCAGGATATTCAACCCCTCTTCAAACTCAACCTCCAGTTCGTCGATAAGCGCGAAATCTTTTATGTATAAGGATTTTATCATGGAAATTGGAAATTATGAATGTTGGATTATGAATTCTTTTCCTGAGTGGTTTTGACGATCGATGTCAGGATATTAATGATTTGATCAATGTCATGTAAATATGAATCCAAATCAATAGTAGTAAGTTCACTGCGTTTTAATAGTCGTAACCAGTAACGGGTTTCTCTGGCTTCTTTCGAAGATAAGGACATTTTATAGAGAAAATCTTTCTTCGAAAATCCTGCAAGAGCTTCTTCAATATTAGCACCTATGCTGGTTCCGCTTCTCAATAATTGCTTTGATACCACAAATTCTTTTTTCTCAATAAGATTTTTATAGAGCTTTATGATACCTAAGGCAAAATCAAAACTCTTAGATTGTATAACATTTTCCTTTTTCATGGCTCTTTTGATTTAAAATTCAAAATTCAACATTTATAATTTCTGTTAGTTAGAGCGATGAAAAACTAATTCCTTACAAAAAAGTTGAAAGTGCGTACCTTGTGGTATGGAAAAGAAAGCCGGAAAAGACCGACAGACTACGATCTACGAACACACCGTGCCCGATGGGCAGAATAGTGATATCCGTTTGGATAAATATATTACTTCATTTGTAGAGAACGCCTCACGAAATAAAGTGCAGCAGGCGATCAAGGATGGCTATGTGGATGTGAATGGAAAGAAGGAAAAAGCTTCGTATATCATGCAGCCGGGGGATGAGATCTTTATCGAACTTCCCAAACCGCCGCCGCCTGAAGCCAAGCCGGAAGAGATGGAACTCAATATTGTCTATGAGGATGATGATCTTATAATCGTAAATAAGGATGCTGACTTGGTGGTGCATCCGGCCTATGGAAATTGGACTGGAACGCTGGTTAACGGACTTATGTATCATGTAGATGAACTCGCCGGCGAGGATGAAGACGAAAATCTACGTCCCGGTATCGTACACCGTTTGGATAAGGATACCAGCGGATTATTGGTAGTGGCCAAAAATGAGGAAACGCTCGCCAAGCTAAGCGGACTCTTTCAGGAGAAAGATGTAGAGCGAACGTATTGGGCCATTGTATGGGGAACGCCCGATGCGGAAGGAACTATTGAAGGTGATATCGGCCGATCTAAAAGAGACCGGAAGTTGATGACGGTAAAACCCGAGGGACAAGGGAAACATGCTGTTACCCATTACAAAGTGCTGGAATATTTTGATTATCTGAGTCTGGTTGAAGTGAAACTGGAAACCGGGCGGACCCACCAGATCCGTGTTCATTTTGCGCATATGGGAAATCATGTATTTGGAGATCCGACCTATGGGGGGACATCAGTGAGATACGGCCCCAACACAGGCTCCCGAAAATCGATGTTTCATAATCTTATCACTGGATTAGGCCGACAAGCTCTTCATGCCAAAACCCTGGGGTTTGAACATCCCAAAACCGGAGAAATGGTTCGTTTCGATTCTGAACTGCCGGATGATTTTCAACATGTGCTGACCATGCTCCGTGAAAATTGTAAATCGGAGTATTGATCCCGATGAAAAACCAAAACAAACCACTATTTCTGTTACCTTAAGCTATGGGACTACTAATATTTTATTTGGTACTGGCTATTGCACTGTCTTTTTTATGTTCTATTCTCGAAGCAGTTTTGCTATCTATTTCACCATCTTTTGTTGCGGTTACAGAGAAGAGCAACCCTCAGACCGGTCAGCTTCTTAAAGATTTGAAGAAAGATATAGATCGCCCACTATCGGCAATTTTAAGTTTAAATACCATTGCACACACAGTTGGCGCAGCCGGTGTGGGCGCACAGTCACAGGCGGTTTTTGGAAATGAGTATGTCACCATCACATCAATACTGTTGACTTTAGCCATATTGATTCTTTCAGAAATTATTCCCAAAACATTAGGTGCTACTTATTGGAAGAATTTAGCGGGATTCGCAGCAAAAACAATCAAGCTGCTTATTATCCTTACTTATCCATTAGTGGTACTTTCAAAGTGGATCACAAAATGGCTCTCTAATAAAGATGACCAACCAGCCATGAGCCGTGAGGAATTCAGTGCCATGGCAGAACTTGGTTTTGAGGAGGGTATTTTTGAAGAAGGGGAATCTAATATTTTTAAGAACCTGATCCGATTTCGCTCGTTGAGGGTTCATGATATCATGACACCGCGCATTGTTGTTGTGAAATTTCAGGAAGACCGAACCATTCAGGAAGTTCTTGAACATAAAGAAGAGTTGAGGGTATCCAGAATTCCCATCTTTGGAGAAAATGAAGAGGATATTACCGGTTATGTGTTGAAAAACGATCTGTATTACAATCTTTCACAGGGTAACGAAGAAAGGTTACTTAAAGAGGTCAAACGGGAAGTGTTAATACTCCCGGAGACCATTTCCCTGAAAACCCTATTCGAGCGATTGCTGGAAAAACAAGAGCACATTGCGGTGGTGGTAGATGAGTATGGCGGTTTTTCAGGAGTTGTTACTATGGAAGATGTTGTGGAAACCTTGTTTGGAATGGAGATCGTAGATGAAATTGATGCCATCGAAGATATGCAAAAACTGGCCCGGCAGAAGTGGAGAGAGCGTGCGAAACGATTAGGCATTGTGATACCTGATAAGCTTAAAGAATCACCAGCTCCTTCCGCAAAACCTGATTCCTCAAAATAATCGCTTGTGCAGTTTTTGGGCGGTTTCGACCAAATCGTTGTCATCCATAACAACATTTAAAATCCGCTTTTCTCTTGTGAAGGAAATCATGTTCAGATCAATTTCTCCGAGGGAAGAAAAAATGGCGTCGGTGAGTTTATCAGCAGCATTGATGGAGCAGCCGATCAGAGTAAGCAATCCTTTTTCTCTTTCTAATGCAACCGAACCGATCTCAATAAATTCCTTCGAAAGCTGATCCAGAATTTCTGAATCTGACAAGACGATGGTAACCGAAGCTTCAGTCGTATTTACGGCATCAACGGCTAAGCGATGTTTTTCTAACACAGAAAACACCTTGGTTAAAAAGGAGTAACCCATCACGGTTTCGTACGCACTGATGGTAACCGTTGCCATATTTTGTTTGAAGGAAAGAGCCAATACATCGAGATCATGTTTTGAATCCCGAACGATCTTGGTTCCGGGATCTTCCGGCTTGAACATATTCTTCACGTACACAGGAATGTTTCTTTCCTGAGCCGGTTTTAAGGTGGAAGGGTGCAGAACTTTGGCTCCGAAATATGCCATCTCGGTAGCGTCAAAATAACTCATTTCGGCGAGGGGTTTGGCTTCGGGGATGAAGCGGGTGTCGCCGGTATAAACACCGCTTACATCGGTCCAGATCTCAATAGTTTGAGCCCCAATAGCTCCCCCTATCAAGCTTGCGGAATAATCCGAGCCTTCAAATCCCAAAGTGGTAACAGTCTTGTCTTTTGATTCCCCGTAAAAACCGCCGATAATGGGAGTAAATCCACTTTCAAGTACCGTCTCCAGTGAGCCACAATGCTGATTGATGAGCAATCGATTGGGATTGGCTTTCCCATACTCTGAATCTGTTTTGATCAGCTTTCGAGCTTCAATGTGTTGAGTCATCATATCCAAAGCCAGTCCACATTGTGCCAGCAGATAGGATGAGATTTGTTCTCCCATGGCCGAAATAGCATCTTTCATTTGGGGAGAGAGTGTACCTTGCCGTTCGGTATAAGTGAGGAGTTTATTCAGCTTGCCAATTTTGGCTTCAGTGTTTTTGATACAGCTGTCTTTTATGAGCTTATTCTTGATGTGGGGATTTTCTTCAAGGAAATCTGCAACGATCTTATTATGTCGCTCTTTGATTGAGTTGGAGATCTCGAGGGCTTCACCCAATTTCCCTTTTGCCGCCAGGTTTCCGGCTTCCACCAGCTGACGGGTCGTCCGTGCCGTAGCCGAAACAACCACCACGGGATATTCATAATTGCTGATGATCTTCAGCACCTGTTTCCACGTTTTGTGATCGGCCATGGAGGTGCCGCCAAACTTAAGTACGTTGATCTGCATAAATAGTCGTAATCGTCTTGAAAATGAAGGTGGAAAATAAGGGGAATCTCAATCTATTCCATACCAAATCTAGAATTATGTTTAAGGGTGCTTTGCCACGAAATCTCTAAAGCACGAAAGTTTATACCTTACTCTCGTTTTATTCTTTCATCTTTTAAACACTCTTTTTTCTAAAGCCGAAGGAACATCGAACAAGGAACAATCAACATTTAGCGCAAAAGTTTTTAATATCATTTCGTGTTTTAGAGATTTCGTGGCCACTAAAGAAACGGTATCTTTCTTTCATGAAGAAAGAAGACCTACAAATAGCCGTTATTGGCGGGGGAGCCGCCGGATTTTTCGCAGCCATATCAGCTAAGACCCATCACCCCGAAGCCAAAGTCACCATTTATGAGAAGTCGGATAAACTGCTTTCCAAAGTCAGGATATCCGGGGGCGGACGGTGTAATGTAACCCATCATTGTTTTGACATTCGTGAATTGGTAAAAAACTATCCGCGCGGGGAGCGATCGCTGAAAAAAGCTTTTGGGATGTTTTCTCCGACCGATACCATTCAATGGTTTCAGCAACGCGGGGTTGAACTGAAGACCGAATCAGACGGACGTATGTTCCCAACCACAGATGACTCCGAAACCATCATCAACTGCCTGATGAATGAAACTCGAAAGCTGGGAATTGGCATTAAAACCAAATCCAATATCAAAAGTCTGAAGCGAATGGAGGGAGGATATGAGCTTAGATTTCACCGGGGTGGTAGGATAGCAGTCGATAAAGTAATTGTCGCAACAGGGGGAAGTCCGCGGGCAAGCGGCTTTGACTGGCTTCGGAATCTGCATCATGAGATCGAAGAGCCGGTGCCTTCGCTTTTCACCTTCAACATGCCTAATGAAACGATCAAAGAATTGATGGGCGTGGTAGCCCAGCCGGTGTCGGTAAAGATCATGGGATCGAAATTGCAGAGCAGCGGTCCGCTTTTGATCACGCACTGGGGAATGAGTGGTCCGGCTATTTTAAAATTATCGGCATTTGGAGCGAGAGAGCTGAATGTGATGGATTATAATTTTAAGGTTTTAGTGAACTGGACAGGAGAACGAACTGAGCAAGAAGTGCGTGACATTCTGAAAACAGTTGAAGATGATCACGGCAAGAAGAAGATCCCTAATGTGAATCCATTTGGTTTGGCTGGACGATTATGGGAATTCTTGCTGAGTAAACTAGAGCTCGGTGATGATATGATTTGGCAAAATATGGGTAAGAAAAATATCAACCGTCTGGTACATTTATTAACCAATGATGAGTATCAGGTGGAAGGAAAGACCACCTTCAAAGAAGAGTTTGTGACCTGCGGGGGAATCAGCCTGCAGGATGTAGACATGAAAACCATGCAAAGCCGGAAATCTCATGGCCTCTATTTTGCGGGAGAAGTATTGGATATTGACGGCGTAACCGGAGGCTTCAACTTCCAGGCCGCCTGGACTACTGGTTTTATTGCAGGAAAGCTTAAGTAATTAAAATTTAGAATTACTTGAGCAGTACTCGTTACAAAGCTCCGGCTTTGTAACGCTGTCTAGGAAGCTCCAGCTTCCAGAATTATTATTAATTCAGTGCCAAAGATCGTTCTCTGTTCTTTTGTACCGACAAAAGAACCAAAAACTCCCAGCTGCGAAAAAAGAGCTCAAGCTGACTTCATTCCACTAAAATAAATCAATGCTCCTTCGCGTGCATGGCTCGCTTCTTAGTTTATCAGCGGCCCCGATTATCGGGGTTTCTTAACGTTACATTTCGTCATCTTCTTAACGCTCTTTTTTCTAAGGCTGAAGGAACAACGAACAAGTAACACCCAACATTTAGCGTTGAAGTTATTGAAGGTCATTCCTGTGGAGGCAGGAATCTAATAGTTTGAACCACGGATAAAGCGGATTATAGGATTCCGCGGATTCTCTCGCTCCCCCGACTCCGTAGGAGTCACATATGCTTAGCCCCGGGTAAGTCCCGTTGGACTGCTGAAAGTAGGGTTGTCATCTTTGCCGGGCGCAACCCGGGGTTAAAAGTGCCAAAAACAGGCAAATTTTTGCCCGAGTTGTTTTTTGGGATTTTTATGTCATACAAAAATTGGGCACAGAGCTTGATAAAGCACCGAATATACCGTCAGATTTATTTCAAATTTGTTTGTCTATTCCTTAAAATAAATTACCTTCATGTAGGTTATACTACAAAAAGGAGAAATTATGAGTGTAATGAGTATCAGGATAGCTGATGAAAAGCGAAAGAAGTTAAAAGCAATTGCATCACTTGAAGGGAAAACAATGAGTGGCTTGGTAAGTGAACTTATTGATGAATATGTGAGTGATGCGATGGAGAGAATGCAAGAAAAAAGTGAGATCCATGAGATCATGAAAGTCAGTGAACCGGCATTCTCCGAGTGGGATAATGAAGAAGACGAGATTTACAATGACCTATAATCAATGGGATATAGTTTTACTTCCATTTCCATTCACAAATCTGAAGACAAATAAAAAGCGTCCTGCTTTAATAATTTCACCAAAAGAGTATAATTTAGGTCTCGATATTTTGGTGATGTTCGTAACAAGTAATATAAATGCAGAAGATAGAGTTGGCGACTATGAATTAATTGAATGGAAAGAAGCAGGTTTGCCTAAGCCCTCCATGACCAGAATGAAGTTTGCTACTATCGACAAAAATTTAGTGGTCAAAAAAATTGCGGCTCTAAGGGAAGTTGATATCATTCAATTAAAGAAAGAGATAAAAACCTTTTTAGGACTGTAGATTTATTAAAACCCAGAGTAATTCAAAATTATTCAACTTCATCCGAATAAATCGTCAGGTTCGCTTCCCTCAAGTTATAGGCACTTCGCATCACTTCGCCATAAGCCCCGGCACTGCGAATTGCGATAAGATCTCCGCGTTCAACTTTTGGAATGGAGATGTCTTTCCGGAAGGTATCCGAGCTTTCGCAGATGGGTCCGACCACATCATATTTTTCTTCTGCCTTAGTACTTGTAAGTACATCAATGCGGTGCGCGGCTTGATATAGTGCAGGTCGGATAAGCTCGGTCATGCCCGCATCAACAATAGCGAAGTTTTTGGTCTGCCCATATTTGGTAAATAAGACTTTGGTGATCAAACTCCCACACTGACCAACAACCGAGCGACCCAATTCAAAATGCAGTTGCTGATGATCTTTCAGCTTTATGTTCTTTTCAAACAATCCAAAAAAGCGCTCAAAGTCCGGTACTGAATTGTCATTTGGATGAGCATAATTGATCCCAAATCCTCCGCCCACATTAATTACGGAAAGTTCAAATCCTTTGCCTTCAATATGATCATTAAGCGTGTTGGCTTTTTCACATAATTCTTCAAAAGGGGTGAATTTTTCGATCTGTGACCCGATGTGAAAGTGAATTCCAATCAATTTAAGATTTTGCAACTCCGGTAGTTTTTCCAGCACATCATCCAGATCGGAAGCGTTGATCCCGAATTTGTTTTCGTTCAATCCCGTGGTGATATATTTATGCGTGTCGGCCTCTACGTTGGGGTTGAGCCGGAGAGCAATTTGGGCCGTCTTACTATGTTTTTTTGCCAGCTCATTCAGTACATCCAATTCCTGGGGCGATTCACAATTGAAACAAAAAATATCGTGCTTCAACCCCAATTCCATTTCCTCATCAGTTTTACCGACTCCCGCAAAGGCGATCTCATCAGAAGTGAACCCTGAATCAATGGCACGCAGAACTTCGCCACCACTTACACAATCGGCCCCAAGTCCGGCTTTTTTGATCATGTCCAGGATTTTAGGCTGATTATTCGCCTTCAAAGCAAAGTGCACGCGAAACCCCTTTGAAAGCCCATGAGTTTTGATCTGATCAAGCGTTTTATTCAAAACATCGAGATCATAATAATAGAAAGGGGTTTTTTGAGTCTTAAAAAAATCGGTGACTTCCGATGGAAACATTAAAAATCAGTTTATAAGTGGATGAGTGTGTTTAGAGAGCATCAAAGATAAGAAAAAAAGTATCGTTGTTGTTATGAAATCCATAGCCAGTAAGGGCGCATGGCCATGCGCCCTTACTGGCTATAACAGCACCTATTTAGAAAATAACGAGACGAAACTTGTGTGTATGGATGCTTAATATTTTTACCAATATGTTGCTCCTAACGAAGCAGAATGCTGAATTCTAATGGCATCGTAGGTGCCAAATCTTGGTAAAAAAGAAAAATCACTTCACAACCAAAAACCTCCGCTAGGATGATGTGAAAGGATGATAGTTTATCGGAGGTTGAGCTTTTTTAGTATAAAGGATAGAAATCATCAATCTAAAATCATAAAATTTTACGTTTGACCAGACACTAAAAAGCCTGTATCATTGTTAGAGATACAAGCAAAATAATCAGCCAAATTTTGTCATTAGACAAAAGCGGAGGACCCGAAAGTGGGGCGAATTTCAAGAAATTGAAAAGAGCATCTATCAGCTCCAGCCCGTCAGCTAACTTCGCAGGCATTGATAGAAGATTGAGCGTGCATCGTGCGTAATCGGTCTTCACATCTAATAGAAATAATACCGAAAATTAACACGCATGAGTTTAAATCAGCAGGATTTTCTTCTTTCTGCCAATAAGTTCGACATTCCAAAAAGCATTGAAAAAAGCCCCGGTATATTGTTGGGCGAAGAGCGGATAAAGTCTGTATTGCTCAGCACAGATTTGAGCTTCATCCAGAATTTAAGTGCGGATGCCATCATGATGGTTAATCCCTTTGATAAATCAAATGAAATGGACCGGGTGATCATAGAATTTGGTCGGCGGCCGGTAATTTGTGATATCGGAGGAGGATTGCTCCGAGAAGAACAGTCCATTCGTTTGGCTGCGGGAGCATTTAAAGCAGGGGCATCTGCCGTAGTGCTAACCAAACCCACACCGCCCGAAATAGTGGAACGAATCCGGGCTGAGATTGACGGCCCACTCGTTTACACGGTTATGTTAGATGCAGAGGATTTTGAGGCACTTTTTCAGGCCGGGGTGAATATCTTCAATATCTCTACCGGGGAATTTACGGCTGAAACGGTGGCAACTGTTAAGGAATTAGTGCCGGAATCAGTTATTATTGCAAACGGTGGCCCGCATGATTCAACTATCAAGGCTACTATTGAAATGGGGGCACAAGCTATCGTTTTTAATCCACCCACGGCTACCGAAATACTGCGTTCCATTTTTGACGATTATAGAAATAACAACGGGTAGTTTTCTTTAATATAGGGTTGTTCCAAAGAAAGCCGATAACATGAAAAAAATATATGAACGAGTCGCTTAATTTCTCCCTGCCATTCTCAAATCCGGTAATGATCTTTGCTTTGGTAATGATCGTAATTCTGGTGGCACCTATCGTCTCCAAAAAAATAAAAATGCCGGGTATTGTTGGGATCATTTTATCGGGGATGATCATAGGCCCAAGTGTGCTGAATTTACTGGAGCGCGATAATACTATTGAGCTTTTGGGTACTGTAGGTCTGCTTTACCTGATGTTTATGGCCGGGCTTTCCATCGACTTAAACCGTTTCCAAAAATTGAGAAATCAAAGCGTGGGTTTTGGTTCACTTTCCTATGCTTTTCCAGCTATAGGAGCTTATTTTACAGGTATTTATTTACTGGATTATTCACCGGAAACCTCATTTTTATTAGGTGCTATAGTTGGCTCACATACCTTGCTTGCCTATCCTATTGTGGAGCGACTTGGAATTACCAAAAACACAGGTGTAACGATGTCGATAGGAGGGACATTGGTAACCGATTCTCTTTCTTTGGGAATTTTAGCCATAGTTGCGGGAACTGTTGGAGAAAGCCAGGGAGCCGGATATTGGACAACTTTTGTCATTTCTATTGCTGTATTTGTTGCAGCATCGGTAATCATTCTTCCAAAATTAGGAAGGTGGTTTTTCAGAAATATGAAACACGATACCGATGTAGATTTTGTGTTTATGATGGCTTTATTATTCTCCACAGCATTTTTGGCAGAGGTCGCTGGCCTTGCTTCTATAATCGGGGCGTTTATAGCCGGATTATTATTAAACCGGTTAGTGCCTGCAAACGGTACGCTAATGAGCCGGATCCAATTTGTTGGAAATGCACTTTTTATTCCATTTTTCCTTATTTCAGTAGGTATGTTGGTGGATGTGGAAGTGCTTGCCAGTCTCGACGTGTGGATATACGCCATTGCATTTACTTTACTTGTCTTAATTGGAAAAGGCCTTGCAGCTTTTGTAGTCCGCTTGGCAAAAGGGTCTAGTAATGCGGAAGGATTAGTTATTTTCGGCTTAACAATACCTCAATCTGCAGCTACACTTGCGGTTACATTGCTTGGCTATGATCTTGGATTTTTTGACCAAACAGCGGTAAATGCAGTGGTCATTATGATTTTAATTACCTGTCTTTTAGGCTCCTCGATAGTTGAAAAATATGGCCGAAAAGTAGCTATTCTTGAAGATGAGAAACCATTTGAAACTTCGGAGGTTCCACAGCGCATTATCGTGCCACTGGCCAATCCGGAAACCTCAGATGCCTTGATGGACATCGCTTTTATGATTCGGGATGAAAACTCGGAAGAGCCCATCTTCCCCCTAACCGTGGCACACGACGGAAAAGATGTGGATGCACAAGTAGCTAAAGGGGAAAAAATGTTAAGCCATGCGGTAGTTCACGCCGCAGCGGCCGAGATTCCTGTAAAT
>NZ_DASSWP010000006.1:0-12685 GCF_035704785.1 Gracilimonas sp. | reverse complement strand
TTCCATCGCTGTGTGTACCGGCAGGAACGCTGATCCCACAAATACCCGCTAAGTTGGCGCTGATTGTATACACATCATTCAGGTACATCTGGATCGGATCATCCAGTTTTGCACCGAGGTCGAAAGCTGTTGTCGGAGCAGTTGGACTTACGATCACATCCACTTTCTCAAACGCTTTTTTATAATCTTCCTGAATAAGCCGCCGTACCTTTTGAGCTTTTCCATAATAGGCATCATAGTAACCGGCACTCAATACATAAGTACCCAGCATAATTCTGCGTTTTACTTCATCTCCAAATCCTTCAGTACGGGATTTTTTATAGAGGCGAATAAGCGGGGAATCAAGTTTAGCCAGTTTTTCCTGAGCCGCAATTTTAGCATCCCCTTCTGCGAGCTCAAATCGTTCCTTCAGCGCCTTTTCTTCTTGCTTTAATTCATCCAGCATTTCATCCTTATCGGCACGATGGCCATATCTAATGCCATCATATCGGGCTAAGTTACTGGAGGCTTCAGCAGTAGCCAAAACGTAGTAAGTGGCAATTCCATATTTAGTATGTGGCAATTCAACCGGGACCAATTCTGCCCCATCTGCCTCAAGATCTTTAAGGATCTTATTCACTCCGGTCTTGATCTCTTCATCCAGACCTTCTCCAAAAAATTCTTTCGGGACGCCGATCTTAATATTCTTCTTAGGATTTTGAACTGCAGAGATGTAATCCTCTTTCTCTTTTTGTGAGGAAGTATTATCACGTTCATCAAATCCTGCTATAACATCCAGCACCCGTGCAGAATCTTCCACCGAATTTGCCAAAGGGCCAATACAATCAAAAGAAGAAGCAAAAGCTACCAATCCGTATCTTGAAACCCGTCCATATGTGGGCTTCAATCCTACCACTCCGCAATAAGAAGCAGGCTGGCGGATGGAGCCTCCGGTATCGGAACCAAGAGTAACCATGGCCATATCTGATGCTACGGCAGCGGCACTTCCGCCCGAAGAACCACCCGGTACTTTTTCTGTGTTATGGGGATTTTTGACCGGTCCAAAATTGCTGTACTCATTGGCAGAGCCCATGGCAAATTCGTCCATATTCAAACGGCCGAGAAGAATAGCATCTTCGGCTTTCAGGCGTTCAATTACTGTGGCATCATACACACTTTCGAAGTTCTCAAGTATCTTTGACGCACAAGTTAATTTCTTTCCTCGCTCAGAAATCACATCTTTGATGCCCATTACCACGCCGGCAAGTTTACCGGAAGTGCCATTATCGATCTTTTTTTGGATCTTTCCGGCACGGGTCAAAGCAGCTTCAAAATCGGTATAAACATACGCGTTTATGCTGCTGTTTTGTGATTTGATCTGTTCAATATAATGCTCTACAATGTCACGAAGTTTTGTTTCTCCAGATAAGACTTTTTCTCGAGTCTCGGCAATAGTCATGTAGTTCAATTTCTGCTTTTAATTGCTTTTAGAAGTGGTTTCTTCGTGATTTGCTGCATCATTGATATCACGGGAACTTTCTTCAATTTCCTTTTTGATGTCTTTTGAAGCCTGGCGGAATTCCTTAATACCCTGGCCTAAACCACGGGCTAATTCAGGAATTCTTTTTGCTCCAAATAACACTAACACCACGATGGCGATGATCAGAATTTCAGGGGCACCTACACTATTAAACATAAAAATAATCCTCTCAGGATTTAGTTGATGTATTTGTGCGAAGATAACAATATTTTCGGCACGAATTTGGAACAAAAATTTTATTTATTCACTTGTGTTTTATTGACACTTGTGTTTATTACAGTCATTCATTTTAAAATAATAACATAATTATGATTTGGACCGTTGAATTAGCCGCAGCTTTAGATGATGCCCCCTTCCCGGCCACCCGAGAAGAACTTATTGAATGGGCAGAACGCAATGGCCTGCCTAACCAGGTAATTGTAAATCTCGAAGAACTCGAAGAAATTGAACAAGGTGAAGAACCTGTATATGAAGGTATAGAAGATATCTGGCCTGATTACATCCGTAAAGAAGACTTTTTCCATAACGAGGAAGATGAAGGCTTCGATTACGACGACGTTTAATTATTAAATTTATTAATCAGAGGCTGCGGTTGAATTTTGTTATTAATTGAAACCAACCGTTTTTTCTGTATTCCCTTGCATAAACCTATCTATCGCCAGCTTATAATTGCATTTTCGCTATGTATATTTACATGGATGGATTTTATTTATCCGCCAGCGACTTATGCGCAAGCCATCCAGGAAGAAACCAATACCGAAGATGTGGTACGCCGGATTCGGTTTTCCGGGAATGACAACATAAAAGATCGCACTCTTACTACTTTGGTGCGAACCAGAACAAACAGAGAGTTTTTGAGTATTCCCCGTTTTACTCCCTGGTATTTTATATGGAAAACTACAAATGGGCGATTTGGTGAAGAACCCGCCTATTTAAGCCGAGAAGTTGTTGGAAATGATATGGAGCGTATCGCTTTATATTATGAATCGCTGGGATTTCTGGATGTAAATGTTGATACCAGCATAGTTGAATATCGTACCGACAGGGTCGAGGTCTCTTTTATTATCGAAGAAGGCCCGGCTTATCAGATCGAGACGGTATCCTACAGCGGAATGCCTAATTTCAGTGATCCACAGAAGAAGTTTAACTTTTTACAAGGGAGTGCTTTAACCCGTGGAAGGATCAATGATACAACCTATACCGTAAATCAGCAGTACAGCTCACAACAGCTTAGCACTGAACAGCAACGCATTATCACTTTTTTAAAAAATAACGGTTATGCTTCCATTCAGCGAGATTCAGTGATAGCTTTGGTAAAAGATGATACCACTCAAGCCCATACGCTCGATGTACTCTACCTAATAAATGCCGGTAAGGTTTATGAGTTCGGAGATGTCAGAATTCGATTAAGTGACGCAGAACCGCCGGTTAACTTCACTCAAAAGGATACCCTACGCGGACCTCCGCATACAACGGATTCAACCCTAACTATTATACTGGAAAAAGAACCCGGGACCCGCACCAAGTTCAGTCTTCTTTCTGATCAAATTCTTTTTAAACCGGGAGAGCGATACAATCACTCTCTATATTTGGAGACGGTCAATGAGTTTCAAAATCTTGGAATGCTGTATATACAGAGGTTTAGTCAAAGCGAAAATCAAACTCAACCTGATTTCAGTCAGGATATGATCCCAACTTATTTCGATCTTCAGACCCTGACAAAGCACAGTATATCCGCTGAACTATTTGGAATGAAGCGTTATGGATATGGCACCGGTTTTGGGGTTGATTACAACAACAATAACGTGTTTGGAAATGCCGAAAATCTGACCATTGGTGCCAATGCCAGCTTCGAATTTGTAAGCCCTTCGGTTCTGGAGGAAATAGATCCCACAGCCACACAATCTTCAGTTTTCCGCAGCTATGAACTCAGTGCCGACTACTCGGTTCCGCGTTTGAACTTCCCTTTTAATGCACTTGATAACAGACCGGGCTTTACCAGCGGTGTTACCCGGTATCTGTTGACGTACACCCGATCTGATCAGCTGTTATTCGACATCAATTCTGATGTCGGTTTCAACATTAGATATGAAGTAAATCATACACCTATTTTCTCAAGTTATCTCGATTTGGTAGAATTAGATGTTGTAGATACAAGCCCTTCGGATGCATACATCAGGAACCTCAGAGAAGAATTTGGTTCAGACACCCTGCAAGATGGAACCATTGTGGATGCCTTTGAATTACAGCGTATTCTCGAAGATTTCAACCCACAGGTTTCATCCATAATACGATATTCCTTTAGGAGTCAAAATACCGATATCATTAAGCGAAATCGCGGTTATTACAGCGAATATTCGGTCTCATTAGGCGGAAATATTCCTTATTTGATCGACAATTATATTACCACACCGGATACCCTGGAAGGAAATCTCCCGGCCTTGTTTAAGCTCAGCAACAACAGTTTAAGCTACAGCCGTTTTGTAAAACTATCTGCCGATTACCGACGTTATTATCCTATTTCAGAAAACGGAGTGTTTGCCTGGCGGCTTTACGGCGGCTTTGCCCATCCTTATGGAGGCTCTACTTCCATACCTCTTAACAGGAGATTTTTTGCAGGTGGAAGCAATGATATACGAGGTTGGGCTCCATTTCAGCTAGGGCCCGGGGATATATCAACGGAAAATGTTAACATTCCCGGAGGGGAAATAAAACTAGCTGCTTTTATGGAAGTTCGTCAAACTTTTATCAGTAATTTTCTTGGAGCCAACTGGTACGCTGCCCTATTTGCGGATGCAGGTAATATCTGGTACGGCCCGCGGAATGACTTCAGAGATGAGAATAATGAAGACAGGCTGGAGCAAGGGCGCTTTCGATTTGACAATTTCTATAATCAGATAGCTGTAGGCAGCGGCCCTGGAATTCGCCTTGATTGGGAATATATAGTAGTTCGGTTTGATTTTACCTTCCGCCTGCACGACCTTCAGGCTGGTTGGTTAAACAATAAGCAATTATATTTCAGTTTCGGTATCGGTCACTCTTTTTAACCTCAATAAAAGCTGCTATGTTTGATAAAATAAAACGTTTAAAAGATCAGTCGAACATTGTGTTCAAGTCCAAGTTTTTGGCTAATCTGAACCCTGCTGAAAGGTATGAATTTTTACAGCTATGCCACCGCCGCAGCTATAAAGAAGGCGAATACGTATTCTATAAGAATGATCCCGGTACCGGAATGTACTTTATTGAGGAGGGAACCATACAGCTTACCATTGGCAACCCGGATGAAGAAAACCCTGATGAGCTTATCTCTGATTTTGAGTTAAAATCTCCGGAGAGCTTCGGAGCTCTTACAATAGGTTATAGCCTGCGACGTAAATCTTCGGCACGTTGCGTTACCGATTGCGATCTTTTGGGTTTCTTTAAGCCGGATTTTGAGGTTTTGAGAGACCGCCATCCCCAAATAGCGGTCAAGTTTTTGCAAACACTTACCAACATTGCTCTGCGGCAGCTGGAGACCACCGCAACCAAATTAGCGGAAGTAACCAGTGAACATGTCGCATTAAACATTCAATTTAAAACGTATTACGCAGATATCCCCGAGGAGTCCACATAGATCATGGCACTAAAAAAAGGTCAGGAAGTAGAACTGGAAATTATAGATGCAGCATTTAAAGGCAAAGGTTTAGCAAAAGTTGACGGATTAGCAGTATTCGTACCCGGAACCACCCCCGGCGATAAAGTAATAGCCCGGATCATCAAAAAGAAGAAAAAGTACCGTGAGGCTAAACTGCTTGAGATCCTTGAACCAAGTCCCCACCGCATAGAACCCAGATGCAGACATGCTAATGTTTGTGGCGGTTGCAGCTGGCAACATATCCCCTACGCGAAACAGCTGGAGTTCAAAACACAACAAGTTCGTGATCATATTGAGCGGATCGGACATCTCGATGGCTCTATCGTTAAAATGGGAATAGGTGCTGACGAGGAATTCTACTACCGGAATAAAATGGAGTACAGCATAAGTGCACGACGCTGGCTCACCCAGGAAGAAATCAATCGCGATGAATATGTAGATGATTCTGCCTTCGCTGCAGGACTTCACGCTCCCGGACGTTTTGATAAGATCCTGAACCTGAAAGAATGCCATTTACAGGTTCCCGAATCATTTCAGATCCTCGATTTTGTTCGCAATTATTGCATTGAGCATGGTATTACCCCTTACGACACTTTTGAGGATTCCGGCTTTATGCGCCACGTTATGATCCGTAATTCACACCACACGGACGATTTCATGGTAAACCTTGTCACTTTTCAGGATGATCAGGAAGTAATGCAAAAAATGGCCCGGGCACTGCTGGAAGAATTCCCATTTATCACCACCATTGTGAATAATGTGAATGACACCAAGAGCCCTACTGCTATCGGAAGGTTTGAAAAAGTATTACACGGCCCCGGCTTCATTGTTGATGAGATCGGAGATTTCACTTTTAAGATCCATCCGAACGCTTTCTTTCAAACAAATACGGCACAAGCTGAAAAGCTGTATGAGATCGCCAGAAATTATGCCGAGCTGCAAGACGGAGATATTGTGTATGACCTGTATTGTGGAGTCGGAACCCTGAGCCTATTCATGAGCAAACCCGCTAAGCATGTGTTGGGAATTGAATTGGTGGATGTAGCGGTAAAAAATGCCAGATTCAACGCCGAAGAAAACAATGTTGGAAATGTTTCCTTTATCAAAGGTGACATGAAAGATGTATTTACGGAAGAAGTGGTAAAAACACATGGAGCCCCCAACGTATTGATCACCGACCCGCCCCGTGCCGGTATGCATGCGGATGTGGTTGAGCGGCTTTGCGAACTTAAGGTGCCACGCATTGTGTATGTAAGCTGCAACAGCTCTACCATGGCAAGAGACCTGAAAGAGCTCAATAAGGTATATGAGATCGAAGAAGTACAACCTGTGGACATGTTTCCCCAAACATATCACATTGAAGCCGTCGCTAAACTGAAACTTCGGGAACCTGAAGAGTAGAGATCTCAGGTTTCTTCCCTTATTCTTCTATCCCCTACTATCGAAAGATAGATTCTTGAGGATATATTTTGTTATCAGAAAAGAATTTAAAAATTCAGAAGCAGGATTAACCAAACGATCGGTACACTTTCCACTAAAAATGCCGCGTAATATTTTCCCTGATCTTTCTTGGCAGCCCATAGCAATATCAGCGTGAGAAGGAAGATTCCAAGAGTAATGAAGAGACCGAGATCACTCCTATAGTTTTGCAAAAAAGCGACCACTGCTGCTAACATCAAAAGTACTGTACCAAGCCACTTTGATCTTTTGACACCCAGCTTTTGTGGAATAGTTCCGAGTTTATTTTCGTCATATTTGAGATCACGAATTTCAAAAGGAAGGGTCAGTACAATCACAAATAGAAAGATCTCCAGACATTGGTAAAATACTCTGAGATTGAAACTGAGATTATGATATGTAAGAGGCACCAATACCGACACTCCCATCCATACCAGCGCAATGATAAATATCTTGATTCCAGATAAACTTCTCAAATTCCTGTTTTTATAAAGTGGGACTGCATATAGAAGTGTAAGGAATCCAAACATAGCAGCTGTAATCAGCACGTCTATAGGGAGTAGCCGGCCGAAATAGATCAACCCCAAAAAACACAAACCCGTAAAACCACGAATAAGATTGACGTTTAAAGTGATCTTCAGGTTATGTCGGTTTGAGACCCCTGCGTATTTCACAAAATTATATCCAACAATGGTTCCAAGAAAGATGAAGATCAAAACCAACGGTTCGGGAACAAAACCTATTTGCATAACGGATATCACTGCAAGTGAGGTCACAGCTAAAGATACGTGAATACTGCTTTGAAGGTAGAAGTTGAAAATGGCTGTAAGAATTTTCATTGCCTGAATTTAGAGGTTGAGGAGGTTAGATGAAATTTAGTTTTGGGAGTTAGGAGTTGATAATTGATAATTGAGAGTTGAAAGTTGAGAGTTGAACTCGTTCCCAGGGTCCGCGTTGGGAATGGCTTGCGGAAGCTCCAGGTCTAAGTGGTTCGGAGCGGGTGGAATCCATCTTTCCGCCGGATGGCGGGGTGATGGATGGATTTTGGCCTCCTATTTTGAACTTGTTTTCAGCTTCTTTTTTTTGGATGACATTTTGGGCCGGCTGATTTGCGAGTGATCGATGGACCGAATTACGATGGACGATTTATACTGTTTGTGGGTTGGTAAATATTCCGGCTCATTTTGGCTTGTTGCTGATTCGTGCTTGTGCAGGTCCTTCACCGCCGGCTGGCAGTTCAGGATGACTTAGCTTGGTTTAAATGATTATTTTAGGTTCATACTTTCTTTTACAGTCATGCTGAGGATACTTCCGAAGCATCTTCAAGGAATGAATGTTGTTTCGTGCTTGTGTAGGTCCTTCACCGCCGGATGGCGGTTCAGGATGACTCGGGTAAATGGCAGCCATGGGGATTTTGATGTAGTTGCCGTCTTCTGCTCCCGGGTGACATAGTTTTACTTGAAGAAGTCTAATCATTCTCTATATTCACAGTATAGCTCTAATTAATATTTATCGAATATGAAATTCCGTTCTTCCACTTTTCTTGTTTTTACGTTGTTATTTGTGATGACCTCGGCCTGCAGTTCTAACTCTGAGCAAGTCACTGAAGAAGATTATAAACGCGCCGAAACTTTTCTATCCTCCAATACCAATGATCTGGTGCACGGAACCATATCGGGAACGCAGTGGCTTGATGACGGCAGCCTGATCTACCGACATTCCCTCTCAGACGGCACTGAATTTATGATCGCCGATCCGGAGGTCGGAACCAAAGAAAGAGCTTTCGATCACGAAAAAATTGCGGAAGCACTTTCTACAATCAGAAACGAGGATATTTCTCCCCTCGGCCTTCCGTTCAACAATTTTAGTTACGAAGATCAAAAAAGTGCAATAGGATTCAGCGTCAACGGTACAGCTTATCGCTGTATGCTAAGTGCCGGCACTTGTGAGGAGTTAACAAAAGATGGACCGCAAAGAAACTGGAATGAATCCGTATCACCGGATGGAAAAAAAGCAGTGTTTATCCGAGACTACAATTTATATATGCGGAACCTGGAAACGAATCGAGTGACTCAGCTCACCTACGACGGCCAACAAGATTTCGGATATGCAACCAACAATGCCGGATGGACAAAACGTGACAGCCCCGTTTTGCTATGGTCGCCCGATTCCAAACGAATTTCAACTTTCCAGCAGGACGCTCGTGGAGTCGGTGAAATGTACTTGGCTTCAACCAAAGTTGGTCATCCGGAATTACAAGAATGGAAGTATCCCCTTCCCGGCGATAGTTTAATTTTTCGTTTACACCGGGTGGTCATAAATCTGGAGCCCACTCCAAACGTAGTTCGTTTGAGGAAAGATGCCGATCCACAGCGTTCAACCATCACCGATCATGTAGCAGGACGCGGCGGTAATTTTCTGGATAATGAATGGAGCAACGACAGCAACACGCTCGCTTTTGTCTCTGTCTCGCGTAATCATCAAGATGTTCATCTTCAAACCGCAGACCCCAATACCGGGCAGGTTCGATCTGTTCTAAAAGAGGAAACCGATACTTTTTTCGAATCCGGTGTGGACGGTATCAGCTGGAGATTGCTCAAAAACAGCAATGAGGTGATCTGGTTCTCACAACGATCGGACTGGGGGCATTTATATCTTTATGATCTTCAAAGCGGAGAGCTCAAAAATCAAATTACTTCAGGAGACTGGACCGTGCTCGAAATCCTGCGGGTAGATGAACCGGATCGAACTATTTATTTCACCGGCTCAGGCCGTGAAGACGGAGATCCCTATTTCAAATATCTTTACCGGGTGAATTTTGACGGAAGCGGTCTTACCCTGCTCACTCCTGATGAGGCCAACCATGAGATCACCCTTTCCGAATCGGGTGCTTACTTTGTGGATACGTACTCCACTCCCACCACTCCGCCAATCTCAACCATTCGTAATATGAGCGGTGAAGAGTTACTGGTACTGGCAGAAGCCGATATTTCGAAACTTAAAGAGGCCGGATGGGTTGCCCCAACCCCATTTACCGTAAAGGCTCGTGACGGGGAAACAGATCTTTACGGGCTGATGTATAAGCCGAGTAACTTCAACTCTTCTGCTTCTTATCCGGTATTGAACTACCTGTATCCGGGGCCGCAGTCGGGAAGTGTGGGCAGCCGCTCTTTCCGTGCTTCCCGCTCCGACAAACAGGCGATGGCTGAACTTGGATTCATCGTGGTTGAAGTAGATGCAATGGGTACGCCGGGCCGTTCTAAATCATTTCATGAATTTTACTATGGCAACATGGGTGATAACGGTATTCCCGATCAAATCGCTATGATCAAACAGCTGGGTGAACGCCACAACTGGATGGATATCAGCAGGGTTGGGATCTATGGGCATTCGGGAGGAGGCTTTGCTTCAACGCGTGCACTTTTAGCCTATCCTGATTTTTATGATGTGGCTGTTTCAGGAGCCGGAAATCATGACAACCGAAATTATGCTGACCCCTGGGGCGAGAAATGGCAAGGATTGTTGGAAGTTGCTCCTTCCGAAGAAGAAACAACCGGCCAAGCTACCAACTATGACAATCAGGCCAATCAGCTGCTGGCTGAAAACCT
The DNA here is from genome assembly GCF_035704785.1 of Gracilimonas sp. Lineage (GTDB taxonomy): Bacteria > Bacteroidota > Rhodothermia > Balneolales > Balneolaceae > Gracilimonas. The sequence continues at coordinate 2,466 of NZ_DASSWP010000006.1, read as the reverse complement.
AAAGGGAAAACTATTGCTAACGCATGGCACGCTTGACAGTAACGTCCCTCCTTACAATACGCTTTTGATGGTAAATGCATTGATCGAAGCCAATAAGGATTTCGACTTGATCATGTTTCCAAATCGCGGACATGGTTACTATGGCGAGGATTATATGATGCGTAAACGCTGGGATTATTTTGTGAAGCATCTGAAGGGTGTGGAGCCGCCCAAGGAGTTTGAGTTTGGGGAATAGGTTTTAGGAACGAGGTGTTAGGTGTTAGGTTTTGAACTTGTTCCTGATGTTCCTAATGTTCTTGTTGGGGATGCCTTGCGGACTTCCCGGTTTCTGGGGTTGGGCGGGGAGAACTTCGAACAAGCAACATCGAAAGTTGAATCTGGGAACGGCTGGAATCCATCTTTCCGCTAAATAGCGGGGTGATGGATGGATTTTGGTCTCCTCTTTTGAACTAGTTTGCAGCTTCTTTTTTTGGATAGCATTTTGGGGCTCCCGGCCCGAGTGGTTTGGGCCGGCTGATTTGCGAGGGATCGATGGACCGAATTACGATGGACGATCTATAACTGCTTGTGCAGGTCCTTCGGTTCCTCAGGATGACTCCATTAAATGATATCCACCGGGGATTTGATGTAGTTTCCGCCTTTGTTGATGACGTGGGTGTAGATCATTGTTGTCTTTAAGTTTTTGTGGCCGAGGAGTTCCTGTACGGTGCGGATGTCGTAGCCGTTTTGGAGCAGATGCGCCCCGTTAGAAATTAATCCTCCCAAAAATACCTTTTAAGTCTATTTCTGATATATCTTTTACCCATTCCTGATTTTAGATATTTTTCTCTTGCTTTGGCATCCTCCTCTTTTAGACAACCTTCAAAGTAGATTAGCTTAAAAGGCCTTCGATATCTAGTCGAAGATGTTTTTCCATTATTATGTTCTCTCAGTCTTTTTTTTAAATCATTGGTATATCCAGTATACCATTTATGATCCTTCAAACTTTTTAATACATATACATAAAAATATCTCATAGGATTAATTTCTAACGGGGTGCGTGGCGAAGGAATGACGGAATGTGTGGCACCCTGACTTTTTATGGATCTGTGCTTTTTGGAATGCTTCTTTTACTGCTTTTTGAATGGATGAGCCGGAAATATGATAACGCTGCCATTTACCACTTCTTGGGTCTTTAGCCCGGGTTTTTGATGGAAAAATATATTGCCAGCCAAATTCAGTTTCTGCATTGGGGTATTTTCGGCTCAATGCTTTGGGCATCACTACACTGCCGTATCCCTTTTTTAGATCTTTGGCATGCAAGTTTTTCACTTTTTGGATATGTATTTTTAGTTCAGGTTGAAGTTTCTCCGGTAAAATAGTTACCCGATCCCGAAGACCTTTTCCATTTCTGACGATAATTTGCCGGTATTCAAAATCAATATCCCTAACCCTGAGCCTCAGTGCTTCCGATATTCTCATCCCGGCTCCATACAATAGCTGCACCACTAATTTTTTAACCCCTTCCATATTTTGTAAAACCCGGCTGACTTCATTTTGGGAAAGAACTACCGGTAATCGTTTGGGTTTCTTTGCTCTTTTAAGGTCATGGAGCGTGCCGAATGGCTGATCCAGAATATGATCATATAAAAAGACTAAAGCGCAAAGTGCCTGATTTTGAGTAGAAGCAGCTACATTTTTATCGTTTGCAAGGAAGTTCAAAAATTCCACTATCTCGTTTTTCCCCAATTGCTTTGGATGCTTGAAATCATGAAACCGTACATAGCGAGTGATCCAATTGGTATATGCGCCTTCTGTTTTGTAGCTATAATTACGGCGTCTTATTTCGGCACGAACTTGCTCAAAAGTTTTGGTTTTTTCATAAAATGCTCCTATTTGTTTTTAAGTAAGAGCGATTTCAAAGCCATTCCTTACAGATTTTATCAGGAAATATTAGCAGGAAATATTTTTCATAAAAATTCCCGATAACATATTTCAATACATATCAGAGACTTGTAATTAATTCATTTGCATTTTTATAAGGAATTTTTGCACCTTCCTTCATTCCACATAATTATATGTTATGTGCCCGGCCAGGCTTTCAGTTTTTGTGTGTGTTGATCGGAGCTTTTTTGGGGTTCGTAGCTTTTAATGTTGCCCGGTGCGTTGTTTGTGGTGTGCCACTTTTTCGGTTCTAATCTGCGCCCGTGGTTTTAAAGAAATTTTTGCTGGAAAGTCGTTCAAAAGTGTTTTCACCTTTCCGCAGCGCCCGGAGCGTTGTTAGAAACTCCTGTTCCACGCTTCCGGTTAGCCTGTCCGGGAAACAAAGTAGTTTTTTAATTTGCAGTAATCGGTTGCTTTTTCCACATTTAGCGGTGGTTCAAACGCAGTCAGTTTTCACATAACAAGGCGTTTCAAGCGGACTCGTTTAGGGTTCGCAGCCTTAATTCCAACAACTCGACTCGCCGCTTAAACGCTGGGTCGTTA
>NZ_DASSWP010000196.1:0-14573 GCF_035704785.1 Gracilimonas sp. | reverse complement strand
CTCTCCAAGAAAGGTGAAATCGTAGATATGGTGGTCATCAAGAATACACATGAAGCCACTGTTCTTGCAATGTCCGAAAATGGATATGGAAAACGATCTATGGTAGACGATTACAGAGAACAATCCCGAGGTGGTAAAGGAGTGATTACACTTAAGATAACCCCGAAAACTGGAGACTTAATTGCCCTCAAAGAGGTAACTGATCAAGATGATCTTATGATCATAACTGAGGCCGGAAAAGTCATCCGAATGAGTTGTGGAGGAATTCGCACCATGGGAAGAAATACCCAGGGAGTTCGCATTATGCGCCTTGATTCTGATGGTGCCATTGCAGCCATAACGCGCGTGGTTAATGAAGAAGAAAGTGATGGAGATGATGACGGTGATGATGATTAATCTTCTTCACTAAATTTTTATTCAAAACAAAAAGGGCTTCCATTTAGAAGCCCTTTTTTATAACTCTAATATTAGGCTATGTCAAAATGATTTTTTTATCTTTTAGATTTTTCAATAAAATTAATTAAAATCTATCTACTCTTTAAAATTAAGCAGAGCTAACTGCTCCATATCAAAACCTAAATTCTACTTATGGAAATTCTACTCCAACCTGAAAGCTGGATCGCTCTTCTAACACTTACCTTTCTTGAAATTGTACTTGGGGTAGATAACATCATTTTTATATCCATTGTTTCAAATAAACTACCCGTCGGGCAGCAGAAAAAGGCTCGTACAACCGGGCTTGTTTTAGCCCTTGTTTTCCGAGTTGCCATGTTGCTTAGCATTAGCTGGATTATTGGTTTTACCGAACCCCTCTTTTCCATTTTTGATTATGGTTTTAGTATACGTGACATAATTTTGCTTGTCGGCGGGGTGTTTCTGATCTTTAAAAGTACGGTTGAAATCCACCATAAAATGGAGGGGCAGCATGATGAAAAAGGAACAAAGAAGCTTGCAACATTTGGACAGGTCATTTTTCAGATCGTAGCGCTTGATTTAATTTTTTCATTCGACAGTATTCTCACGGCTATCGGCCTCACGGATGAACTTCTGCTGATGATCATCGCTGTAGTAATTGCCATTATAGTGATGATTGTTTTTGCAGGAACGATCAGTGAATTCATTAAAAAGCATCCTACACTTGAAATTCTTGCTCTTTCCTTTTTGATCCTTATTGGCTTTATGCTAATGATCGAAGCTTTTGAATTCCATGTACCAAAAGGTTATATCTACTTTGCCGTGTTCTTTTCTCTACTTGTTGAGATAATAAATATGCGAGTCCGAAAGAAAAAGGATCCCAAAAAACCGGTGAAGCTGCGTAAGAGATTTGAAGAAACAGAATCTGAAGGGTAGATATACTTTGATTTCCTTGCTCAGACCCTTTTTTCTTGCAAGAATAATATTAATAATAAATTAACGGTAAGCTTATAAGAAATTTTAATCGAATCTATTTCTAAAAAAATTTTACTGGGGACTTTCCAGAATCAAGCAGAATTTGATCCGGTCTTTGGAAACATTCCGATTTAGAAAAGCTCATTATTATTCTAACATTTCGAGAAGCAGTTTTTTTCTTTTCTCAATTAACTCAGCGGGTTCTTCAATTTTGATTTTCTTCCCAAATTGCAAAAGCCACTCGTTGATGTAAGCTAAATTATCGAATTTAAACTCCGCCTTAATTTGTTTAGAATTTAAATCACTTTTCTTAATAATTTTAGCCGGTAAATTCGCCTCCAGGCGCGACATCTCGCTTTTTTCGACCAACAGTGTGATGGAATGAGAACTCTCGTCAGATCGGAAAATAAGCCCCTCTACGTCCAACTCCTTCTTAAGCTCATAGCTTTCGTCTAAAATTAGAACCTCATTTACATTTTCCAGTATAAAATTTCTAATCTCACCCCTGAGATGCGATTTTCCAATTACATTCCAGTGATCTTGGTAAAAAACCAAAATGTACGGGTCAATTTTTCGAATACCGGTCTCGCCTGATTTTGTAGTGTACTCAAATTGCATTCTTTTTTGTTGCGCGATGGCACTGTTTATCAAATACCAACTTCCCCCTTTTTTCTTTTTTCCTCCAAACTTTAGAAATGGATCAACGATGGTTCGCCCCTCAAGAGAATCCATGAATTTCTTTAATTCATCGGGCAGTACATTTTTGATCTTCACCTCCACTCCTTTGGCGTCTTCCACCAAACCCTGATCAACCTGTGACTTTACAAAATTCAGACCCACCATAATTGTCGCCAGTTCTTTTGAGGTAAACATCAATGGGGGAATTTTATACCCTTCAATTAAGCCATATCCGGAATACCGGTCCCAAGTTACCGGAACATTGATTTCTTGCAAAGCATTGAAATCTCTGAAAATAGTTCTTCTGCTCACATCAAACCGCTCAGCCAGTTCGTCAACAGTTAGTCTTTTTCCCGGTTGCTGCAACAATAACATTAGCTTTAATCTTCTTTCTGAGCTATTCACCTTGCACCCTTCTTATTATTTCAACCATTGCTTTCCCATTATAAAATGGATTTTGAAAATTTTCCTGGAGGTCATACACGGAAATTTCGAGACTTAACTCTATTCCACTTAACTCACTTTCAATCTCATCCCTACCTTTCAGCAGAACAACGCCCAACCACGACTTGCCCTCTATCATTTTGATCATCTCGTTTATCTTAAAGGCGTGCTTAGAAACTATTGTTGAGTCCGGTTTAACCTCAAGGTTTTCTAAAGAGCCCATAAAGGACTCTGTGTTCTTTAGTTTTAATCCGGAAGCCATATGCTTACAGGCCATGATCTTCTTTGACACAATATCATTTAAAACGACCCCCTTATCCGGATTTGTTATGGCTAAAGGAATCCCGGGAAGCCCGCCCCCCGTACCTGCATCTATTATCAAACTTGAATCCTTAAAAAGCTTTGACCGAGAAATTACCAGGGAATGCTCAATATGATTAAGCACTGTTTCACGTGGAACATCCCGACTTACGAGGTTCACCTTGTCATTCCACCAGAGAAGCCGGTCAACATATTGGCCTAATAAATCTTTATTTGCCTGAAAGATATTTCGTACAGAACCAACATTATCTCCCGTGTATTCAGAGTAGGATACTTTATGTTCCACGTGAAACATGGCGCTAATTTTTCAGATAAATCATAAGCACAGACATATCACTTGCGGACACGCCGCTGATTCTGCTTGCCTGCCCAATGGTTTCGGGGCGTATCTTTGAAAGCTTTTGAGTCCCCTCAGTAGATAAACTTTTGATGTTGGTGTATTCAATTTGTTCAGGAATAGGCATGTTCTCTTGCTTCTCCATTTCTTTCACCATCTCAAATTCCTTCTCTATATACCCGGCATATTTAACCTGGATCTCTATTTGCTCCAAAACTTTTTCATCAGTACTGATCTCATTGATCTGGTCGGCAAGCTCAGGATCATGATCCATCATATCTTTTAGTGATATTTCGGGTCTTAGTAAAATTTTAATAGCCTTCATGGGTTGACTCATTGGTGAGCTATCCAAACTATTCAGCAATGGATCTATTTGCTCCGGACGAACAGTATAGTCTTTGATCAGATCATCTAATTTATCTATCGCTTCTTTTTTCTCTTGAACTCTTGCAAACCTTTCATCAGAGGCTAACCCAATTCTATGCCCGATCTCTGTAAGACGAAGATCTGCATTATCCTGTCTAAGTAATATTCGATGTTCCGCTCTTGAGGTAAACATTCGATATGGCTCTTCTGTGCCTTTATTAATTAGGTCATCGATAAGAACTCCTATATATGCCTCTGATCTTTGAAGAATTAAAGGGTCTTTATCCTGACTAAACAGACCGGCATTAATTCCAGCCATAAGCCCTTGACACGCAGCTTCCTCATAACCGGTAGTCCCGTTTATTTGACCCGCAAAGAAAAGACCTTCAACGATCTTTGTCTCTAGGGAGCGCTTAACTTGGTGTGGGGGAAAGTAGTCGTACTCAATGGCGTAGCCGGGCCTTATCATTATTACTTCTTCAAAGCCGGGAATAGTTCTTAAAGCTTTATATTGTACATCTTCAGGGAGAGAGGTAGAAAATCCATTCAAATACATCTCGTATGTATTCCACCCTTCAGGCTCCAAAAATAATTGGTGACGGTCTTTATCTGCAAAACGATTAATTTTATCCTCAATGCTGGGACAATATCTTGGGCCTATAGATTTAATTCTTCCATTAAACATCGGGCTTCGATCAAAGCCGGTTTTTAAAACCTCATGAACTTCCTCATTGGTATATCCAATCCAACAAGACATCTGTTCCTCTAAAGAAGGAAGCTTCTCTGTTAAAAAGGAAAAAGCCGTAGGATTCTCATCTCCAAACTGCTCCTCTAACTGGGAGTAATCAACAGTACGGCCGTCTACCCTGGGCGGAGTCCCTGTTTTTAATCTACCTACCTCGAAACCTAATTTTTCTAATGCCGCAGAAATCCCTATAGAGGCTCTTTCTCCCGACCTACCACCGCCGTGTTGCGCTTCACCAATATGAATCAGTCCATTACCAAAGGTCCCTGTAGTGAGAATTACTGATTTGGCATAAAATTTTTGTCCTGTTTGAGTAACTACTCCTTTTATAGTGCACTCTTCGGAAATAAGATCAACAACATTATCCTGGCGGAAAAATAGACTTTCCTTTTCTTCCAGCCTTTCTCTCATTTTCTGAGCATATAGCATGCGGTCGCTTTGGCATCGGGGGCTCCACATTGCGGGGCCTTTACTTTTATTTAACATCCTGAATTGGACTCCGGTCTCATCACTTACGATTCCGGATAACCCTCCAAGCGCATCAATCTCTCTAACTAACTGTCCTTTGGCAACACCACCCATTGCCGGATTGCAAGACATTTTTGCAATAGCTTCCAGGTTCATTGTGATTAAAAGTGTCTTGGCACCCATTTGTGCTGCAGCCCCAGCTGCTTCACTTCCTGCGTGACCTCCACCTACTACTATCACATCATATGTTGGGTCGTAAACTGACATTACTCTCTGTTTTTTATACGCTTATAATATATAATAACTTTTATTGAACCATAAAGATAAGAAATTGTACTTCTATGAACTATTAAGTACAATTTTGTTCTACCCCGTTCACTATTCAAGCGTTTAATAAAGCCTGATTTATGTTGAGGTTTCTACAAACAAAAAAAGCTTCCAAAACTTGGAAGCTTTAATTTGCGATCCGGAAGGGACTCGAACCCTCGACCTCCTGCGTGACAGGCAGGCGTTCTAACCAACTGAACTACCGGACCTTTTTGAGAGCATCAAATATACACAGCATCTTAGTTCGAAGTCAAGCCATTTCTGAAATCTCTTTGAAAAAGACGAGGGTCACGAACTCAATCGCAACCCTCTTTCGGGATGGTAATATAATTAACGTTTATTTTGACAATTCCGTTTTAACTGCTTCCAAAATTTCCTCACTTTCCGGCTTTACACTGCTTCTGAATCTTCTTTTTAAAGAACCGTCCTTCCCTACTAAGAATTTCTCAAAATTCCATTTGATCTCACCGTCAAAATCAGGATTTGGTTGACCCGTTAAATAACTGAATAGAGGATCTTGATCTTCCCCTTTTACCGAAACTTTTGAAAACATTGGGAATTCAACTCCGTATTCGAGAGTACAGAATTGTTTGATCTCCTCATCTGTACCAGGCTCTTGTCCTTTAAAGTTATTGGCCGGAAATCCTAATATCACAAAGCCTTCATCTTTATATTCATCGTAAATACTTTGGAGTCCTTCATACTGAGAAGTAAATCCACACTTTGATGCAACATTCACAAGCATAATTACTTTTCCCTTATATTCACTCAGGGAAACTTCATTTCCATCTATATCTGTCATATTGAAATTATAGATAGAAGTATTTTTGTTATCAGTTATTGAAGATGCCATGAACAGTATGATTAATGAGAATAAAATTTTCATTGAATTATTTTTTTCTTGTGGCGTTAGTGTTTAAACTGCTTACATAAACTAAATCATTCCAAATGAAAAAAATTATCTTTTACACTTTTTTTTTAATGCTTTTGCTAACGCTCCCTTCCATCAGCTATGCACAAATGTTTTCTGTTGGTGATTCAAACAATCGGACTTTAAATTCCTCATCAACCTACGTAAGGGGAGGTATTTCATTGATTGATTTCCAATATAAAGGAGATCCTGCGGCTTTAGATCAAACAGGTTCTCTTTCTTTTTCAGGAACCGCTGCTTATTTAGCTTATGAATCAAATGGCTTAAATTTAGGATTATCCCTTGGAAACAACTTCTCAAACTTAGAAAACAGAAGCTACTTCAGTTTAAACCTAAATTTTGTCAACCCATTTTATTTCATCGGAAATCAAAATTTCAGTGCCGGAATCCCGCTAAAAATAGGCTCAAAAGTGACTTCTGTAAGAAGCGACAGGGTCTCACAAGAATTTTCTCAAAATAAATTAAGTGTTGGAGCCGGTTTGATCACAAGAATTAATGTCCCTGAGAAGTTTAGGATAACAACTCAATTCATACCAAGCATTGGCTTTAGCACTTCAAGCGGTGGTTTTATAGGCGGTAATGTTTTTTCGATGGCAGGAAAGGCTCGTGTTAATTTCTATAATTTGATCTTTGGAAGAAATATTAGCCTTGGATATGATTATAACTTTGATACTTATAACATTGATGGGGAAGAATATGATTACGATTATAGCGGCCACACATTAACTCTTGGGATATCATTGTGAAACCCGAAAAATTTCTTCTTGAACTGGAACAAATATTAGAACAGGCGGGATATACCCTTCGAAAGGAACGCGGTTCCTTTAGGGGAGATGAATGTATTATCGAAGGTCAAAAATTAGTTGTCGTGAATAAAAATAAACCCATAGAATCACAGCTTGGAACTATGGGCAGAGTGCTGGGAGAAATAGACCTTACGGGAGTATATATAAAACCTGCTGTCAGAAAAAAGCTGGAAGATCTTTGGGATCAGCTTGAAGTAATTCCTGAAGAGTCCACTGAGGATTTTGAATTAGAATGAAGATAACGTTTTTGGGAACCGGAACATCGATGGGAGTACCCGTTGCCGGTGGATTTCGAAGAGAAGAACTTGCACATGACCCCCGCAATGAACGCACGCGTTGTTCTGTTTGGGTCCAGTCTAAAGGCACGTCTATACTGGTTGATGCAGGACCTGAATTCAGAATCCAAAGTATTAAGGCCAAAATTCAGCGTATCGACCATATACTGGTAACCCATGAACACATGGATCATGTGGCCGGACTCGATGACCTTCGTGTATATTCCTATATCAATAAAGCACCCATTCCGGTTCACGCCTCAAAAAAATGTATTGAATCGATAAAGACCCGGTTCAACTACATGTTTGGTAGGGATAAATATCCGGGGTCAACTTCGCTTGACCTTATCGAGGCCAACGAACCTTTCAAGCTTGGAGAGAATCAAATTACCCCACTACCCATTAAGCATGGTAATCTGGAAATTCTGGGATTCAGGATAAATGATTTCACGTATTTAACAGATGTGAAACACATTCCGGAAAAAACAAAGGAGCTAATACACGGTTCCAAAGTTATTGCAATGGGTGCATTACGCTGGGAACCTGAACATCCCACTCACCAAACCATCCCTGAAGCTGTTCAAACTATAGAAGAGCTGGAAATACCCAAAGCATTCTTAATTCATATGAACAGCTATGTAGATCATGAGCCAACAAATCAACGGCTGCCTGATCATATAAAGTTAGCCTATGATCAATTGACTCTTACCCTTTAACCACTGCCTTTATAAAAACTTCTTTAATTCCTCATTAGACTTCAGTTCGTCCACGATCTCTTTCACATTTTGGGCCTTATCAAGCTTACATACCAAAATAGCGTCATCGGTCTCCACTACCGCAATACCATCCACACCCACTATCGATATCATTTTTCCGCTTTTAGATGAAATATAGTTTTTGGTGGATTCACTGAATGTAGCATGCTTAGTATTGATCACATTTCCATGAGAATCTTTATTCCCCAATTCATAAGCGGCTGTCCAGCTACCTACATCATTCCACCCAAATTCAGCCGGAACTAAAAATACATTTTCAGCGTGTTCCATAATGCCATAATCTATAGAAACAGATTCACAAGCACGGTAAAAAGAATCTACTGCTGACTTGTGGTCTTGACTAAAGAAAGAATCCGAACTTTTCTTAACCAGATCGTACATATCCGGCAGGTATTTTTTAAATTCATTAAGGATGGTACTTACCGACCAAATAAACATGCCGCTATTCCAGTAATAATCACCGGCAACAAGGAATTGCTGTGCGGTTGCTTCGTCTGGTTTTTCCTTAAATGCTTTTACGGGGTGAACTAATTTTTGATTGTATTCTTCTTGTACAGAGTCATCACCATGGATATACCCATATCCTGTTTCCGGGCGATCGGGGTTTATACCAATAGTTACCAGATTCTCCCCGGACCCGGCCTTTTCAATAGCCGCTTTCAAAAATTCATTGAATATCTCGGGCTCCTGAATGTGATGATCGGCAGGCAGTACAACCATAACTGCTTCAGGATCTTTTTTATACAACATTTCAGCCGCTATGGCTACGCAGGGGGCGGTGTTCTTAGCCACCGGCTCACCTACAACATTATCTGCAGGAATAGACGGTAATTGATCTTTAACAATATCCACGTAATCGTCATTAGTAATGACCAAAATTCTTTCCTGTGGAATGATCGGCTCAATCCTTCGGGCCGTATTCTGGATCATTGTCCCTTCCCCAAAAAGAGATAAAAATTGCTTGGGAAGTTTCTTTGTGCTTTTTGGCCAAAAGCGTGTTCCCGATCCACCGGCCATAATTACTGCGTAAACCATATTATTTGTTTAGTTAGATTTAATCCTGACGGAAGGTACAACTAATCTTAAAGAACCTGAACATTTTCAGCTTTGCGGAGACTGATAGTAAATTTAGAACCTTTATTGGGCTCACTTTCTATAGAGAGCTTTTCTCCATGTGCTTCCATGATATGTTTTACGATCGCTAAACCTAACCCGGTTCCGCCGCGCTCTCTGGATCTTGATTTATCTACTCTGAAAAATCGCTCCGTAACGCGTGGAATATCCTTTTCGTCGATACCAATTCCCGTATCTTTTACCGAAACGAATATCCGTTCTTTCTCTTTTGGTTTTGTGAATACCGTAACCTCAACTTTACCCTTAGGGATGTTATATTTAATGCCATTTTCTATCAAGTTGATCAGAACCTGCTTAACCTGATTCTTATCCGCCTTTACCTGAATGTTCCTATCAAACTCATTTACTATAAGCTGAATATTTTCTCTCTCTGCTTTATAGGTAAGGCTTTCAATGATATCGTTAAGTACTTCGTATAGATAGATCTCCTCGATCTCGGATTTCAACTCCCCGGTTTCCAGCTTGGAGATCTCCATAAGATCCTTGGTTAGGTAAATAAGCCGGTTTACATTCCGCATTGCTTTTTTAAGGAAGTCCCGGTTTACTTCTTCATCTTCGAGCGCCCCATTCAATAACGTCTCAATAAAACCCTGTATAGCAAAAATAGGGGTTTTCAGCTCATGCGAAATATCCCCAATGAACTCCTTTCTGTAATTCTCAATTCGGTTCAAGCGCTGAATCTCTCTCTCTATGGTTCTGCTGGACTTAATTCCTTGCTTTACCAAATAATCTATTTCATCATGACGGGAAGAGGTGGCGCCTTCGTGATCCATAAACCGCTTCCTTGCAATATTTTTGAAAAGCTGCTCAATGGTTTTAAACCTTTTATAAGAATAAAAGTAAGTGACTGCATAAGTGATCAGGAAGATAAACCCCGCCATTAAGGCACTTAATGACAGTGCTTCTTTTGGGGTGAAATTATATCCCAGCCAAATCATAAGGTATAATGCAATGGCACTAAAAACCGAAACCAGCATGCCTATTCTAAGGCCACTTCTAAAAATCCCTTTTCTCTTATTACTTTTCCTTTTACTCATTCCTTAAATCGGTAGCCAACTCCTTTCACCGTTTCAATATAATGATCGCCCAATTTTTCTCTGATCTTTCTTACATGAACATCAACTGTACGATCAACCACATAGACATTATCTCCCCAAACTTTATTAAGCAGTGTTTGGCGATCTCTGACTTTACCTCTTCTGCTTGCCAGGTAGTACAATAACTCAAACTCTTTTCGGGGCAACTGGAACTCCTCCTCTCCGCGTGTAACGATATAGCGGTCTTTGTCTATTGAGAGATCGTGTACATCCAATCGGTTTACTTCCTCTTCAGTTTCATCAAAACGCCGCATTACAGCTTTAATACGGGAAATAAGTTTCGTGGTACTGATGGGCTTTGTTATATAATCGTCACCGCCCTTGTTCAGACCTTCTACTTCGGTTTTCTCATCACTTCGAGCTGTTAAAAATATAATAGGAATCGATTTCAGCTCATCATCAGCACGAATCACTTCAACTGCCTCCATTCCATCCATTTTTGGCATCATTATATCCATGAGTACCAAATCCGGTTTATGCTCCTTGGCTATTTTTATTCCCTCTTCACCATTCTCTGCTTTGAGAACATCGAATCCTTCTTTTTTGAGATTGTATTCTATCAGATCCAGCAGATCCTTTTCATCATCAACTACGAGTATCGTTTTATTAGCCACGGGGACAAGATTTGGTGATAGTTTCCATCTATACAATGGTACTAATGTACTGCATTAATAGAAAACGTGCGGGCATTAAGAAATTGTTACGGGATCACAGACTTGTGGGATTCCACAGATTCCACAGATTTAATTTTCACTCCGTGAAAATTGAGTCAATACTTAAATCCGAAAATCCTACAAATCTGTGATCAACTGAGTAGATACCCAATACCTGCCGGTTGATGAAGCAGCCATCCTGTTAAGCTGTATCTGGGAACCTGAGTCGTTAACACTTCATGTTCGATAATATCACTTTTGAATACTAACAATCGCTTTGCGATCGGTTCAACTTTGATTTCTTCCCCATTTTTGTAAATAACTAATTCCCCCCCGTTGCCTTCTTTCCAGTCTTTGTTCAGATAAATGAGTACGGTGATCTGCCGATTTCTTCTCTCTTGAAACTGATCCAAGTGTCGGTGATAGTATGTTCCTGTGGGATATTTGGCAATGTGAAACTCAGATCCGGACAAACTCAAATAACAAAATCGCTTCAGATTCAGGGTGAGTTCATCCATCAAGCCGAAAAATGGGGCTAATTTGGTGTCTCTTTCTTCGTCCAGCCAGTAGATGAAGTCTCCACGAATTTCAGCTTTTACCTGAAAATCCTGTTGCGCCCCGATACCGGCTTTCTTCAATTTGTCGGATTCCTCCATTTCATGGAAAAACTGCATTATGTCTCCATAGAGCTCATCACTGATGAAATTGTCAACTATTACAAAGTCATTTTCGGCTAGTAGATCTAGCCACTCAAGCCATGCTTCATTTGTATGGTTCATCGTTTAGGAAAAATTGGAAAAGCTGTTGTTAATTTAAGAATAGAATAAAAATAAGAGCTTTTAAATCAGAAAAGAATTCTCACTTAAAACTATGAAAAACTTCGCACTTCTTATCTACTATAATTTGTTACTCATTTAAATCTAGTTCATCAAAGTTAAATTCTTCAATATTGTGCATATCTAAATATTGATCAATTTGTTGAGCAACATTCTTTTCGGCCTCCTGCCAACTATCTCCAAAAGAAGATAACTCTACCTTTAAATTATTTATTTCCGGGTGGACTCCTTCAGATATAACTTTCTTTTGAGGCATATGTTTATCTGAGGTCTCAAGATACTTAATATCTTTAAAAAGGGCGGCTCCTCGATATTTTCCTAAGAATTCCATAACGCATGTCTTTAGTTACAATTTGAATATATATCTTGTTCGTGAATATAGTGTGAATGAATGGTTTTTCCTGAATACTTACTAACCTGGATTAGCAAGCTTATAAACGTTCGTAATTCTTGATATATTTATCGCATGAAATTACCCAAGCATTGGAAGCGGGCTTATATCTCTTTTTTGGTCTGGTTCAAGAATTATCGCAAAAATTTTCGAAATAGATTCCAGGCAGTAGAAGTTGAGCTCTACGATCTTAATAAAGTAGTTGAACCATTTGTTCACGGTTTTAACTCACTTTTAGTAGTATTAGCAGTTGCCAGTTTGATTGCTTCGGAAGGCTTTGAACTAAAAAATCCCTACCTCCGGTGGAACAATTATCTTGACCTGGCCATTGTGGTGGGCTTCACAATATCTTATTTCATTCGATTATTTCTTACCTCCAAAAGACTCCAACTAATAAGAAATAGAGTTTTTGAAACCATCCTCATTTCTTTATTGGCTCTGATTGGGCTGAGTTACCTGATAGGTGGAGAAGGATTTGTGGAATATATGGAATCTCTTTTCCGTGTAAGGGACATATGGCCAATACTTATTTTAGCTACAAAAATTTACCTGATCATACTGATCATTGAACGTGGTATACGGGCAGCTCCAATCATCCTTTCCCTAAAAAGAAAACCTACTCAGGTTGTGGCTGGTAGTTTCTTATCTGTTATAGCTGTAGGGGCCGTACTTCTTATGACACCCAGTGCTACCGTAAACGGAGAAGGTTTGAACTTTATTGATGCATTATTTACTTCAACCAGTGCTGTGTGTGTGACTGGGCTAATAGTAGTTGATACCGCAACACACTTAACCTTGTTTGGGCAAATAATAGTTTTGGGGTTAATTCAAATCGGAGGTTTGGGTTTACTCACAATTGCTACTCTTTTTGCCCTGTATGTTAGTTCCGGATTAGGCGTAGGCCAGATGACACTGCTTAAAAGTACTATAGGTGAAACTCGTACCAGTGAAACCTTCCATACTATAAAACGGATCGTCGGTATCACACTCTTGATTGAAGCCGCAGGTGCACTTGGATATTACTTAAGCTGGCATGATCTATTTGATGACAACTCAACCCGACTTTTTTTCTCTATATTTCATGCCGTTTCAGCGTTTTGTAACGCCGGTTTTTCAGTATTCACAAATAGTCTGGCCGATCAAGTTAATGCCTTAAATTATGGGATTAATATCACCACCATGATCTTAATTATAACGGGTGGGCTTGGCTTTACAACCCTGTGGGAACTCTTAAAGGGCAATCCTAATCACCGGCTTAGAAATTGGCAGTTCTCTATCCATACCAAACTAGTTCTTTATGCTACCGGGTTTTTAATAATTACCGGTACGGTGGCTATTTTAGTTTTGGAATGGAATGGGGTACTTGCCGGATATCAAACATCAGATAAAATAATGCTCTCGCTTTTTCAGAGTGTCACAACACGTACTGCAGGTTTTAATACCCTTGATATCGGGAGCCTTGGAATTAGTACCACACTTATTGTTCTGACATTAATGATCATAGGTGCATCACCGGCCTCAACAGCTGGTGGATTAAAAACCACAACCGTTTCAGTTTTGTTGTTATCGGTTTGGAGCACTATAACGGGGAAAAAAGATGTGGAGTTTGCAAAAAAGAAAATATCAAAAGAAACTGTTTTTACCGCGATGACGGTATTTGTGATTGGGGCAGTATGTTTATTCTTTTTTACTCTCCTGCTCACCATTACCGAAGATCAGCCGTTTATAGATATATTATTCGAACAGTTTTCAGCCCTTGCAACTGTTGGACTCTCTCGTGGAATAACTGGAGAGCTAACTACGGCAGGAAAATCAATTATCATAGTTTCCATGTTTATAGGTAGGGTAGGAATTGTTACCCTTGCATTGGCATTTGCAAAACGTAGAACCGCCACAAAGTATCAATATCCATCTGAAAGTGTAATTGTAGCTTAAAAAGGAATTATTATGTCAACGACGAAAGATCAATTTTGTGTAATAGGGCTTGGCGAATATGGATTTTCTCTGGCTAAATCTTTAGCAGAGGAGGGAGCCTATGTATTAGCTGTTGACCATGACTACGACCGTATTGAGGAAATAAAAAAATATGTAGCTCATGCTGTTCAGTTTGATGCTACCGATCCGACACTTTTAAAAGAACACGGTGTTAGCGAAGCCGATGTAGTCATCGTTGCTATTGGAGAAGTATTTGAACCAGTAGTGCTTATCAGCATGGAATTACTAAAAGCGAAAGTAGGGCGAATCATTGCGCGTGCTTCCAATGAGACCCAAGAAACCATTCTGAATAAGATAGGGATCAAAGAAGTTATTCATCCCGAAAAGGATGAGGGGAAACGAATGGCGACGTCTTTGGTAAGTACTTCTATCAGTGACTTTTTTAAATTAAGTGGAGATGTTGGCATCTTTGAAATAGATGCCCCCAAAGGAATGGTCGGGTATTCGCTTAAAGAACTAAAAATTCGTCAGCGATATGACATGAGTCTTATCACAATAAAAAGACAGAAAAAACGAGACGATTCTAATATCTTATACGAGTCTGAAGATGATTACTACTACGAAGTGATGGGTGTATTAGATCCTTTAACAATGATTCGCAAGA
>NZ_DASSWP010000230.1:0-11312 GCF_035704785.1 Gracilimonas sp. | reverse complement strand
CACTCATGCCTATAAACAGAATCAGGATAAATATGCGGATATAAGGATTCCTTTTCAGGGAATACTTTTCCTGTTCCTTTTTCTTTTTTTCACCAATAAGAGGGGCCATCTCTTTTCTTTTCTGGCCTAATCCAATTTTTTCAAGAAAACTCATTAATAAGAATAATATGATGGTTTACTTACAAGGTTAGCAAGCTAGGGCTAATTTACAAATCTATTTATTAGGATGGAGTTTTGTTTTTAGGTGCAAATACAAGGTTTTAGAAATGAAAGTTTGAGTTAGTATTGATAACTACGATCTTAAAATCATCAATCAATAATCTTCAATCGTCAATCACAAACATTGTCTTTCAGAACTAAAAAAAGCCTTGGTCAGCATTTTCTTATTGATAAGAATATCATCTTTAAGATCATTGATGCCATTGTAGCAGAAAATGAAGACCGAATCATTGAGATCGGTTCCGGAACCGGAGCATTGACGAAGTGGCTGACCGAAAAGTTTTCAGATGTGCATGCGATTGAAGTTGATCAACGTGCAGTGGAAGTATTGAAGAAGGAGATCGAAAACCTTGTGATCCACGAGAAGGATGTGTTGAAGGTGAACTGGCCTGATATTGTCGATCCGAAGAAGAATAACGTAGTACTTGGAAACTTACCTTATTATATAACATCTCCGATATTGTTTGACCTGCTTGAAAACAGGGAGCTTTTTTCAGAAGCTATTTTGATGATGCAGAAAGAAGTGGCTGAACGTTTGGTTGCCGAACCTGCCTCTAAAGAATATGGTATACTGAGTGTACAAACGCAGCTTTTTTGTTCTCCGGAAATATTGTTTGATGTATCTCGAAATTCATTTAGCCCTCCTCCCAAAGTTACCAGTGCCGTAATCAAGCTTAAGTTTGACAAACCAAAGCTTTCCTTTGCTGATCAGACTTTGAAAACTGTGGTGCGAACAGCTTTCAATCAGCGCCGCAAAAAACTAAGCAATTCTTTGAAGCCGGTTTTAGGGGATTATCAACCCGAGGGTTTTAATTTTGATGACCGGGCCGAACATTGGTCTCCGGAAACTTATGCAAAGTTGGCAGAGCTTTTGGAACAGACTGACAAGTTATCTTAACCGGGGAGCTCTTTCTCCTATAATTTTGCTTAAAGACCACGAATAAACTGCCCTTATAGTTTATTCTTCTGTTTGGTACGGAACTTGCATCTGTCTATGCGAAACAGATAGGGCCATGCCCATTAAAAATTTAACTATTAACTAAAAAGTAACAGGAGTCATAAAAATGGCTAAGATTAAACCTTTAGGCGACCGAGTGTTGGTTCAGGCAGAACCTGCCGAAGAGAAAACCAGCTCCGGTATTATCATACCAGATACGGCTAAAGAAAAACCGCAACAGGGTACTGTAGTAGCGGTCGGTGCCGGAAAAGTAGAAAATGGTACTAAAATTGAAATGAGCGTTAAAAAAGGGGACAAAGTCCTTTATGGAAAATATGCAGGTACTGAAGTAACTCTGGATGGAGAAGAGTACCTGATAATGCGCGAATCTGATATCATGGGTATTGTATCGTAACCCACCTTTTCAAAGAAATTAAACCACAAACTTTAAAATTATAGATAATTATGTCTGCTAAGTTAGTTCATTACGATGTTGAAGCGCGCGACGCCCTGAAGAAAGGGGTCGATAAGCTGGCCAACGCGGTTAAAGTAACGCTTGGTCCTCGTGGACGAAATGTTGTTATAGAAAAATCATTCGGTTCACCTACAGTTACTAAAGATGGCGTGACCGTTGCAAAAGAAATTGAATTGTCTGATAAAGTCCAGAATATGGGCGCTCAGATGGTTAAAGAAGTAGCATCCAGAACCAGTGATAATGCCGGTGACGGAACTACCACTGCTACCGTTCTTGCCCAGGCTATTTTAAGCGAAGGCCTGAAGAATGTTACTGCCGGTGCAAATCCAATGGATCTGAAAGCCGGTATTGAGAAAGCAGTAAAAGTGATCGTTGAAGATCTCAAGAAAATGAGCCGTGATATTGACGATCGGAAAGAGATCGCTCAGATCGGTACCATTTCTGCCAACAACGACGAAACCATTGGTAATTTGATTGCCGATGCGATGGAAAAAGTTGGCAAAGACGGTGTGATCACGGTTGAAGAAGCTAAAGGAACGGAAACCTATCTAGAGACTGTAGAAGGTATGCAGTTCGACCGCGGTTACCTTTCTCCTTACTTCGTAACTGATTCTGAGAAGATGATCACTGAAATGGAAGATCCTTACATCCTGATCTTTGACAAGAAGATCTCAGCGATGAAAGACCTGCTTCCGATTCTTGAGAAAGTGGTTCAAAACGGAAATCCGTTATTGATCATAGCTGAAGATATTGAAG
Source organism: Gracilimonas sp. (assembly GCF_035704785.1). Lineage (GTDB taxonomy): Bacteria > Bacteroidota > Rhodothermia > Balneolales > Balneolaceae > Gracilimonas. The sequence goes on along the minus strand of NZ_DASSWP010000230.1, from coordinate 8,925 downwards.
GCGAAGCATTGGCTACATTGGTAGTTAATAAGCTTCGTGGTTCTCTGAAAATTGCTGCCGTTAAAGCTCCCGGTTTTGGCGACAGAAGAAAAGCTATGCTGGAAGACATCGCCATCCTTACCGGTGGTACTGTAATTTCCGAAGAGCGTGGTTACAAGCTTGAGAACGCAACACTTGATTTCTTAGGCCGTGCATCCCGCATCACGATCGACAAAGACAATACTACTATTGTTGATGGAAACGGAAAAGATGATGACATCAAAGCGAGAGTAAATCAGCTTAAGTCTCAAATTGAGAACACTACTTCTGATTACGATCGTGAGAAACTTCAGGAACGCCTTGCTAAATTAAGCGGCGGTGTTGCGGTACTTTATATTGGTGCAGCATCTGAAGTTGAAATGAAAGAAAAGAAAGCCCGCGTTGAAGATGCATTGCATGCAACTCGTGCTGCCGTTGAAGAAGGCATTGTACCAGGCGGTGGCGTTGCCCTGCTTCGTACTATTAAGTCTCTTGATAAGATCAAGGGTGAAACTGCCGACGAAAATGTGGGTGTACAGATCATCCGCAGAGCGTTAGAATCTCCGCTTCGCACTATTGCTAATAATGCAGGTGCCGAAGGCGCAATTGTTGTTCAGAAAGTACTGGAAGGTAAAGATGCTTTCGGGTACAACGCACGTACCGAAGTGTACGAAGACCTGATTAAAGCCGGTGTTATCGATCCTACTAAAGTTACACGAACAGCACTTCAAAATGCTGCTTCTGTTGCCGGATTGATGCTCACCACTGAAGCTGTTATCTCAGAGAAGCCTTCTAAAGGCGACGATGACGACAACGGCGGAGGAATGCCAGGTGGCATGGGTGGCGGAATGCCGGGAATGGGAGGCATGGGCGGAATGATGTAATTCATCCCCTCATAAATCTCTGAAAAAGATTTAAACCCCGTGCATTATGTTGTGCGGGGTTTTTTTATGCCTGTGATTTCCCTATAATCTGCTGTCGTCCATCACATTAAACAAACGAATATGAAGCCATTTATAAGAAATAGTATTGCAGCATTAGCAGGGATTGTAGTAGGTGGAGCAGTAAATATGGGGATCATTTTGATCAGCGGATCCATTATTCCTCCACCCGGAGGAGCGGATGTGACTACCATGGAAGGTTTACAGGAATCCATGCATCTTTTCCAACCCAAACATTTTTTATTGCCGTTTTTGGCTCATGCTTTAGGAACTCTGGTTGGAGCTTTATTAACAGCTTATTTTGTGGTATCTGAACCCAAGAAATGGGCAATATTCATTGGATGCTTTTTCCTTTTAGGAGGAGTAAGCAATGTGGTGACCTTGCCGTCTCCGCTTTGGTTTAATATTGTTGATCTTGTTGGAGCTTATATTCCGATGGCTTACTTGGGGGCAATTATTGCTGCAAAAATTAAACATCAGGATTTATGAAAATTACCGGAGAATTTGAAGTAAAATTAGAACCCATAGAGGGTTATGCTGAGGGAATTGATGGTATCAAATTAAGCCGCATGTCGCTTGATAAAACCTTTTTCGGAGAACTTCAGGCAACAAGCAAAGGGGAGATGTTAAGTGCAATGACTCCGATAAAAGGCTCAGCCGGCTATGTAGCTTTGGAACAAGTTCAGGGGACGTTGAAGGGAAAGAAAGGCAGTTTTGTGCTTCAGCATTTTGGAACAATGGACAAAGGTAAAGATCGGCTAATACTGGAAGTAGTTCCTGATTCTGCTACCGATGAATTGGAAGGCTTATCAGGTAAAATGGCCATCCTTATTAAGGATGGAAAGCATTTCTATGAATTTGAGTATGATTTGTAAACAGTACATTACTTTTGATATTTATCATTCAAACCAACGCCATTTTTGATCATTGGGATGATCTTTTTTAACCGGCTCAGTTTGGTGGCTTCTTGTTTGGCATCTGCGATGTATTGAGCATATTCGCGTTGCCTGCCCGGTGTGAGTTCACCAAACTTTGAGTTTAATTTCTTATCGTCAGAAAAGGCCTTTTCCAAAAGAGGAGGAATGTCAGCTTCTCGATTTATATCGATCTTAACTTCTTTCCCGGCTTTCTGATTGTTGATCGCTTGTTGAACGAAATTTGTGATCACCTCATCATTTATTTCCTCAAAAGAAGAAAACCGGAGCTGTCGCATAGCTTTAGTCGTTCCTTCTTGGGCATTTCTCAGATAACCATCGGGATCTTTCAGTAAAGCTCCATTGAAAAACCAAATTCCAAAGTGTTCTTTAAAAGCACAGATCGCCAATACATTTTTATTGTTGATGGTATATGTTGGTTGTCCCCATTTAATGGTTTCAACCAGATCGAATCTTTTTATGAGTTCTCGGAGATGATCGAGACTACGCTGCCATTTTTTATGTTTAGCTACATATTCATCAGCAGATTTTATTTTGGACATGGTTAGATGGGTTAAGATTTAGTTTCATCAAAAGAAACATATTCTTATAAAAAAGAAAAGCCTGTCAGCTTAAACTGACAGGCTTTAAAATCTGCCGTTATCTAATTATTTAACCATCATTGCATCTTCAACCAGATTATCCTGTTCGGCTTGGTGTATCTTCTTCTGTCCGGCAGCCGGAGATGCAGAAGCCTGACGCCCCACATATCTGAATTTTTGTCCATCCTGAAGTAACTCAATAAATCGGGGTGCGACAAATGTCCATGCGCCCATATTCTTGGGCTCTTCCTGGCACCAAACTATATCTTTGATCGATGTGAAATCCTTAAGTTGCTCTTCGATCTCATCATCCGCAAATGGATAGAATTGTTCTAAGCGTGCAATAGCCACATTTTCGATCTCATTTTCCTGACGGTATTTCAGCAAGTCGTAATACACTTTACCGGAACAGATCACTAAGCGTTTAAGTGATTTTGGATCGGTGTAATCCTTATCAATAATAAAAGGCTGGAATTTACCGTCTGCCAGTTCATCCCTGTTGGAAGTAGCCATTGGATGGCGAAGTAAACTTTTTGGAGTCATCAAAATAGCGGGCTTCTTGTTCTCTTGAAGTGCTTGCCGACGTAGCATGTGATAATATTGAGCTGGCGTAGTTACGTTCAATACCTGCATGTTATCTTCGGCACAAAGTTGAAGAAAACGTTCGAGACGGGCAGAAGAATGCTCCGGTCCCTGGCCTTCATAGCCATGAGGAAGATTCAAAACCAATGCGGATTTTTGCCCCCATTTGGCTTCACTTGCTGATATAAACTGATCAATAATGATTTGTGCTCCGTTGGCAAAATCACCAAATTGTGCCTCCCAAATTACTAGCGCATCCAGGTTCTCAGCACTGTAACCGAATTCAAATCCAAGAGCGGCAAATTCGCTCAACAAACTATTGTGAACATGGAATCGAGCCTGATCATCAGAAAGATTATTTAGCGGTATGAATTTCTGATTGGTTTCTGTTCCATGAAGTACCGAATGGCGATGAGAGAAAGTCCCTCGTTCAACATCCTGTCCGGTCAATCGGATCGTAGTTCCTGTTTTCAGGAGTGAGCCGAAAGCAAGTAACTCTGCAAAACCCCAATCGATCTTCTTCTCATTTTTATTTACGATCTCGGCACGTTTCGCTAACTGTTTGAGTAGTTTAGGATTGGCGTCGAAATCTTTGGGAACGGTATTCAGTTTAACGGCAATATCTTTGAGTTCTTCCGCAGGATAGGTAGTATCGGGATAGTCTTTCCACTCATCCTGAGGTGTTTCAGTCCGGTCGATCAGATTATCCGTGATTTCAAGATTCGGAGCTTTTTTGGCATCTTCAAATGCCTCTTGCAACAGCTGATCGAATTCATCGAAGATCTGTTGAGTTTCCTCTTTGGTAAGCTCTCCATTTTTCACAAGATGTTCTGTATACACATCACGGACCGGAGAATGATCATTGATCTCTTTGTACATACCCGGCTGTGTAAAGGCAGGTTCGTCACCTTCGTTATGACCATGCTTACGATATCCTATAAGATCGATGACTACATCTTTACCAAATTTTTGGCGGTAATCGAGAGCCATTTGGATGGCATAAACGGCAGCTTCGGGAGTGTCACCGTTAACATGGAAGATCGGGGCCAGCACTGTTTTGGCGATATCTGAGGCGTATTCGGTAGAGCGGCCGTCTTTAGGAAGCGTAGTAAAACCAATTTGGTTATTGATAATAATATGAACCGTTCCACCTGTACTGTATCCTTCCAACTGAGACATGTTCAGTGTTTCAGCCACCACACCCTGTCCGGCAAAAGCAGCATCGCCGTGCATCAATACCGGGACTACACGTTTTGATGCATCTTCTTTTTCATGATGATCCTGCATAGCTCGCACAGCACCTTCCACTACCGGGTTAACGGCTTCAAGGTGAGACGGGTTTGGCATCAGCTGCAGTTCAATTTCAGATCCGTTGGAAGCTTTATGTACCCCCCGTGCACCAAGGTGGTACTTAACATCGCCGGAGCCCTGAATAGAATCGGGATCGATATTTCCTTCGAATTCAGCAAACACACGATGGTAAGGCTTGTTCATTATATTCACGAGCATATTCAAACGCCCACGATGAGCCATGCCTACAAAGAATTTCTCAATCCCATGTTCTCCGGCTTTTTCCAGCAAGAAATGAATCATTGGGATCAGGGTGTCAGCACCCTCTAATGAAAAACGTTTGTGGCCGATGTACTTCTTGTGAAGGAATTCCTCAAAAGCCATCGCTTGATTCAGTTTATGGAGGATCTCCCGCTTATCATCTTTAGAAAGCTGTGCATTATTTCCGGTTGACTCCATGGCTTCGCGCAACCATTTGCGTTCTTCCAGATCCAGAAGGTGCATGTATTCTACACCTATATTTCCGCAATAAGTATCACGGAGCAAGCTGAGTATCTCTCGAAGCGAGGCTCGTTCTTTTCCGCCTAAACCACCACAATAAAATTCTCGGTCCAGGTCCCAAAGTGATAGGCCATAATAATCAAGATCAAGCTCAGGGTTTTTACCCGGCTCTTTTCCAAGCGGATCAAGGTCAGCCAAAACATGCCCACGCATGCGATACATGTTGATAAGCCTCCAAACACCTACGGCACGCCGATCGTGTTCAAGCGTATTTTGGCCACCCGAAAAGGGTCCGGTATAGTTATCTTCTCCATAAGGAAGCGGCTCGTAGGGGATGTCCAGATCCGAGAATATCTGTTGATAAAAATCTTCTTGCCCGCTTAAAAGATCATCCATTTTTTTTAGGAACATGCCGGATTCAGCACCCTGAATCACCCGGTGATCATAAGTAGAAGATACAGTCATTACTTTGCTGACACCCAGCTGGTTCAAAACCTCCTTTGACATGGCACGATATTCAGCAGGATAATCGATAGCACCGGTAGCGATAATAGCCCCTTGTTTTTTCATCAATCTTGGGACGGATGAAACCGTACCGATGGTACCCGGGTTGGTGATACTTATTGTGGTGCCTTGAAAATCCTCGATCTGCAGGTTGCCATTCCGGGCTTTGTCAATGAGTTCAGCATAAGCATGCAAGAACTCTTTAAAGGTCATTTTATCTACGCCTTTGATGCTCGGAACAACCAAATTACGAGATCCGTCTTTACCTTCCAGATCAACAGCAACACCTAAGTTTACAGAATCAGGAACTACCCGATAATGGTTGCCATCTTGATAAAGATAAGAACTGTTCAGAGTCGGAAACTCCTTGAGTGCACGAATAATAGCCCAGGCGATAAAATGAGTAAAAGAGGCTTTAGGTTCATTTCTTTTCAGCAGATGGCGATTGATTATAGTGCGATCTTCCACCATCATTTTAACTGGAAGCACTCTGAGGGAGGTAGCTGTAGGAACCTCCAGGCTATCGTCCATATTCTCAACGATCTTAGTCGCTACACCTTTAATCTTTTCTAAGCTTGCGTTCTTTGGTGCTTCAGGCTCTTTTTTGGGTTCTGTTTGTGCGGGAGCTTTTTTAGCTTCGGCAGGTTCTTGTTGATCACCGCCAGAAACTTCTTGTTTTGGCTGTGATGGCTGAATCTTCTCAGGCTCAGCTTCATCTACAGGTTTGCCCTCGAGTTCATCAAAGTATCGCTTCCAGTGAGCGGGAACCGATTCCGGTTCATTTTTATATTGATCGTATAATTCTTCTACAAGTGCAGAATTGGGGCCGAATACGGCTTCAAGTGATTTCAATGGTCTGTTAACCTCGTACGGTATTTTGACAGCGATTTATTATGCTAATGAAAAATCCTTAAAAATGGTTCAAAAACAACCGATTTGTGATGAATTAATTAACCTCAAAATTAAGGATTACAATTTTAAAAAACGATAATTTCTGTAATCTCCTAAATTGAATTTTTTAATGGACTCAAGAGAGACATTTTTTGAATAAATAGGTTTATAGAATCACTTTAGCTACATTTATTTCTGGAAGGACAAACTTATTAAATGCCAATCTCGGTCAATAAAGAATTTACGATAGCACTAAGCATTAATTTACGTGAAGTGAGATGTCGGCTGAGATGAAGTTGGAGGAAACAAGGTTGATAAAAATTGACAATTCTTCGATATCGGGAATTCCCGGTTGGTTGAGGAATTCAAAAAATTTGTATTTGGTAGTTACAAATACCCGGGGCGAGGTTTTATTCTCAAACGAACATTATGTGAACACTTTTCTTTTAAATGGAAAAACCCCGAAAGATTTAAAATTAGCGGACCAGATCTCAAAGGGGGAAGTAGCGTCGTTTAAAGATATTCTGGAAGAGTTAAGTATAAACCGCGCAGCGGGACCAGTTCCGGTACAGGTCATTAATAAACATCAGATTCGAGATACCGGCAGGTATAAAAGCATCAAATGGGAATGCAGTTTACTTTCCGATCCAGCCACTGATGAACCGGCTATTATGCATGTTGGCCATGATGTTATCGCTGTCGAAAAGGAACAACTTTCTGAAGAGTATTTTGATAAATCACTTGATTTTTTATTCGATGACCTCCAGATAGGTGTTGTAGTTCAGGATGAAACTTCTGCGATTTTACTTTCAAATACCAAAGCTGAAGAACTTTTAGGGCTTACAAAGGATCAGCTTTATGGCCGAACCTTTTATGATGAAGACTGGAAAATCATCAAAAGTGAAGGAGATTCCTTTCCACCGGATGAACTCCCTGCCGTCCGTGCCATTGCAGAGAAAGAGCATATCAAAAATGTCATAATGGGAGTCCTTAATCCTGAGCACGGATTTTATGTGTGGCTTCAGGTAGACGCAAATCCATTGCTTGATAAGAAAGGAAACGTATTGAGAGTGGTAACTACGTTTATTGATATCAGTCAGAGAAAGGATCAGGAAGAAGCCCTAAAAGAAGCATTAAAAGAAAAAACGACCCTGCTGTCGGAGATCCATCATAGGGTAAAAAATAACCTCGCGATAGTTTCGGGACTGCTGGAGCTACAAAGCATGGAGGTAGATCTTGAGCACAAATTGCCTCTTCAGAGAAGTATAAATCGGATTCATTCTATTGCTATGGTACACGAGTTGATGTACGAAACAGAACGTTTGTCTTCTGTGAATATCAAGCATTACTTGAACCAGCTTATACCGGCGATAGAAAAGACGATGCAGACTAAAAATGAAGTGGCAATTAATCTGGACTTAGAAGAGTATCAACTAAACATCAATCAGGCTATTCCATTAGGGCTGCTTTTCAATGAACTGCTTACCAATTCTTTTAAGTACGCTTTCCTTAAGATCTTTGATGGGCGAATAGATATTTCATTGAAGTTCGCAGATAACAAACTTCACTTTACTTATAAGGATAATGGCCCGGGTTTTAAAGCCGGTCAGAGTTTTTCAGAAAGTTCCAGTCTTGGACTGAATCTTATTCGTGCACAACTCGATCAGCTTCATGCAGACTATAATGTAGAAACTAATGGTAAATTTGAGTTAGAGTTTACTTTTAAAATTTCAGAACGCGGACCCCACTCAAATATGTGAGTTCCAAATTTTTGTGAAAAAATTTCTATCTTAAATAGAAAACAATAAAGTGGACTATTGTGGCTAAGCAGGAAACTAATTTCATAAAGAAGCCAACTAAAACTCAGATGATTGTGATTGCTGCTTTGTGGTTTATAGGGGCACTACTTTTAGTACTGGCTACCTCCGATCTTTTCCGGGAATCTATGCTCCAGCAAAAATATATTATGACTAATCTGTTGCTTATAGGTTCAACAGTAGCTTTTGGGTGTGCTTTGATCAGTTATTTAAAAAATAGGGGAAATAAAAAGTCACCAAATGCCGGTTCACAGAATTGAATTCCGGATTAATATTGACAAATAGATCTTAAAGAACTGTGCTGCAACGAGAACAGCCCATTTTGTTTAGCAGCAAATATTTTAGGGTAAAAATAAACCAATTTCATCGCTTTAATTCGCCTGCCTCAAACCCTATATTCAATGTCTTAAATTAAGACATTAGTATTTACCCTCAGATCAAAAAAATCAAGGAATGAGCGAAACCTCAGCAAAGAAAAAAACCGGCGCCGAACATATAAACTGGGACCTTTCCGATCTCTATTCGTCTAATGATGATCCTCAACTCAGTAAAGATAAAAAGAAAGTAATTGAAGAGGCCCAGGCTTTTGCAGATAAATACCGGGGAAAAATCGCAGAATTGGAAGCCACAGCATTCAAAGAAATGCTCGAGGAGTATGAAGATATTTTAGATCTGGGCGGTAAGATTGGTTCCTTTGCCTATTTACAATGGTCCACGAATACATCAAACACCGACTTTGGAAAGTTAGTGGCAGAGACCAACGAGCTATCTTCAGAGATAAGTCAAAAACTTGTTTTCCTGGATGTTGAATGGCTAAAAATTGCTGATGAGGATGCTAAAAAACTCATTGACAGTGATGATCTCC
>NZ_DASSWP010000048.1:0-10190 GCF_035704785.1 Gracilimonas sp. | reverse complement strand
ACGAAATTCGCACTGAGAAAACAATTGGCAATAAAAAGCCAACATCAGAAAGCACAGATAATTCATCAGAAACTGAATCATGAGTGACGAATTAAATATCAATTACACCCGCGAAGCCTTCATGAATCCCATTAATCTGGGCGTTTTGTTGGTGGCTACGCTTACGGCCTTTTTTATGACCGGATTGGGTGATTTTTCGAGCCTGTTACTTACCACCGTATTTGGTTTGGAGCTGATGTATTTGGGGATAGTGCCAAAGTTACCTCGTTTTCGTAAAAAGCTGGAGCTGAAAAAGATCAAAGAACGCCACGCAGCTAATAACGAAAAAGAACTCTTTCAGTCGCTGGACAACAAATCCCAAAAACGTTTCTTGGTGCTAAAACATCTTGCCAAATTGGTTCAGGAAAATTTTGAGAAACTGCCATACAGTTCTCAGGGCCTGTTGGATAACATCGGTAAAAAAATTGATGAGCTTTTAGGGAATTACCTGACCTTACTCGATCTGATCAAGCGCTATGAAGTATATTTGAATACCTCCCTTGAAAGCAATTTAAAAGAAGAGGTTGTGCGACAGATCGAAGAGATTAAAACGCTGGAATCGGAAAAGCTGAAACGCACAAAAGCACGACGTGTTGCCATTATGCAGAAGAGGCTGAAGAAATTTACGGTAGCAAAAGAGAAATATTTAGTTTGTGAGACCCATCTTGAAACCATCGAAGATGCCGTCAGATACATCTACGAGCAGTCTATGACCATGAGTAACCCTGAAGAGATCGGCTTTCAACTCGATAACCTGTTGACTGAAGTAGAAGAAACTTCGCAATTGATTGATGACTTAGATCAGGATATTTTACCTGAGTACACCACCGAGTGGGAAAACGATCTGGATTTTGATTCCATTTTGGATGAACTCTCGACGGATGTAGAAACGGAAATTAAACCCGCTAAGAAAGTCAAAGAATAAATATGGATCAGTCTTATGAAACCCTGCTTCTGAATGTTGATGAAGCCGGCATCTGTACGCTAACTATTAATCGACCTGACAAACTTAACGCTCTCAATAATCAGGTTTTAGAAGAATTGGACGAGGCTGTTGATTCTATTAAAGAGAACTATAAGATAAGGGGAGTCGTAATAACCGGTGCCGGAGAAAAAGCCTTTGTTGCCGGGGCCGATATTAAAGAACTGAGCTCTCTAGATCCTGTTTCAGGAGAGAGGGTTTCCAAAAAAGGTCAGGCTGTTTTTCAAAAAATTGAAGACCTGACCATTCCTGTGATCGCTGCTGTCAATGGATATGCTCTGGGCGGCGGGTGTGAACTGGCTATGGCGTGTCATTTACGAATTGCTTCCACAAATGCAGCATTGGGATTACCTGAAGTGAGCCTGGGTTTGATTCCCGGATATGGTGGCACCCAGCGTTTAACCGAGTTGGTTGGCCGAGCCAAAGCCCTGGAATTCATTATGACGGGTCGTCAGGTGAAAGCAGAGGAAGCTTACGAAGTCGGATTGGTAAATCAGGTTACGGAACATTCTGCTGTTGATGAAGCAAAATCTATGCTTACCAAGATCATGAAACAGGGGCCGATTGCTATAAAAAATGCTCTTTTAGCAGTGGAAGAGGCCGGATCTGCCAAAGGGTTTGAGTCTGAAGCAAGACTATTTGGAGAATTGTGCGGTACTGCTGATTTTAAAGAGGGAACCGGCGCTTTTCTTGCAAAAAGAAAACCCAATTTTTCCGGTAAATAAGAACTAATATTTGTTGAATGAAAGACGAACCTCCATCGGGTAGCACATCATTATATTTATTCTCAGCTAACTTAGCAGGGTTAATCATATGATCGAGTTTTTTCTGATTGTAACTACCATACTGCTAAGTGCTTTCTTTTCCGGTTCAGAAATTGCTTTTGTGACAGCCAATAAACTTAAGCTGGAAGTAGCCTCTCGTAGAAATAGTTTTTTGGGGAACTCTATTGAGTTTTTCACCCGAAAACCAGAGACTTTCCTGACTACTACACTTGTCGGGAATAATATTGTGAATGTCCTTTACGCGACCTTCATGGCAATCTTCTTAGTAGAACCAATACAGGTTTATTCGGAGGCCTGGTTTGGGGTGGTACCTACTGAATTACAAGTACTGCTGATTCAGACAATGATTGCAGCTATTGTTATTATGATCTTTGGGGAAATTCTTCCCAAGGCAATATTCAGGGCGCTTGCTGATAATATGATAGCAGTGATATCGGTCCCTTTAAGATTCGCTTATTATTTATTCAGGCCGTTCATAGAGATATCAAAAGGATCATCCAATATTTTGATCCGTTTATTGGTAAAGGATGCTGAAGTTCCTGAGAATTACTATCGCCGTCAAGATGTAGAAATGATCTTCAAGGAACTGCGTGACGGTGGAGGAAGTGAAGATATAGATGAAGATGACTCTGAGATATTACATAATATTCTTGAGCTTTCTAACATGCGGGTAAAGGATTCAATGATCCCCCGTATTGAGATCGAAGCCGTAGAAAAAGATACATCGATCGAAGAGGTGCTCAACATGTTTATCCAGTCTGGACATTCCAAGCTTCCTGTTTACCGTGATTCGATTGATGATGTAATAGGGGTGGTTTTTGCTCATGATTTCTTTCATGGACCCAAATCACTTAATGAGATCATTCGTCCGGTCAAACTGGTTCCGTCAAGTAAAAAGTCCAATGACCTGCTGACCGAATTTCGTCAGTCTAACATGTCTGTAGCCATTGTTCTTGATGAGTATGGCGGAACATCCGGAATGGTTACCATAGAAGATCTGCTGGAAGAGGTGGTAGGTGATATTCAGGATGAGTACGATGTTGATGATGAGATCATGAAGCGATTATCCGAAAATACCTATGTAGTCAGCGGAAATGTCGAAATTGAAGAGCTGTCCCAAAAATTTGAAGAAATTACCTTACCATTGGAACCTTCGGAGTACGATACCGTAGCGGGATTAATAATTAATCATTTAGGGCGCATTCCGAAAGTAAATGAGGAAGTGATAATTGAGGGTAAGAAGTTTATTATCAGCAAGGCCACTCCAAGCAGAATTGAAACGGTTAAGCTCATATTGATAGAGTAAGCTATCAGCCTTCAGACTTCAGCTTTCAGTAAAAATCAGAATTACTGAAAGCTGAGAGCTAAAGTCTGATAGCTATCTGTTAATTAACAATTAGTCGGAAATAAGAAAAACATATCATGTTCGATCACTATCCAAAATGGTCCCAGGAATTTGCTCGGAAATATCTCAGCAGAACCATCAATCAATTTATTCTGCATGGTAACGTGCACGATCTTGTATCACTGAAAACAGAAAAGGGTGCTGAATTCAATCGGCTTAAATCTTTTCTTTCTGAGGAGTTTTTTGGTGCCCGTGATTTTGTGGTTTTTTACGATCGAGCTTCCGGTATCTATTTCAGGGATAAAGAGTCTCAGGCTGATTTCAACCAGGCTATTGCCGGACGGGATAGTTTAGTGGGAACTGATTATGCCAATAAAATGCCTAAAGATCCGGTTAGGGTGATGTCACTTTTGGAGCAATATTTTCGGCTTCGCCTCGATCAAAAGAAGAGTATTGGGTTGATCATTGATTATGCCGAGACTATTGTTCCAATGAGCGATGCAGCTTCCATTGGGAATGAAGACCGGACTTCTCTTGTGTATTTATCCAGATGGGCGCATGACCCCATGTTTCTGGCTGCAGATTTCACCACGGTGCTCATTACTGAAAACCTTGCAGACCTGAATAAGACGATTGTTCAAAATCCTTATACAACGGATATTAAAATTAATATCCCCGGTGAGAAAGAGCGTTTAGATTTCATCAAGTTTGAAACAGCTAACGATACTTGGAAGGATATTTCTTCCGTAAAATCCGAGATCATTGCTCAGCAAACGGCCGGATTGAATTTTGTAAACATCCGCAGCGTACTTTCTCATGCAAGGGAAAACAAAGAAAAAATTACTTTTGAAGGATTATCAGAAGCGAAAAAAGAGCTGATCGAAGCGGAAGCGTACGGTTTGCTGGAGTTTGTGGAAACACAATATTCTCTGGATAATGTAGCCGGACATACTCATGTGAAAAAGCATTTACGGCAGGCGGTGAAAGCCCTTAAAGCCGGCCGGCAGGATGTGATGCCGATGGGCTACTTGGTTTGCGGTCCGGTAGGAACCGGGAAGACTTTTATGGTAACTTGTTTTGCAAGTGAAGTTGGAATCCCAATGGTTAAGCTGAAGAACTTCCGCAGTCAGTGGCAGGGAGTGACGGAAGGAAACCTTGAGAAGATCCTCTCTCTGCTCAAAGCCATGTCGCCTGTGGCGGTCATGATTGATGAAGCGGATGCTTACCTTGGTGACCGTGATGCAAGCGGGGACAGCGGCGTTTCAAGCCGGGTGTTCTCGCAGATCGCCACCTTTATGAGTGATACTGCCAATCGGGGGCGTATTGTCTGGTTCTTGATGACCGCTCGCCCGGACCTCATGCCTGTGGATCTAAAAAGACAGGGAAGGGCAGAAGAGCATTTGGCACTATTCCCGCCTTATACCAAAGAAGAACGTGTGGAACTTTTTGAGGCCATGGCTAAGAAGACCGGCCTTAAAATGACGGAAGAATATATTCCTGTGATGATCGAAAAAGGTGAAAAAACTTTCTCCGGCGCTGATATGGAAGCCGCTTTGACACGAGCAAAGTTCAGGGCTGCTGCTGAAGGTAAAGTACAGGTCACTCCGGAAATACTCGACCTGTCTTTGGAAGATTTCCTTCCGCCAACTTACCCCGAAGAGATCGAACTGCAAACATTGAGTGCGGTTATAGAATGTACATCCAAAGAATTATTACCGGAACGCTATCGTGATATGGACAGGGATGAGATATTATCAACTATTGAAGAATTGAAGTTCAGAGTAGGGTAAGAACATCGACCAAGGAACATCCAATATCGAATTATGAACGGTTTGATTTAGTCTCCGAAACTGATACCAACACCTTTGGCGGTTTGAACGAGAAATCCATTGGGATCCACGAGATTTTGTCCTTTGGTTGCTTGTTCCAGCGAAACGGAGGTAATTTCATGATCCAGGAAAGAAACCATCCGGCCATACTCTCCATTGATGGCCATTTCCATGGCTTTTACTCCAAATTGAGTAGCAAGTACCCGGTCGTAGGCAACAGGGATTCCTCCCCTTTGTAAATGCCCGAGCACCATTTCCCGGATGTCGTTTTCAAATCCGGCTTTTTTCAATTGGTCCGAAAGCTGATAAGCAACACCGCCTAATCGCACATTTCGGTAACCGACTTCATCACTTTCCCTGGCCACGATCGTTCCTTCTTTTGGTTTTGCCCCTTCGGCGATCACAATAATAGCGAATCCTTTTCCGGCTTCGTAACGGCTATTTAACCGTTCCATAACCCTATTAATGTCATAAGGAATTTCCGGGATAAGGCAGACTTCAGCTCCTCCGCCTATGGCAGAATGTAGAGCGATCCAGCCGGCACCGCGTCCCATAACTTCCAGTATCATCAATCTGTGGTGACTAGCTGCCGTAGTTACCAGTTTATCAACAGCATCGGTGGCAATATCCACGGCTGTCTGGAATCCAAAAGTGTAGTCGGTGGAGGCAAGGTCGTTGTCAATGGTTTTTGGTACACCGATCACATTTAACCCTTTTTTATGCAGTTTGTAGCTGATCTTCTGGGAACCGTCACCACCGATATTTATAACGACCTCAAACCTCTCTCTTTTTAGATAGTCGATCATATCATCAGAGCGGTCTTCGGTGGTCCAGGAGCCGTCTTCTCTTTTTATGGGCCAACTAAACGGCCCGCCTTTGTTGGTGGTTTGCAGAATTGTACCCCCTTTGGCGTGAATGCCCGCTACTTTTTCATCATCAAGACGAATGATCTCTTTTGGCGAACGTAATACCCCATTGAAGGCTTCCATGCTTCCATATACTTCCCAATTTTTGGTTTGATCGGCTCGTTTCACAATGGCCCGGATCACGGCATTCAGTCCCGGGCAGTCTCCGCCTCCGGTAGTTACAAGTACTTTAGGCATATTCTTTTGATCTTGATTAATAAGTATCCAAAAGTATTACATATCGGACACTTTGATAAATTTTTCTTTGGTGGATGATAGAGAGGAAGTATTCAGTTAATTCTCCTGAGAGAAACGAATTATTGGTTAGCTTTTTTATATAAATAAACATCAATAAGAAATATAGCAGATATGAATGTATTAGTAATAGGAGCCAACGGACAAATAGGAACCCGGTTAGTTAGAAAACTCAAGGAAGCCGGACATGACCCGAAGGCCATGGTTCGAAAAGAAGAGCAGATCAGTCAGTTTAAGAATGAAGGAATTGATACGGTATTGGCTGATCTGGAAGAGGATTTCAGTCATGCATACAACGGGGTGGATGCTGTAGTGTTTACGGCGGGTTCCGGCGGGGATACTCCAAAATCACAAACTCAGATGATCGATCGAGATGGAGCCATAAAAGCGATTGACGAAGCCGAAAAAGCCGGGGTAAACCGTTTTGTGATGGTGAGTGCTTTAAAGGCAAACCGGGATGAGGATTCATGGTCAGAAGCTATGCAGCACTATTACGAAGCCAAATCAGCGGCAGATGATCACCTCCGAAATACGGACCTTGATTTTACAGTGCTTATGCCCGGGAGATTGACCAATGAGCCCGGGACAGGGAAAGTGGAACTTTCAGAATACATAGAAGATATTGAAGGGAGAAACATCACCAGAGATGATGTGGCAGCAGTGATCACCGAAATGATAGACAGTCCTGTAACCTTTGGCAAAAGCCTGGAGCTGCTACAGGGAGAAACTTCAATCAAAGAAGCGATCTCCGGCATTTCATGAACATAAAAAACCCCGGAACTGATCATAGAACCGGGGTTGTTTGGGGTATAAATAAGTAGTTCAGTTGTGCAACTAACTACTACTATTCAACAATAAATTTACCTTTCATCATGCCGTAATGACCGGGGAAACTGCAGATGAAGTCGTAGGTTCCGGCTTCAGGTGCTGTAAATTCAATAGTTGTTTCCTGTCCGCCACCGATCAATTTTGTATGTACAATTACATTATCTGTGCCTTCAGGAATGTACTCGTTGTTCGCAAATTTTGAAGCTGCTGAACCAAACTCTTGAATATCGGTTCCCTGAGTCAGTAGTACCCAGTTATGGCCCATGGCTGCTTTTGGAAGCTTACCAACGTGCTTAAGGGTTAATACTACTGTTTGACCTGCTTCAACTTTGATCTCACTCGTGTCGAACTGCATGCGGTCGTTGCTTTCAACGGTGATCTCAACTTTGTCTTGAGCCATTACAGTTGTTGTGAAAGCCAGTGTAAATATGGTTAGGATGGATAATAGGAGTCTCATAATGATGGTTTTTTATTTTGGGTTTTAAGCGAAACCGACCTCGATATTTCGGATACGCTTGTCTTAAATGTTTTGTTCGCCCACAAGATCACCAACTAATGTGAATATTTTGTGAAGTTCACTGAGAAAATTTTTACTCTGTGGAATTAGTAAGAATATATTTACAAAAACCGATCAGTTAAAAAATGAAGAAAATCAATTGAGGGGTTTTAAGTACCGCAGGCATAGGGACCGAGCATGTGATTCCGGAATAAGATGAGTAACTGAATTCACGTCCTTAAATACTTCAGCAATTAAATGTGTATCTTAAAGCTCACTTTTCTTAGCCTGGCTTAGATCCGGGCTTTTTCATTTAATACCCTATATGTCTTTTAAATCACTGTACCTCAGTACGTCTATCCTGAAATCTTTGGAAGAGGAAGGATACACTCACCCCACCCCCATTCAATCTCAAGCCATACCCATTGCTCTTAAAGGCACCGATGTGCTGGGATGTGCACAAACCGGAACAGGTAAAACAGCTGCGTTTGCCATCCCCATCTTACAATTATTAAGTGCGGATAAATCCGGCCAACAGCGCAAAATTCGCAGCTTGATCGTTACACCCACCCGTGAGTTGGCCATTCAAATTGATGAAAGTTTTCAGAGCTACGGCCGTTACACAGATCTGAATACCGCTGTGGTATTTGGCGGGGTGAATCAGAAGAGTCAGGTTAAGAAACTGAAGCGGGGAGTAGATATTCTCACCGCTACGCCTGGCCGTTTACTGGACTTGATGAACCAAGGATTTATTTCCCTTTCAGATGTAGAAATTTTTGTATTGGATGAAGCCGATCGCATGTTGGATATGGGATTCATTCACGACATAAAGAAGTTGCTGAAAGCTCTTCCAAACAAACGCCAAACACTGTTTTTCTCTGCGACGATGCCGTCTGAGATTGTAAAGCTGTCAAGATCAATTCTCAACAACCCGGTAAAAGTAGAAGTTACTCCCGAATCTTCAACCGTAGATGTTATTGAGCAGGGCATCTACTTTGTGGACAAAGGGAATAAAAAGAATTTACTGGTAGATGTGTTACAAGAAGCTGGTTCAAAATCGGCATTGGTTTTTACAAGGACAAAACACGGAGCCAATAAAGTGGTGAAATTGCTTAATAGCCAAAATATTCAGGCGGAGGCTATTCATGGGAATAAATCACAAACTGCCCGACAACGGGCACTTGGGAACTTCAAAGACCAGGTGACAAGAGTCCTGGTTGCCACCGACATTGCTGCTCGCGGTATTGATGTAGATGAATTGCAGTATGTGATCAATTATGAGATCCCTAATGTTCCAGAAACCTATGTCCATAGGATAGGACGAACCGGAAGGGCGGGCCTAGATGGCACAGCACTGTCGTTTTGTGATGCACAGGAAAAGGCTTATTTGCGGGATATTGAGAAACTAATCGGTCAAGAAATTCCCGTTATAGACGAGCATAAATATCCATTAATCGATCATAATCCGACTCCTCCCGAAAAGCAAAAACACCGCCCATCCAGAAAACACAAAAGCGAGAAAAGAAAGACAAGCAATGGTGGTAAACCTAAGAGCAATAACAAAAATAGAAGAAGAAAAGGTTCTGGAAACAGAGGGTAAGAGAGAAGGGTGTATTTAGAATAATAATGAACGGAAGAAGCTTATAATAAGCTAATCCAAAGGAATATGGACTGTAATACTTGAACCTTTGTCAGGTTCGGAATCTATCTTTAATTTTCCGTGCAAAGATTCTGTTAAATACTGAGCTAATTGAAATCCTAATCCAAATCCCCATTCATCTTTGGTGCCGGCTGTACTCCTGGCATTACCACTCATCATTTCCTGGATCTGATCTTTAGTCATTCCAACCCCGGTATCGCGGATCTCTGCCTGAAGAGTATTCTCAGGTTCTTTGTCAATTTTTAGATAAACAGTTACAGAACCTTTTTCAGGAGTGAATTTGATGGAGTTAGAGATGAGATTGCCAAAAATTTGAAGCAATTTTTGTTTTGGGAAAGTGATCTCCTGGTTGCTATTTTCGATTTCGACCGAATATTCAATGGATTTACTCAATGCCGGGGGTTGGTAAAGATCTATAAGTTTATTTTGAAGGATCTCTAGTGTTAATTCACTGGAAGAAACCTTTTCGAAATTGGTTCCTTCTTTATAGTTATTGAGAATTTCATCAGCCAGATCGAGTACCGAACGTCCTCCTTTATTGATGAGCTCCAAAAGCTGCATAAATTCTTCCATTTTACTTTCTTCGGCCTGATCGTGTAGTATTTCAGCAATACCAATAATACCGCCAATGGGTCCACGAATGTCATGACTTACTTTTCTCTGAATTTCTTTTAGCTCTTCTACATTGCTACGCATTAATTTGAGCTTGTGCTCATATTCAATGCGGATTATCACTTCTTTAGCAATGATCTTTAAAAATTCTTCTTTTTCAGGGGGAAGATCGTTTTTCTTGGTGTCCATTACACACATGGCACCTATCCTGGTACCATCAGGAGTGGTCAATGGTACACCATAATAGTAGCGAATAAGTGGATCCTCTGTTACATAATCCTTATCGCAGAAGCGTTTATCTTTGGTCATATCTTCTATTTCAAGGGGACTATCACTTAAAACCACATATTGGCAGGCAGTATCTTCCCTGGGAGTTTGAAGGATATCGAGTCCAAAATTAGAAACTGTCCATTGGGTATTTGCTTCCAAAAGGTTAACCAACGAGATAGGGGTT
>NZ_DASSWP010000191.1:0-2911 GCF_035704785.1 Gracilimonas sp. | reverse complement strand
TTATAGCCATAATCATTGGATGTATCCTGGTCTTTCTGGCGCTTCCTTTTTTTAATGAACTAACCGGAAGGGAGCTTACTTTCAATCTTTTGCAAAATGTTTATACTCTGCCCTCCCTCTTATTATTGACAGTATTAGTAGCCTTTTTCTCAGGCTCCTACCCGGCTATATTCTTAGCCTCATTCAAACCTTCGGAAGTATTAAAAGGAAAAATTTCAACCGGCACTAATGGTGCCTTTTTCAGAAAAGCCCTGGTAACTTTTCAGTTTGCTCTATCTGTCGTACTTCTGATCGGCACAGCCGTCATTTTCATGCAGCTCAGTTTTATACAGGAAAAAGATCTTGGTTTCGACAAGAACAATGTGCTGCTGTTGCCTACCAACCAGAATTTGATATCGTGGGAATTTGATAGTTTTAAAGAACAAGCCCTGACTCATTCTCAAGTTCAATCCATAGTTGGGTTAGGGAAAATCCCGGGTTCTGAATCACAGGAATATTATAGATATGTACCTGCTAACACAGGAGAAAGTGAAGATGCTACGAATCTTGTACTTCATGTAACTCATGACTTTGTGGAAACATTTGATCTTCAGGTTTTGTCAGGGCGTGATTTCTCAAGGAATTTTACTTCTGATTTTGATCAAAGTGTACTCATCAACAGAGAAATGCTTACTAAACTGGAAGCTGAAACTCCAGAAGAAGCTTTGGGAGAGATCTTTTATTATTACCCGCCAGAGGGTGATCGGCAATCTTACACTGTTATCGGCGTGATCGAAGATTTCAACTATACTTCTCTTAAAAAGAAAATAGAACCTTTGGTCATTAAATTGGTGGAAGGCACTCAGTCTATACTCCGATCAGTTGAACATACAGCTGTAGAAATTGCCCCGGGAAGCCCTACCCCTGCTATTGAGCATCTTGAAGGCATATGGAAAGAACTCAACCCCATTGATCCATTTGAATATCGATTTCTGGATGAAAGGCTGGATGAGATCTATGAAGCCGAACAAACCATGAGTTCCCTTGCTACAGCTTTTTCAATTCTCTGTATTATTATTGCATGTCTTGGTCTATTGGGATTAGCATCCTATTCCGCTCAACTTAAGAAAAAGGAGATCGGGATCCGTAAAAGCCTCGGAGCATCTGCTGGTAATATCCTAAGCCTTTTATCCAAAGAGTTTTTACTTCTTGTGGCTTTGGCTAACCTCATTGCCTGGCCAATCACCTATTATGCAGCATCTCGTTGGCTGGAAAGCTTCCCCTACCGAGTCGACCTGGCAGCCAATATTTCAGTAGTTTTTATTGGTACTGCGGCTATTGTTATTATTATCGCGCTTGCAACGATAAGCTATCATTCTGTCAAAGCCTCAATGATCAATCCTGTGGAAGCCATCCGAAACGAATAGCATTTAAGATAAATCTCTCGTTTTTCTTTAAAAATTCACATCCATTGCTTACCATGATGGAACCTTTCAAAACAGGCAATCATTGAGTTAGCATGAAGTGGATAAAAAAAATAGCCTTGATATTAACTTGGATAGCTTTCACTGCAATTCCATTAGCTGCAGAAACTGTTCAGCCCGATTCTACCCGTGAAACAAACGTCACGGTCATCACTATAAAAGGTGCCATTGGGCCAACCACGACAAATTATATTTCCCGTGGGCTTGAAAATGCAATTTCAAATAACTCTCAGGCACTGATCATTGAACTTGATACACCTGGTGGGTTGCTTACCTCAACACAAGATATAGTACAGGAGATGCTGGCATCCGAAATGCCAATTGTAGTATATGTAACTCCTGCAGGTGGC
This sequence comes from Gracilimonas sp., assembly GCF_035704785.1. Lineage (GTDB taxonomy): Bacteria > Bacteroidota > Rhodothermia > Balneolales > Balneolaceae > Gracilimonas. Next base: position 1,098 of record NZ_DASSWP010000191.1, on the reverse strand, counting down.
AATGCCGGAAGCGCCGGAACCTTCATTACGCTGGCGGCTCATATTGCAGCCATGGCTCCTACTACGACCATAGGGGCAGCCTCACCCGTTTCTATGGGCGGTGGACAGCAAGACACGGTGATGCAGAAAAAGATCTTCAATTACTCTGAAAGCTTCATTGAAAATATTGCTAAAGAAAGAGATCGCAATGCCGAATGGGCTAAATCTGCAGTAAGAGATGGAGAAGCAATCACCGAAACAGAAGCACTGGAACTAAACGTCATTGATCTCATTGCTTCAGACTTAAATCAGCTTCTGGTGGAAATTGACGGTATGGAAGTAGAGGGAAAAACACTTGTAACTGCACAGGCTACCATCAAGCAGCTGGAAGAGAGTTTTGCGGAAAAATTCTTCAGCTTCATCATGCGTCCCGAAATTATGTTGATATTGACCATGGTAGCTATCTATGGTATTGTAGGTGAAGTCACAAATCCCGGAGCCATCGTTCCCGGAGTGGCAGGCGTTATTGCATTGATATTATTACTTTATGGCTCAGCAGCTATGCCAATAAATGTTGCCGGCTTTATTTTAATTGGGCTGGCTATTGTACTTTTTGTAACCGAAGTATTCACCCCAACATTTGGAATTCTTATGACCGGAGGCGCCGTCTCATTCTTTTTAGGAGCTTTGATGCTTTTCCAGGATTTCCCTCAGGAAATGCAATTGGACTGGTATTGGCTGATTCCTGCAACCATTCTTATGGTGATATTCTTTGGATGGATCGCAACGTCCGGTATCAAAGCGCAGTTTACCGGCCACCGAACGGGACTTGAATCCCTGATCGGCAAAAGGGCCAAAGTCATTGACAAAGTAACGGAGAATGGCGGACGTGTTCTGATCTCCGGTGAATACTGGAATGCAGTTACAAGAGGAGAAGAAATTAAATCTAACGAATGGTGCGAGATCGTCCGGTTTGATGGACTGACCGTTACCGTAAAACCATACACCCCAAAAAAGGAGATTGACCATGGAGTCAACTGAGATTTTTTCCGGATACATTACATGGGTAATAACGCTGGTTGTATTTTTTGTACTGCTGGCACCCCAGGTATTCAAGAT
>NZ_DASSWP010000081.1:0-3130 GCF_035704785.1 Gracilimonas sp. | reverse complement strand
CTGCGGGGTAAATACGTCATGATAGATTTCTGGGGAACGTGGTGCGGTCCATGCATAGAGGCTCTTCCTGTCATAAAGGAAGCGTATGCTACTTATGCCGGAGAAAATTTTGAGATCGTGGGAATTGCCAATGAACCAAGTCTTGAGCGATTCGAGAATTTTGTGGAACGTGAAAACCTAAAGTGGCCACAGATTCCCGAGATCTACGAAGAGAATAATGAGATCCAGGAACTATACTCGGTAAATTCCTATCCGACCTATTACCTGGTAAACCCCGATGGAGAAATTGTTGAATACGGAATGGCGCTTTCAGCGGATAATTTGATGGGGACGTTGGCGAAGTATTTGGAGTGAATCTTGGTTATTCGTTAGTGGTGTAATCGTGAATGGTAGAGTATCTTAAGCACAAAACACGAATAACCAATAACCAATAACGAAATCATTCCGCCTCTTCCATAACCAATACCGCCTCATCAGCCAAAGCTAGCACCACTTTCGTGTACATCGTACTCGGGTTGTAGCGGTAAATAGCTTTTTCTACTGACCCTGTTATTTCCTTGAAATGAGCCAAATAATTAGCCACGGAGTTAATGTTATTCGGCATGTGGTAGAGGTCTTTTCCGACAAACCACCGGTTCAGCGAATAGGGAATGAATTGGGCGTAAGACATGGCTCCCGCATAACTTGATTCCATTGCCAGCACATCAAGATCATTGTTTTTAGCAAAAATGAGAAGTTCTTCCAGTTGGGCTTTGGCGAATTCACTTCGGTGCCCTTCGGCATACATCGAAACATAGGCGTTGAAGGGATTATAGCTTCCTTTATATCTTCCAAACTCTGATTCGATCCCCATGATGCCGGCGATTATAGTTTTAGGGATTCCATATTCTTTTTCAGCAGCATCAAGCTCAGCGGCATACTCAGTCATGAATTCGCGGATGTTATCTTTCTTGCTGTTATATCCAACAGCTTTTTGATAATCCTCAAAACTCTCGATCCTGACCTCAGCAGCACGCGTAAATTTCCCGGTGATATCCTCCACTAATTTAAAGCGGGAATCTTCCAGCATTTCATTAAATGCATAGCCTTTTGCTTCAAAATACTCAGCCAGTTCTTTGATGTTCTCATTCATCTTAACCGGATCAGAATTGGAAGCTGAAGCCATAACCGGCATCGAAATAAAAAGTAATAACAGGATAATCGTCTTTTTCATAATCTATAGTGGATTTTATTGTCTCTCTTATATCTGTAAATAGTATAACTACATCTGTACTTAGTATAACAAAACTACAGCCAATAGAGAATTAAAGATTGTGAATTTTTGAGGAGGGTAACTGAGCTTTCAATACAACGACCCTCACCTTTGTTTCCTCTCCCGGGAGAGGAAGACGCTTTGGTGAATTTGGATATAGTTAAAAGGTTATTGCCAATGGCTCAAATCTTCAATTAAATATAAAACCAACCCAAAGAGCTTCCCCGCTCGGGTCCCGAGCATTCGGGAAGGGGTGGGTCAAGGGTAACCAAGGTCTCGATAAAATATTTTCGAACTCGAAATAGATTTTAGGTTCGCTCCCCACGATTTAGGATGTAACAATTCTGTTCTAAATAGAAAAAACTTCAATATTCATTATTCCTTGTTCAATATTGAATGTTCATTCGAAGTTCAAAGTAAAAACCCTTACCTTTTAGGGCTTTTAAAAGTCCGCTATGCTTGGTTTCTCTGAGGATGGCGCCAAATTTCAAAACTATTATCAAAAAGTACCATGGCAAAAGAATTTGATGTATGTGTAATCGGGTCAGGCCCCGGCGGATATGTAGCCGCCATTCGCGCTTCTCAGCTTGGCTTCAAAACCGCAATTGTAGAAAAAAGACATCTCGGTGGTGTTTGCTTGAATATCGGATGTATTCCCACTAAAGCATTGTTGCGTTCGGCAGAAGTGTATGAGTCGATCGAGCATGCTTCTGACTATGGAATTAATGTGAAGGATTACTCAGCAGATTTTGGCGGTATGGTAAAACGAAGCCGTGGTGTTGCCGATAAAATGAGTAAAGGCGTTCAGTTCCTCATGAAAGCGAACAAGATCGAAGTGTTCATGGGAACCGGTGTTTTTAAATCCAAGTCTGAGCTGGCGGTCAATGACGACAAAGGCAAAGAGCAGGAAGGCATCAAAGCCAAGCATTTTATTGTAGCGACGGGTGCACGTCCTCGCGAGCTTCCAAGCCTGAAGATTGACGGCGAGATGATCATCGATTCCGAAAAAGCGATGACCATGGAAAAGCAGCCGAAGAAAATGGTGATTGTTGGAGCCGGCGCTATTGGTGTTGAGTTTGCATACTTCTATCACACCATCGGAACCGAAGTAACTCTGGTTGAACTTCAGAAGAATTTAGTGCCGGTAGAGGATGCGGATGTTGGAAAAGAACTCGGCAAGATCTACAAGAAAAAAGGCATCAACGTAATGACCGAAAGCACGGTCGAGAACGTGAAGAAGAAAGGCAAAGGCGTTGAAGTAACGATCAAAACCAAGAAAGGTGAAGAAAAAGTAACTGCTGATGTAGTGCTTTCTGCTGTTGGTGTGACCGGAAACATCGAAGGCCTTGGCCTCGACAAAGCCGGTGTGAAAACCGAGAAAGGTTCTATTGTTGTGGATAAGAAAACTTACAAAACTAATGTAGATGGCATATATGCCATCGGCGATATCATCGGAGCTCCATGGCTGGCACACAAAGCTTCTCATGAAGCGACGGTTCTTGCTGAGCAACTGGCCGGAGAGAATCCACATCCAATTAACTACAACAACATTCCGGGCTGTACCTATTGTGAGCCTCAGGTTGCTTCTGTTGGACTGACCGAGCAAGCTGCAAAAGATGAAGGCTATGATGTGAAGGTTGGAAAATTCCCGCTTTCTGCATCCGGAAAAGCAACCGCTCTTGGGCACGAAGAAGGCTTTGTTAAAGTTGTATTTGATGCCAAGTACGGTGAGTGGCTCGGTTGCCACATGATCGGATTCGGAGTTACGGAAATGATCGCTGAAGCTGTTGTAGCTCGTGATCTTGAAACTACCGGACATGAAATCATCAGTGCGGTTCATCCACACCCAACCCTCTCTGAGGCCGTGATGGAAGCCGT
>NZ_DASSWP010000213.1:0-7103 GCF_035704785.1 Gracilimonas sp. | reverse complement strand
ATTGAGCTGATCCATATAGCCAAGGATCTTATTCATATCCCCGGCAAATGACTTCACTTCTTCATCATTGAGCTGTAATCTCGCCAGATTGGCTATGTATTGTACGTCTTTTTCGGTAACTGACATAAAGTTATATAGGATTAATTATTAAGCCTGAATTTAAGAAACATTAAGTGAAAGATTAATCGGTTTTTCCGGAAGTTTATCTATATAGTTCTATCAGAATGGAAATACAATATTTTAGGTTCAAAAACTTGGCATGTTGCTGATTTTATTTTCATTTTAAGAGACTAATTCAATCTCATGATCAAAAAGAAAATTACTATAAAAAATTCGGCGGGATTGCATGCCCGCCCCTCAGCCCAGCTTGTAAAACTTGCAAGTAAATTCAAATCCGATTTCTATATCCATAGCTACGGATATCGGGTTAATGGGAAAAGTATATTAGGGGTGATGACACTTGCTGCAGAACAAGGGGCAGAGCTTGAACTCGAACTTGATGGTGCCGATGAGGAGGAAGCTTTAGAAGCCATTGTTGAAGCAGTGGAGAGTAAATTCGGGATGGATGATGAATAAGCCTTTTTGATAATGAACACTTCTACAAATCAACAATTTACGATAGAAGGTAAAAAAGCTGCTCCCGGCATAGCTATAGGTGAAGCGGTGATCATCAGTTCAGAGTCAAAAACCGTTACCCCGACTTCCATTAAGGAAAAAGATGTAGCAAATCATAAAAAAAGATTTAATAAGGCAAAGCAAAATCTATTAGCCGGACTTGAAGAAATGTCAGGTGGATTAAGAGATGCTGCAACAGCCGGTATAATCGACACGCAGCGCGAGATCATTAAAGATCCGGAAATGGAAAAAAGCGTGTTTGATATCATTGATAACAAGCTCCTAAGTGTTGATTATGCCGTTTATCAAACCTATTGTACATTCATCGAGAAGCTGAAGGAAAGCGGTTCAGAATTATTCCGGCAGCGTATCATTGATCTTGAGGATATCCGTGACCGGTTCATAGCTGAAGTTTGTGATCAAAAGAATGTAAAAACCATCAAGAAAGGATCTGTAATTATTGCACGGGAAATAAGTCCTACCGATCTGGTAGCTTATTACGAGGATGGGGCTATCGGTTTAGTAATGGAGAAAGGGGGGACAACTGCTCATGCAGCCATCATAGCTAAATCATTGGGAATACCGTGTATTGTGAATGCAAAACGTGCAACCAAGGAAGCTGTTAAAGGTGAGCCGGTTATATTAAATGCTGATGAGGGAGTATTGGTTTTGCAGCCTTCCGAGGATACACTCATCGATTATAAGAAAAGACTAAAAGCCCAAAAGAAAGCGGTAAAGTCTAAGTGTGATGAGGACTTTGAAACAGAAGATGGAGTACCTTTCAGATTGATGGCGAATATCGAATTTGAAGCTGAATTGAATAATATTGGCGAAAACAGGGCACAAGGCATTGGACTTCTCAGAACGGAAGGCTTGCTGTTCGGGAAACGTTTACGTAAAAGTGCTGAGGAACAAGAAGCTTTTTATGAGCAAATTGTTTCGGGCACAGAAGGACCTGTAACGATTCGGCTGTTTGATATTGGCGGAGATAAAAATGCCCGTCGTCCTCACAAAGAAGCAAACCCATTTTTAGGGTGGCGTGGAATTCGGTTATTGCTGGATGAGAAGAAATTACTGCGAAGTCAGCTTCAGGCCATACTTACGGTAGCAGGTAAGCATCCGGGGCGGGTGAAGATCTTGGTACCTATGATTTCCGTGATCGATGAAGTTCGTCAGATCAGAAATGAAATTGAAAAAGTACAGGGAGCCCTGCTTTCATCAGGGATGGATATTGATGAAAATGTGCCGCTTGGGTTGATGGTGGAAGTACCAAGTGTGGCTTTATCAGCCTATCATTTTGCAAAAGAAGTAGATTTCATGAGTATCGGTTCCAACGACCTCACCCAATATACTCTTGCCGTAGATCGAGGCAATGAACGTATTCATACCTTGTTTCAACATTATCACCCTTCGGTACTAAAGTTGATCAAAATGACGGTGGATGGAGCAGGAAAGGCAGACGTAGAAGTTTGTATATGCGGTGAACTTGCCGGAGATGAGATCGGGGCTGCATGCTTGTTTGGATTAGGAATCAGAGAACTGAGTATGGTTCCTACATCCATCTCTAAAATAAACGAATTGCTGAGTTCCCGCTCTTCTGAAGATTTTACACGATTGGCAAATAAAGCTATAGAACTTTCATCCTCCGAAGAACTTGAACAGTTCTACGAAGAATGGAAGTGAAAATTAGTGAGCTCAGATCAGTTTTGGGCAATTCCTATCACACCACATGCGATACGATTTCCCGCAGCTCCTGATGGTTGTGATTGCAGATCATCTTCACCGGCATGAATAATGATGCCGCGTCCTAAAATTTGTTCCAATGTTACTGTATCATCGGTATAGTCGATATTTGCAGAACCGTTTTCGTTGGCTTCAATGTTCCCTAAGTCACCCATATGGCGTACTGTGTCAGTGGGGGCACCATGATCGTTTCCGGCAGGACTAAAATGCCCACCTGCACTTGTTCCATCATTAGCACGGCAGTCTCCGTACTCATGAATGTGAAATCCGTGATTTCCTGGTTCAAGTCCTTCAAAGTCTCCCTGAATAGTTACACCTTCTTCAGATTCAGTAAAAGTAACTGATCCTGAAACATCACTGTCGCCCACTGGCATAACAGTAGCAACCAGTTCAGAATGTTCAAAGGTGGGTTCTGTAGTCTCTTGTTCAACAGTTTCTGTGCATCCGGCTGCAACTATAAATAGTGCAGTTAAAAAAGTAATGAATTTCATAAATATGATATAATTTTGTGTTTAGTTCGATAATTCAACACTAAACAATTGTGCTTCATTCATTTAAAATGGAAGATCGCAGATCTTTGAATGTCTCTAAACGTAATTTGATCTTTTTATAAAGCTTTGGTTTTTTCTTCTTCAATCGTTTGGCAGAGGTTGGTAAGAAGAAATTTTTGGCTTTGATAAATAATGGAGCTGTTAGAATACTTAAACCAACATAGATCCAGATGTAAAGGCTGTCAACTCCTGAAATGGCCAGGATCAAACTTGTTATGATATAGAACAATGGCAGTAAAAATATACCGGCTAAGAATTTAATTGAGGCATCAAAAGCACGATCCCTGATCACATTTTTGATCAAATACCGAACCGGCTGATAGGGGATGATATTATTCAGAAAAGAAAAAGCATAAAGCGGAGCGAGTAAAAAGTCGTTTAAAGTTAAGCCTTTCCCATAAGCTATTTCTTTCAGTTTAATTTTATTTCTGTCGGCCAGTTTATCGAGTTCTTTGGCTTCGTTTAATAGTTCCTCAGTAATATGGGGAGCTGTTTTTTTGATACGATCGTTGGCAGTATCAGGGTCAATAACTTTTAGATCATCAGGTTCCAGGTCATCCCATAAGATCTTTTGAAGAGGATATTCTTCCAGGTCTTCCACATGAAAAACAAGTTGTTTCATGGCATCAGAAACATCCTGCTTCATGTTGTCCACGCCGGTTTTTTCATCACTTTCGTATAGCTCGCGATATTTACTTACCGGGATCGCTTTTCCATAATTAACTTGTACCGTGTTCCCACCAGTTTGATGTTCTGAGTAGTTTACCCCAACTGGGATGATCTGCAGATCTAAATTCCAGTTGTATTCTTCTTCAGCTCCAAATGCGATGCGGGTAAAACCTTTACTCAAGGATCGAATTCGCCGTTTTAAATTATGATTGGCTTCCGCAAATACGAGTATAGTGTCGCCGTTTTTCAGGTAGCGGATGCACTTATCAAAGATCTCATTATTTTTTTGCACTGAGCTAAACCCATCACGAACCCTGTAAACAGGCATCATATTGATGGACCACAAATACTTTCCGACAATATCTGGTTTAAAAGCTTGTGCACGCGTTAAAAAGTATATGGTAGGTTTTGTAGTTGTAGCAACATGCAGAGCATCCATGAAGGAGTTCTGATGATTCGGTACGTAAAGGATTGGTTTGTCTTTAGGGAGGTTTTCCCGTCCAACCACTTTGCGCTTTTTATAAAAAAAGCGCAGACCGTTGCCTACTACTGTGTACCGCCAGAATTGATACCAGAGATAATTTTTTTCACGCATTAGAGAAGACGCGTTGTAAAGTTGATTTTCCAATTGACCAGTACCATCCGATACTGAGCCCGGCTACGATGTGCCAAATGCCCCACCAGGCTGCCACTAAAGCCATGCCTCCGAGGCCGTCAAAGAAATTAAAAATAAGCAATAATCCCAAGCCCGAATTTTGAATACCGGTTTCTATAGAAATGGATTTCCGGTCTTGGCGGTTAAGTTTGAAGAGATATGCCAAGCCGTATCCGCTCATTAGAGCAATAGCATTATGAAAGAAAACAAGGACGATAACCAAATCTACATAGCTGATGAAATTCTCGAAATTCATACTGAAGGCTACGATCACAAATCCTGCAAAAAAGATGATCCCGAAGTTTTTTATGTAGGGTGAAATGATCTGAGAAAGCTCATCTTTGAAATGGCGGAGAGTCATTCCCAGGATCAAAGGAATTCCCAAAATGAGGATAATGATCCGGAAGACTTCAAACAGATCGAGGTGAATTTCAGTAAGGATAGCATTGGTTGGCCCGTACATACTCGCCCAGAATGCAAAGTTGAACGGAGTCATGAAAATGGATAAGAAAGTAGAAAAGGCAGTCATGCTAACGGAGAGTGCAGCATTTCCACGGGCAAGCAGAGAAAAGAAATTCGAGATGTTACCACCTGGGCAAGCGGCCACCATCATCATCCCTAATGCAAAACTGGGATGTGGTTCCATTAATACGATTAATAAAAATGTAAGTGCGGGAAGCAGAAAAAATTGAGAAGCCAGACCGACCAGAGTTCCTTTCGGGTTTTTGACAACCTTTTTGAAGTCATTAACAGTGAGTTCCAAAGCCACCCCAAACATGATAATGGCCAGCGACACATTCATGATGTGCAGCCCACCGCTATCTAGGTTTAGTTGTAGAGCATCTATAGATTCACCCATTGGGGTCTCTGATTTTGGTGTGCGTTAATTTCACCTTAAAGCCACTCAAGGATACGAAAAGTTTTAGATACTCGAATGGGGGATTTTTGGAAGTAGGGTAATAAAGGAGTGTTGATAATTAAAGTGCTTCGGTGTTTTAGTGTTAAGGTGTTACAGTGGTTGATCTCAACACTGTAACACCTTAACACGTTAGCACAAAAACACCGTATCCAACTGTGGTTTATAAAACAAGTATCTATTATTTTGAACCGGAATTTAACCTAATCAAGAAATTATCATGAGAAACATCAATCCATTTCACCTTGCATTTCCGGTACGAGACCTCGAAGAATCCTATAAATTCTATCACGACCTGTTAGGCTGTGAAACCGGCCGAAGTTCTGATTCCTGGATCGATTTCAACATGTGGGGACATCAGGTGGTAGCGCATTTAAGTCCCGAGGAGGCGAAAGAGTCAGCTATGAATGCGGTAGATGGAAAAGGAGTTCCTGTGCGACATTTTGGGGTGATCCTGGAAATGGACGAATGGAAGGCACTTGCTGAAAAACTGGAAGAAGAAGGCATTGAATTTGTGATAGAGCCCTACATTCGTTTTAAGGGCGAACCCGGCGAGCAAGCTACGATGTTCTTTCTTGACCCAAGTGGAAATGCACTGGAATTCAAAGCTTTTGGGGATAAGAGTCAGATCTTTGCGAAGTAGATGGTTGGTTCCAGCCCAGAGCGTAGGAACCAGAACTGGAGGGGCTTATTGAAAAGAAAGTGCCTGAGAGAAAAGGAAACTACAGTATAATTAAACTTGAAAACAACTCGCTCCACACGCTCTGCGTTGGAGCGGATTTATTGGTTAATCCGGCTTTACAACCCATTTCAGGTCATTCTGAATAAACGTTACAAAAGTAAGTAAACTCTGAGCCTGCCAAAAATCGCGAATTCCGTTGATGGGATCTTGATACGAAAAGGAGCGGGTGGTGTCGCCATCAAAAACCTCGAAACTATACACACGTCTCGGTAACTGACTTGAATCCGGAACCCAATCTTCGATCTCATTTTGAGGTGTTATTTCATAGATATCCAAAAATTGAACGAGGTTGTTAAAATCATTCCAGGAACTGTCCTGAGCTGATACATATTCGGATTGTATAACTTTCTCTCCTTCGGAATTCATGGTGTAAACAGTAAGATTGCCGGTCCAAAGGGTGTCATATTTAAAAAAATCAAAATAGACCACTTCATTTATATTAAGCGAAATTCTTTCTTCCGGCTGTTGAGGTTTGGTTGAATTTACAGCCGCATTTGAAGCAGGATCTGTTGTGGAACAAGCAACAGTTGCTGTCAATAGAAATATCCCAAATACAAAGCCTTTCAAATTCATAATCTATTTGATAACTGTTTACTGAATTTCTTTTTCTATCACTTCTATTTGCTGCTGATATTCTTCCCATTTAGAATACCGATCGGTAAGGTCGGCTTTGAGTTGGTCATATTCTAATGAGAATTTTTTCACTTTTTCCTCATCGTCGTAAAAATCAGGCTGAGCCATTAGCTCTTCAATTTCTGCTTTTCGGGATTCCTTTTCTTCGATCTCTTTTTCCAATTCCTGAATTCTCTTTCGAATCGGTTTGGTGCGGCGGCTTAACTCATTTCTTTGTTCTGCCTCAATTCTACGTTGTTCTTTTCGTGAAAGCTGGTTGTCCTGTTCACTTTGTTTTTTGGCGGCAGGGGCGGCAGATTTTGCTTCTTCTTCCTCTTTCTTTCGGTCCAGGTAATAAGATACATTCCCGAGAAATGTCTTGATATAACCCGGCTGCACTTCCAGTACTTTATTTACGATAGGATCCAAAAATGCCCGGTCATGCGATACAATGATGCATGTCCCTTCATACTGCTGAATGGCCTGTTGCAGAATATTTTTACTGCTCATATCCAGGTGGTTTGTCGGCTCATCAAAAATTAACAGGTTGGCAGGGGAAAGCAGCATTTTAGCTAAAGCAAGCCGACTTTTTTCTCCACC
>NZ_DASSWP010000203.1:0-4444 GCF_035704785.1 Gracilimonas sp. | reverse complement strand
ATGCATCGTGTCTCTACGGGGCACGGGATACGAAATCTCTCCTTCTTGACATTATCAATCAAAACGAGTAAATACTAGAGTGCTAGTAATTAACATAACTCATTGATTATGCTTCCCAAACTCATATCTTCAATTCTGGTGTTAATCGCCATTTCCTTCGGGTGTACAGAAAAAGAAACGACCGAACAAACTGAACCGGAACTGGTCAAAATTGATACCTTAACCCAATTCATTGACTTTGACAGCCATGGCATTTCCCGGCCGGGTGCTCTTGCATTGCTGGATAATGGAAACCTTGCAGTAGCCGATGGCCAGATCAAAAAGATCACAATTGTAACTCCTGAGGGGGATTCAATTGCACAGTTTGGAAAAGAAGGAAAGGGACCGGCAGAATTTTTAAGTCCGGGACAAATAAAAGTAACTTCAGATCTCATCCATGTAGTGGATAACAGCCAGTATAAAGTGCTGGAATTTGATCTAATGGGGAATTTCATAGAAAGTTTTGCGTACGAAACCAAAGCATTTGACCGCAATATCGCCTTAGCCGAAGATCGAACCTTTTATTCCGGAGCAGCAGGAGAAGATAATAAGCTGATCAAGTGGATGGATACCAAAACAGACTCTTCCTTTTTATTCGGAGAGGCAAAAATTGCTGAAGTGGAAGATATGGATATGGAAGCGAGCCGTAATGATATCATCAATGGAAGAGTGCCGGATTACTTCAAAAATAATGTGAACGTGATCATGGGTAATGACCATGTGTATGCCTTCCTTGATTCCTACAGTGAACTCAGAAAATATGACAAGGCCGGCAATTTGATCTGGGAAAAGAAATTAGCCCTGCCTGATAATGAACGGCTCGAAAATGATATTGTAGAAGCAGCCAAAAATGTTCCGAATGCTCTCCCATTTTTGAGATACACACTGGATATCAAAATGATTGGTTCTGATATCTTTCTGCTTGGCTCTAAACCGAGAGAAGCTCCCCAACATCTCACTAAAGTGAATGAGGATGGATTGATCACAGCTTTCTACCAAATGCCATCTGCAGAATCATATTTCTTAAATTTCACCCTTAATCCGGCCAACAACACAATTTATCTCTCTGACATTATAGATGGGGTTGTTTATAAAGGAATTCTTTCGAATTGAATCCTTTTCCAAAACATAAAATACTCATGACATCAACATATAGCCGATTATTTGGAGCCTTGCTGATATTAATTTTGATAACAAACTGCAACTCCGAGCCAAAACAGGAAAAGCCCACCAATGAAATATCCAGAATCAATATTGATTCGCTTGAAGTGTTTGCTGATTTCGAAACTCATGATATTGCCCAACCTACCGAGATCGAAATTTTAGATAATGGCACTATTGCCATTGCTAATTTTGGGCAAAGAAAAGTGAGCCTTGTTCAAAGTACCGGGGAGTTAATCACTTCCTTTGGCCGGGAAGGGAGAGGTCCGGGGGAGTTCATAAGAATTTCCAACCTGTTTAACACCGGTGATATTATACATGTGGTTGATACGGACCAAAGCGTTGTCTCAAAATTCGACCTTAAAGGAAATTTCCTTTCCAGCTTTACTTTTAAATCTCCCGCCGTATTGCCTGAAGTAGCTCTCATTGATGAAAATAAATATGTAGCTGCCACAGGGGGAACTGATGACTCTTTCCTATCTCTTTCTGAAATAGATACGGACTCTACCTTCAGTTTTGGAACTCCTAAAGGTGAAAGTTTAGAGGTGGTAGATTTCCAAGCCAGCCTTAATCAGCTTAAGAGTGGCGAAATTCCCAACCTTTTTAAAAACATGGTCACGTTAAGATCTGATGGCGATCACATCTACGCTTACCTGAATGCCTACAGTGAGCTTCGTAAATATGATACCTCAGGCAGCCTAATTTGGGAACAAAAAATAGATCTGCCTTATAATGAAGAGATTTTCAATAATACGGTTGAACAAGCTAAAAATTCACCCGGCGGACTCCCGGCCTACAATTACATAACTGATTTTGAAGTCATCGATCAAGAAGTAATGATTCTCACAAGCAGACGAAATTCAGATGATTCTCAGCTCCTTGTGAGACTCAATGAGTCCGGCAATACCACTGCCATTTATACGCTGCCTGATCACATCGGCTACTTGAGAGCTTTTGATTTAGCCCCGGATCACAATGCTATATACTTCGCTTCTTCTGGTGATGGTGTTGTTTATAAAAGTGAGATTTCTTTTTAAAGTATAAAAAAGGTCCTGTAGCTATTTCACGTCCATTTTCCAGCGACGGATATTATCTAAGATATATTCAGTAATTAGCTTATATTCTTGATAAGTCCTTATTACCCGGTCATGGTAATTTGACTGCCAGCAAAATTCAGGGTTTATCTTTCTCCCTTGGATCGTTACTGAAGATTTGTAACCCCTTATGATTGAAGCCAGGTTCTTTCTTTGAGGACCAAACCTTTTTTGTGAATCAGTTTCAAGATCAACTTCGGTAGAGACGCGATGCATCGCGTCTCTACCGAAGTTGGATTTTAACCCTCTCGTGTTGTATTCATTATTCCCGATAATAATTATCCCATGTATATGATCCGGCATTATTACAAATTCACCTAATGTAATATTCATGTCTTTGCGGATCTTCGGTGTTTTCTTCCATTCAGATTCAACTATTGATCCAATCTGATTTAATTCCATTCTCCCGTTCACTATTTCACCAAAAAAATGTTCTTTATTCTTGGTACAAATGGTAATAAAATAAGCTCCGGGATTTTTATAATCCCAGTATTCCCATCGGTTAGATTTGAGTCTGTATTTTCCCCTAAATTTTGGCATTGATTACCCGATTCTCTTGTTCTATCCCAAGATTATAATCTCCCCCAATCAATATATCAAATCGTAATTATCCCCCTGCCCGTAGAGACGCGATGCATCGCGTCTCTACGGGCAGGTTTTATTTAATCAATCCGTTGCTTGGAAGAAAACGTAGTCAAGAAGGCAATACTTTAATTAAAAGAAACGAAATTAACTCTGTTGCTTGTTAGAACAATCCTGAATTAAATACGTTATCAAGTTTCAGAAATAACATATAGAAAAGAGACCATGATAAAATTATTATCGACATTAGGGCTCATTTTGAGTCTTGGAACAATCTCATTATTTGCACAACAAACGGAGAAGAATTTGGAAAAAGCAACTTTTGGTGCCGGATGCTTCTGGTGCGTGGAAGCCATTTATGAAATCGTAGAAGGTATAGAATATGTAGAATCCGGTTATTCCGGAGGGCATGTTGAAAATCCTTCTTATAAAGAAGTAACAGGTGGAAAAACCGGACATGCCGAAGTGGCCCGCATTCATTTTGATCCGGAAGTAATTTCCTATGCAGAATTACTGGAAGTCCTCTGGCACACGCACAATCCCACTACATTAAACCGACAAGGAAATGATGTGGGGCCACAGTATCGCTCAGTGATCTTCTATCACAATGAGGAACAGAAAGAAATTGCTGAAAAATCGCTCAAGAAAACAGATGAGTCTGGCCTTTGGGAAGATCCGATCGTGACTGAAATTCAGCCTCTTGAAAATTATTATGTGGCAGAAAACTATCACCAGAATTATTTCGAGAATAATCCCAATGCAGGATATTGCTCAATTGTGATTGCTCCTAAAGTGGCAAAATTCAAGAAAGAGTTTAGTCATTTGTTAAAGGAAAGCCCGAAGTTCTAAAGTTTATTTAACAGTTGTATTTATATCCAAGCCCCATAATTAATTTTTATGGGGCTTTTTCATTTGCCTCACCCTCAGTAAATTCACACAGCAAAAAATTATGATTATACTTAGGCATGAAAAAATTATTAGTACTTCTGTTCTCCATCCTGCTCACTCAAATATTGATGGCCCAGGAAGCTGATACCACGATGACCTTCGAGGAGTATCAGCCTGAATCTACGCTGGTGGTTCCGGGTGAAGAAATAACCTCTGCCAAATTTCCATTTGTGGATGTCCACAGTCATTTGTGGAGAATGGCTTCAATGGATCTTAAGGAAACCACAGCCGAGATGGACAGTCTCAACATGAAAGTGTTGGTGAATTTAAGCGGCCGTTCCGGAGAAACCTTAAAAGCCATGGTTGATGCCGCCCGGGAACAAGCCCCCGACCGATTTGTGGTGTTCGCCAACATTGATTTTGATGATATTGATGATCCGGGATGGACCGAACGAGCTGTGGCTCAGCTTCAGGAAGATTATGACAATGGCGCCCGCGGAGTGAAGATATTCAAGAATCTGGGCCTCACTGTTTTGGACTCAGAAGGAAATCGGGTGCAAACGGATGATCCGCGCATCGACCCCGTTTGGGCTAAGGCCGGAGAGTTGGGAATTCCCGTTCTCATTCACACCGGAGAACCGGCAGAATTCTGGGAGCCGATCGATAATACCAATGAGCGC
>NZ_DASSWP010000045.1:0-27142 GCF_035704785.1 Gracilimonas sp. | reverse complement strand
CAGAATCTGAATAAACCACGTACATCCCTCTGGTTTCAAGCTGAAGCTTTTAACCGGTCTCCCTTCAAAGGGAGAATTCTTTAATTCAGGATCTAGAGTAGTACAAGAATTTGAAGTTGAAAAAATCACCCTAAATTTGGTAAAGAGAATTCCCTCTTGGAAGAGGGACCGTAAATGATCTCTGATCATTTACAGGGAGATGTGATTTAAGGGAGAAACATTGGTAAAGGCGTATCACATACGCCCCGGTTTTATAACAATCCAAGCATTTCTAAGAAACAAATTCATCAAAAGTCAGTTTCTTTTCCAAAATTTGATACCTTTGGCTTATGGAAGAGCGTGCATCAAATCCTTGGAAAAAATACGGAAAGATCACGACCGGGGTACTACTCGGCTGGTCGTTTTGGTTTTGTTTTTTGATCCTTGTCCTTCGGTGGGTGAATCCACCCTTCACAGCATTTACCCTGCAGGAAGACTGGGAAGAGTTAGGTAAAGAAAGATATAGCCTGAGAGAAACCTGGGTTCCGGATGAAGAACTTCCCGATCATTTAAAACTGGCATTGATCGCATCCGAAGACCAGCGGTTCTATGAGCATTGGGGATTGGATCCTGCAGCCATCGAAGATGCTATGGAAGAAAAAGAACAAAGCGGGAGGGTTCGCGGAGCAAGCACTATTACTCAGCAGGTTGCAAAAAATCTATTTCTATCACCTGCCCAAAACTATTTCAGGAAAGCATTAGAAGCCGGAATTGCGGTACTTATCGAACTTTTTTGGACCAAAGACCGGATCATGGAAGTGTATTTCAATATTGCAGAATTTGGTCCGGGAATGTTCGGAGTTGGCACCGCCGCTGACTTCTACTACGGAAAACCTGTTTCGGCATTGACTCCCAAAGAATCTGCCCGAATGGTGACGGTACTTCCAAATCCAAAGATCATAGAACCGGAACCGGCATCCGATTATGTGTTAAACCGCAGTGACTGGATCTTAAGAAACATGGAACAACTTAGTGGAATTCAATTTCTGCCCAGAGAATTACCGGACAGTTTAACTGCATTTCCTGATTCTTTAATACGATTTGATTCTCTGATAATTCAGGATAGCACTATTCAGAAAACTAAAAACCTGTCGAATCCTGATACATTACTTTATAAGCAGTTAATGGATAGCCTTATCGATCCTTAGCAGATCATTTCAGTTTTATTTAAATAGTGAATCACCCGCAAAAATTGGTTAGTTTTGAGTCTAAATAATTACGTTACGTATGGCCGGATTTGAAGATAAAGAACAAAAAAGAATAGAGACTCTGTCATCTTATGATATTTTAGATACAGCAGAAGAATCCGAATTTGATAATTTAGCAAAACTGGCGGCCCAGATTTGTGATGTGCCCTTTGCTAAAATTAATTTTATAGATAATGATCGAACCTGGAGCAAAGCCAACTATGGGAATGAGATCAAGGAGACTCCAAAAGAAGTAAGTTTCTGTTACCACACCATTCAAAATGATCGGTACATGGTAGTACAAGACACCGCCAAAGATGATCGATTCAGTAATTTTGATTTTGTAGTCAAAGATCCCGGAATACGGTTTTATGCTGGAGTTAATATCACCCTTGAAGAACATAATTTGGGTACTATTTGTGTACTCGGGCAAGAACCTAAAAAACTGTCCCCTCAACAATTAGAAGCTTTACGAACTCTTTCGAAAGAGGTTGAATCACGGCTTGAGCTCAGAAAAAAGAACAGCGATCTGGCAAGGCTAACTTCTTTTCTGGAGGCTTCGGTTGAATTAATGTTGATAGCAAATCCTAAAGACCGTTCCATTATCTCTGTAAACCGGAATAAAGGTAAGCTCTTTCAAGACCTGTTTGAGACCAAACGTCAGGTGAAACTGGAAGATCTGTTTCAGGAAGGAGACTACATGAGGACGTTAAAGGAATGGGATAAAAGTGGAGCTAAAGAGCCATTCCATATAGAAACATCTGTGCATGGAAAAGATGGTGACAATATACATTTGGAAATAAGTACGATAAAAAAATATGGGAAGTGGCTCATTACGGTTCAGGATATCACCAAAAGAAAGACCATTGAAAATGATCTAAAGCAAGAGAAAAGATTCAATGATGCGATCATAAATTCACTCCCGATCGATTTTTATATGTTCGATGAGCAGCTGCAGCTTATGAGGTGGAATAAGAATATGACCAAAAATACCGGATACTCTGATGAAGAGGTGAAGCAATTGAATCCTTTGGAGTTTTTTGGTGAGGAAGATTATGAGCGGGTAAGCGAACAGATACAAAAAACAAAAGGTGGATCTAAGATCACGTTAGAAGCAGACCTGGTTAAAAAGGATGGGACAACAGAACCATTCCTGTTCAATGCTGCTACTATTGAAAGTAATGGGCAACGCTACTTACTTGGAACCGGTGAAAGCATCAGAAATATGCGGGAGTATCAAAATAAACTGGAAATACTGCTTACAGAAAAAGATGTCCTGCTTGGAGAGGTGCACCATCGCGTAAAGAATAATCTGGCTGTTATTTCAGGGTTTTTGCAGTTAGAAGAATTTATTTCGGAAAATGAGGAAGTAAAACAGGTTCTATCGAACAATCATTTGCGGGTTAAGTCGATGGCTTTGATTCATGAAGAGCTGTATAAAGCAAAGAATTTTAATGAGATTAATTTTGGGAATTTTCTGAATGTATTCTTGAAAGTCCTGAAAGATAAACTGTATGATAAAAGCAAAAATATTACGCTTCAGTTAGATGTTGATACCGTTAAGATAAATATCAATCAGGCTATACCACTAGCTTTGATCATTAATGAACTGGTTTCGAATGCTTATAAATATGCTTTTGAGGGAAGAGAGGAAGGTGATATTTTGGTGGAATTGAAGAATGCCGGAGATAAAATGAACTTAAAAATAAAAGATGACGGGATTGGTTTACCGGAGGGTTTTGTATTTGAGGAAAGTCCAACTTTGGGAACCACATTAGTAACGGCTTATTCGGAGCAGATGGACTCTAAGATTGATATTATTTCTGAAGAAGGAACCGAGTATCGGCTGACATTTTTGAAGAAAAATAATGATAAGGGCTCGAGTGCGAGTGCTTTTTTATGATCTGAATGAGAATTAATACTCAAAGAAATTCCATGGAATACCGCTCGGTTTGGGCGCTTTTAGGATCATAAGCTCTTTTTTTGTTGGGTGTTCAAGCTCTAACTTTACCGCACGCAAAGCGATGTCATTTTCTTTGTTCTTATCGGGATTTCCATATTTATAATCCCCCCAAAGCGGATTCCCTTCTTTAGCAAACTGAACCCGAATCTGATGAGGCCTTCCGGTGATCAGATCCACTTCAACGACACTGTAATTATTATTCTGCTTAAGCGTGATGAACTTAAGCCTGGATTCCTTTGCATTTTTCTTAGGAGATGAATGAGCTTTAACGGTATTCGTACGCTCATTTTTTTCAAGGAAATGCACATGTTCACCGTAAACCGGAGATTTACCGTGAACTAATGCCCAATATGTCTTATTGATAGTACGCTTTCTTATCTGGTAGGAAAGGCGGGAAGCTGCTTTCGAAGTTCTGGCTAAGACCATCACGCCGCTAACCGGACGATCCAAACGATGAACCAATCCTAGGAATACATCTCCGGGCTTGTTGTATTTCTTTTTTATGTACTCTTTGCAAAGATTTAAAACATCAGGATCACCTGTGTGATCTTCCTGAGAAAGTAATCCCGCGGGCTTATCGATCACCAACAGGTGATTGTCTTCGTAGATGATGGGGATGTCGGGGGAAGTTTGAGTTGTATTCATAGATTCAAAATTATGAATTCTAAGAACCAATAATGGAAGGATTTTTAATCGCCACGAAAGCTCAAAAATATGAAATGGATTAGACGAGAGCTTTTGTTTCTTTTATCGGTACAAAAAAAGAGAAGTAATTAAAGGGTTCTATTAGCTGTAAGGTTTTGGAAATCGTAACGAAAAGAAAAATTCATCGGAATGAGTGCCATCAGAAATCGAATTCTGTTATCTTTGAGACATGAGTAACGAAGGACAAGTAAAACTTTCGGAAAAAGTAGCCAATCTCCCCACTTCCCCCGGAGTCTATATATATAGAGATTCCGGTGATTCAGTATTATATGTCGGGAAAGCAAAAAAACTGAGAAACAGGGTTCGTTCTTATTTTCAGGATTCCCGGCCTCAGGATGGGCGCATTAAGACTATGGTCTCGAAGATCGATGATCTGGAAGTTTTTGTAACCGATTCCGAAGCTGAAGCTCTAATTCTGGAGAATAATCTCATCAAGCAATATCAGCCACGATACAATATCATGTATCGGGATGATAAGTCATATCCATATATCTGTATCACTGATGAGACCAAGCCACGGGTATTTCCAACTCGAACGGTGGTAAAAGACGGAAGTAAATATTACGGTCCATATGACAGTGTAGGGGCCATGAAGCGGATGCTGGAAACCATTCGCAAAGGCTTTGATCTGTGTACCTGTGCGGTATCCCAAAAGACAATAGATAAAACCCGTGGCGTTCCTAAATGGCATTCTTGCTTTGATGATTATCTGGAAAATTGCTCCGGAGACTGGGATGATGAAGTGTATCAGGCAACGATCAAAAAAGTGGACCGCCTGCTAAACGGGCAAACTGATGAGTTGCTCCGGGAATTAAAAGAGGAAATGCAGATCGCTTCGGATGCTTTGGCTTTTGAAGAAGCAGCTCAGGTCAGAGATAGCCTGGAAGCCGTAAAACGGTACAGCCAGAAAATGAAAATGGTAGTTTCCCAAAAAGTAGACCGGGACGTATTCGCCATAGGTAAAAATGATGAGATCGGAGAGGCCTGTGGGGTATTGTTCAAGGTAAGGGAAGGGAAGATGATCGGGAAGTTCCACCGATTTCTTAAAAATATAGATGGATTGGAAAAGGGAGAGATGCTGCAATCCTTTGTAGAAGACTACTATACCGGCCAATACACTGCGGCTATTCCTGATGAAGTTTATCTAAGCCATGAAATGATGGATGTAGAGCCACTGGAACAATACCTACATCAGGAAAAGGGGAAGATTGTGCCGGTCCATGTGCCTCAGATCGGGGAGAAAAAGCAGCTTATTAAAATGGCAGAAGCCAATGCTAAATTACACCTGAATGAGCGTGCACTGGAAAAAGAAAAGGCCGAGCGGGATCGAATTCCCCATGCGGTTAAAGAGCTGAAGGAACATCTTAAGTTAAATCGACTCCCCAGACGGATTGAATGTTTTGACAATTCAAACCTGCAGGGTTCTGACCCGGTAGCTTCTATGGTATGCTTTGTGGATGCCAGGCCCCGTAAAAGCGAGTACAAACGCTTCAATATAAAAACAGTAGAAGGGCCCGATGATTTTGCTTCTATGAAAGAGGTGTTGATCCGTCGCTATTCTCGTGTTCAAAAAGAAGGGCAGCATATTCCGGATCTGATCGTTGTGGATGGAGGAAAAGGACAGCTTAGTTCGGCAGTGGAAGCATTAAAAGAAATTGGCTTTTATGAAGAATGTGAGATCATTGGCCTGGCAAAGAGACTGGAGGAAGTTTTTCTGCCGGGAATGTCTGACCCAATTATGATTCCTAAAAAATCATCGGCTCTTAAATTACTGCAACAAGCCAGGGATGAAGCACATCGCTTTGCAATTAATTTTCACCGGCAGAAGCGCAGTAAGAGAACTGTAAAAACTGAATTACTTGATATTGAAGGAGTGGGAGAGAAAACGGCTCAAAAATTACTTAAGGAGTTTGGTTCGGTAAAAAAGATCAAAAAAGCAGAAAAGGGCACGTTACAGGCTGTAGCAGGTAAGTCGGTGGGGGAAAAAGTGTACAACTTTTTCTCAGGGTAGCTCGTCTGACTGAATGAGGTAACATTAACATGTTATATAAATAGCTGTTGCTTGGTACTATAATTTCTGTAGACCGATAAGCAAGGATCAAGTCGGTATGAAACGCCGGAAGCGATCAAACAGTTATTGAAACAAAAGGTTGATATTTCAGTTTGATTTATTACAGCAGAATCCCAAATTTAGGGTGAATATTATGAAATTGACTAAAAGACACGTTGATAAACCCGATTATAAAGAACTCAAAGACAGAGATCTGGTTAAGTTCTTTCGAAAAAATGGAGATGAATCTGCATTTAACGAATTAATGAATCGGCATCAACAAAAAATCTATTCTTACATCTACAGCATGGTGATGAACCCTGAGATAGCTAATGATCTGTTTCAAACTACCTTTACCAAGGTTATCACAAAGATGGATGATACCTATAATGAACAGGGAAAATGGATAGCCTGGGTGATGAGAATTGCACATAATGCAACCATTGATTATTTAAGAAAACAAAAACGATATATTGACGTTAGTGGATGGAGTGACGAAGACTCTTCAACCGATTATTTCGATCGGATGGAAGATGACAGCGTTGTGGATGCAGATGATAAAATGATCGAAACAGAAACACGATCAAGTCTGATGAAGCATATTGCCAAACTTCCTGAAGAGCAGAGATCAGTCGTCCTTCTGCGACATTATTACGAAATGCCGTTTAAAGAAATCGCAGAACTTACTGATGTATCCATCAATACCGCCCTTGGGCGTATGCGATATGCACTCATAAATCTTAGAAAGTATTTTGAGGAAGAACGAGAAGAAGAGCACAAACATGCACACGGATGAAAACAATGCTATTCGTTACCTAATGAAGGAGATGGATCCTTCAGAGGAAATGGAATTTGAAAAGAAAATGCGGGAGAATGAAAACCTGCTTATTGAAGTGGAAAGCCTGAGAGTGACAAATAAAAAGCTCTCAGGATTACCACAAAAAAATCCACCTAAAGATCTTGTTGAACAAATATCAGAGGATGCAAAACATCTGCGATCTAAAAACAGGGGTCATAATTACAATCCTGCATTTCTAATTAAGAGAGGCATTGCGGCCGCAGTTCTCCTGACAGTATTCACAGGTGGATTTTATTACTACTCAGTAATTCAAGATACACAACAACCGAGTTCAGTTGAATCTGAAATGGTAGAACCATGGGTTGACCGGAATGAAGTTATACGTTTTTCAGAGGGGGGACAAACCATTCAATCATCCTCTAATCAAACTGATTTCACCAAAAGCTACGAGAAGTTACAACTAGTGAGTGATCCAAGAGGTAATAACACCACCGGTAGTGGTATTTTGTTGACCGGCTCCCCTAAGTAAGTGAATGGCTACCATATATTTACCTTTCTAATGTGGATAACTTTGGGATTTAATGTGAATAAGTATTTTTGTATGACAGTGCACCTCGCTTTATATTATAATTTATCAAAAAAACTATACTAAGCATAAAGCAGGTTCTTAATGGGAAAAGTCATTGCAATTGCCAATCAGAAAGGTGGAGTAGGAAAAACAACTACGGCAATTAATTTAGCCGCCAGTTTGGCTGCTATTGAACACCCTACGCTGGTCATAGATATCGATCCGCAAAGTAATACTACCAGTGGGTTGGGAATTGATACAAAGACGGTATCGAACTCTGTGTATGAGATCATGATTGGAAGCACGGATATAGATGATACCATTCGCCAAACTGAATTAGACTTTCTGGACCTGGTTCCGGCTCATATAAATCTTGTGGGTGCTGAAATCGAAATGATCGATCGGGAAGAAAGGGAGCGTATTCTAAAGAAGGCGATTGAAGGTGTCCGCGAAAAATATGATTTCGTCATTATTGATTGTCCACCTTCTCTGGGCCTGTTGACGATAAACGCTTTAACGGCCTCTGATTCAATTGTAATCCCGGTTCAATGCGAATATTTTGCACTTGAAGGACTTGGACAGCTCCTGAATACGATCAAGATTGTGCGTCAGCATTTAAATCCTGAATTGGATATAGAGGGTGTTTTATTAACGATGTACGACACTCGTACACGGCTTTCAAATCAGGTTGCAGATGAGGTGAAGCGCTATTTTGATGACCGGGTATTCAAAGCTGTTATTGCCCGAAATATTCGTCTTGCTGAAGCTCCCAGTTTCGGGAAACCGGCACTTTTGTATGATTCTACAAGTGTAGGTGCTAAGAATTATCTTGCATTGGCTCGGGAGATCATCAAAAGAAATAAAAAACTATTTAAGAACAGCCCGATTCTAACAGATTAAGACAAAAACTAAATTATGGCTACCAAAAAAGTTTTAGGGCGCGGTTTAGGTGCTTTTTTCCCTGAATACCAAGAAGAAGGCAAAGAAGGAGACAAGAATACTAAAGAAGGGGTAGAGAGAACAGTTGTCAAGCCTGAAGAGAGAGTAAATATTGTTCTCTTTGTTCCTGTTGATCATATACGGAAAAACCCACATCAGCCACGAAAAGAGTTTAATGAAGAAAAGCTCGATGAACTTGGTGCTTCTATTAAGAAACATGGCCTTATACAACCTATTACGGTTCGATATATAGGGGAGAAAAGGTTCGAGTTAATCAGTGGTGAAAGGCGCTTAAGAGCAGCTAAATTGGCCGGCTTAAAAGAAATACCGGCGTTTATCCGTGAAGCCGATGATGAGCAAAGCATGGCCTTTGCTTTGATTGAAAATATTCAGCGGGAAGAGTTGAATCCACTGGAAGTAGCACTTGGATATAAAAGGTTACTGGAAGAATTTGACTATACCCAGGCAGAAGTAGCAGAAAGAGTCGGTAAAAATCGTACAACTGTTACTAATATGCTTAGATTATTGAATCTGCCAGATTTTATACAATCGGCATTGAAATCCAACCAGATCTCAATGGGCCATGCAAGAGCTTTAATTACGATCGAAGATGAAGATGTTCAACAGAAGATACTTAAGAAAGTTATTGATAAAGGCCTTTCAGTAAGGCAAATTGAAGATGCAGTCCGCGATATATCAAGCCCGACAAAAGGAAAAAAGAAATCTTTATCAAAAAAAGAACCTGCAAATCCTTTTTATGATGAGATTTCTGCCCGTTTACGACGTACATTCAGTACTAAAGTAAATGTTAATCCTAAAAAGGAAGGCGGAGAAATCAAGATTGAATACTATTCTGATGATGACCTTGAACGAATACTCGCTATTTTTGACTCGATCGATTAGCCTTGGGCTTTTGCTTGGAGTGTTGCTGGTAAGTAATGGGTTCTCTCAAAGTTACTACTACTCAGCTCAAAAATTTGTACCTCAAAATTATTCTTTGAAAGATGCTTTTAAGGATACAATGAATAATGGGTCAGATTTTCCGGATCCTAAAAAAGTTTTGCGCCGTTCTTTGATCATACCCGGATGGGGTCAGGTTACAAATAAACAGATCTGGAAAGTTCCAATTGTATACGGTATGTTGGGTGGTTTAACATACTATAGCGTGTATCTTCATGTAAAATACCATGATTACAGAGCCGCATTTTATAATTTGAACCCCGATACGCCAAATGATAATCGCTTCGGTTCAACCCCAGATTATATACCAGAAAATTCAAATCTCAGTGCTCTTCGGCAAAACAGAAACTATTTTCGCAACAGAAGAGATTTAGTGTATGTGTTTATTGGGCTCGCTTATGCATTGAATGCTATAGATGCCTACGTATTTGCACATTTGAGACCATTTGATGTCTCGGACGATCTAAGTATGAAGGTGAGCATGAAACCTGATGTTATGGCAATAGCTTATGCGCCGCCGGCTCCTTCAATTTCACTTTCTATAAATTTTTAATATTTACAATGACAAACGAACAAAGAGAATTTCAACAGAAAAATCATCACAGCGGATTTGACAGGGATATTTGGAGTGTTTTCAAAGTGATGGGTGAATTTGTGGAAGGGTATGATAAACTTTTCCAGATCGGCCCATGCATATCAATTTTTGGTTCAGCCCGCACCAAACCGGATGATAAATATTATAAGCTGGCAGTTGAAACAGCTGAGAAGATCACCAAAAAAGGTTTTGGAGTGATCACAGGCGGTGGACCCGGAATTATGGAGGCCGGCAATAAAGGAGCTGAGCAAGCCAACGGGAAGTCAGTTGGTTTAGGGATCAGCTTACCCTTCGAGCAGGGTATAAACCAGCATGTTGATCCGGACTTCTCTATAAACTTCAACTACTTTTTTGTACGTAAAGTTATGTTTGTGAAATATGCTCAGGGCTTTGTGGTATTTCCGGGTGGTTTTGGAACACTGGATGAATTGTTTGAAAGTTTAACACTTATTCAAACCAGAAAAATAGACCAGATCCCCATTATACTTTTTGGCAGTGAGTATTGGAATGGCCTGATAGATTGGATGCAGAATACAATGAAAGAATGGGGCACAATATCAGACAATGATACAGACTTGTTCCACGTTATAGATTCCACAGATGAAGCAGTTGATATAATCTGTGATTTTTACAGTAATAAAGAGCCAATGCCCAATTTCTACTTTTAAATTGGAACATGCAGGCACTTTGAAAGGTTTAATAAATACTATTTCATTAAAAAGGCAGTTATAATTTTAATTTCAGTGTCATTTTTTATTAAATTCGGCGCTGCAACTAACGATCAAAATAAAATGGATATGAAGCTTTTAAAAATAATTTTATGTACTGCCGTGTTAGGTTTAGCGGCATTTCAAGTTGATGCTCAAGATAGAACTCAAGCGGTGCAACTTTATAATAAAGGGCTTGAGGAAGCTCAGGCTAATGATTATGAATCAGCCATTTCTACATTTACACAAGTAGTTTCTGTAGCTGAGCAGCTTGGGCCGGAAGGTGAAGACATCAAGGAAAATGCAGAATCACAAATTCCCAAAATGTATTATGGACAGGCATTGGCGATTTATAAGGAATTTCAGACAAGCCGGGATTTGGAAACTCTGGATCGGGCTATTTCTGCATTTCGTGATGTAGTTGAAATTAGTGAAGAATATGGCGATGACAGATATGTTTCAACTGTGGAAGAAGCAATTCCGAAATTGCAATACACTAAATCGGTGCTTTATTACAATAACGAAGAGTTTGAAAAAGCTAATGAAGCCGTAGATCAGGCTCTTAACTCAAATACAAACTATGCAGCAGCTTACTATCAGAAAGCCAAGATCTTTAAGAAAATGAATGACACTGAAGACGATGGAATCATTGATGAGGGAATAGATGAAATGCTTGAGTGGTATGATCGTGCAATTCAGGTAGGTGAATCTACCAATGAGCAAGATGTTGCTCAGAAAGCAACGGAATCTGCCCACGATGAGCTCCTTGCTGTAGGTACGCGAGCATTACAAAATGGTAATTTAGATTATGCTATAGAAACCCTCAATAAAGCTCTAGATTACGATAGTGAGTCTGCAGATGTATATTATCGCCTTGCTGAAGCACATAATAAAGCCGGAAATGCTCAAGAAGCAATTGATGCCGCTAACCAGTCTCTTGAATATGAGAATGGCGGCAGAACTGACAGAGCAAAAATATATTATGAGTTGGGTTATGCAATGCAAACTTTAGGCAACAATTCAGAAGCTTGTGATGCTTTTACAAACGCCTTGTATGGTCAATTCAGAGGAGCAGCAGAGCACAAAATGGAATTTGAGTTGAAGTGTGACTCAACTACTCGTTGATATATAAGTTGTTCTGAGCTGAGTATTATTGAAGCCACGCTTTTTCAGCGTGGCTTTTTTTATGTAATTAATTTTTATTCCCTTTTTATACAAAACCGGCATTTGGTATCTTTCAAACCTCACGTAATCAAAATTTATAATTTTAATAACCTCCACTGATGCCCGCTTCAAAACTTGATGAACTTTGTGTCAATACCATTAGAACCTTATCCATTGATGCCGTTGAAAAAGCTAACTCAGGTCACCCGGGTATGCCCATGGGTATGGCTGATGTCGCTTATGTTCTTTGGTCCAATTTTTTAAAACATAATCCAAAGAATCCAAACTGGGTTGACAGAGACCGATTCATACTTTCTGCCGGACATGGTTCAATGTTAATTTATAGTTTACTGCATTTAACCGGTTATGATCTGAGTCTTGAAGAGATTAAAAACTTTCGCCAAATGGGGAGTAAAACTCCAGGACATCCTGAGTATGGCATGACTCCCGGGGTTGAAACGACAACAGGACCTTTGGGGCAGGGGTTTGGGACGGGAGTGGGTATGGCAATGGCTGAGCATTTTCTGGCGGCCAAATTCAATAAAGGGGATCAGAAGATTGTAGATCATTATACCTACGCAATTGTAAGTGATGGAGATCTGATGGAGGGAATTTCGCATGAATCTGCTTCCATGGCAGGTCACATGGGCTTGGGTAAATTGATCTATCTATATGACTCCAACAGCATTTCGATTGAAGGTTCCACAGACCTTGCTTTTACTGAAGATGTTGTAAAACGTTTTGAGGCTTACAACTGGCATGTTGTTGAGATCGACGGGCATGATCATGATGCTATTAATTCTGCTATTGAGGAAGCCAGATCTATTACCACTAAACCATCTGTAATTGTATGTAAAACACATATTGGATTTGGAAGTCCCAATAAGCAAGGCAGTGAATCTTCACATGGTTCTCCCTTAGGTGAAGATGAAATTAAACTAACTAAGGAAGCATATGGCTGGGATCCGGACAAGAAATTCCATATCCCGGATGAGGCTCTCAATAAATTCAGGCAAGCGGTAACAAAAGGTGAAGAAGCTGAAAAAGAATGGAATGAGCAACTTGCCGACTACGAAAGATCAAATGCTGAAGCAGCAGAGTCCTTTAAAAAATGGATGAACCGGGAAATCTCCTCAGAATTTGAGTCCAGTCTTCCGGTCTTTGATGAAGATAAAAAAGGAATGGCAAGTCGTGCTGCCTCAGGAAAAGTGATCAATGCGATCAAAGATATAGTGCCTAATTTATTTGGTGGTTCTGCCGATCTGGGAGGAAGTACAAAAACAGACATTGAAGGATCTGGTTCTTACATCGTGGATAAACCTACAGGTCGTACCATACACTTTGGAGTTCGTGAGCATGGCATGGGAGCTGCTGTAAATGGTATGGCTCTTCACGGAGGCATGATTCCTTATGGCGCTACTTTTTTTGTTTTCACGGATTATATGCGACCCGCTATTAGATTGGCCGCTTTGATGAAAGTACCCTCCATTTTCGTACTCACTCATGACAGTATAGGATTGGGGGAAGATGGCCCGACTCACCAGCCTGTTGAGCACCTTGCTAGCCTGAGGGCGATGCCGAATATTACAATTCTAAGACCCGGCGATGCAAATGAAACTTCCTACGCATGGAAGGCCGCTATTGAGAATACTACAGGACCAACACTTCTGGTATTAACCCGTCAAAATCTCCCAACACAAGCAAGAACCGGGAACAATGGTGCAAGTCTTGTTCAAAAGGGCGGATATGTATTTGCAGATTCAGATAAAGAAACTCCGGATGCTATCCTGATTGGCACAGGTTCGGAGCTTCAGTTTGCTATTGAAGCTAAAGCAGAGCTGGCAAATAAAGGCGTAGATGCACGAGTGGTAAGTATGCCAAGCTGGGAGCTGTTTGAGAAGCAGGACGCCGCATATAAAGAATCTGTGTTGCCATCATCAGTTACTAATCGTGTATCCATTGAAGCAGGGTCAACCTTCGGGTGGGAACGCTACGTAGGACCTAATGGGAAAGCGATAGGGTTGAATACCTTTGGTGAGTCAGGTCCTTATGAAGAATTGTATGAGCACTTTGGGATTACAACAGAGGCCGTTGTTAAAGCAGCTCTCGGAAAGTAAAATTTAGTTAGATTCGCTCCGCTATTTGGAAGGGCGGTGTATACATGTAAATGTTACATCGTCCAGTGGATCTACCGAGCCGATAAAAGCTTCCAGAGACGACTGAATTTTTCCAATTATGGTTTTGGCGTGAAGTGAGCCGTAGATCTCCATCAACGATTCAATTCGCTCCTCTCCATATTCTTCTTCACGGTTGTTACGGGCCTCGTTCAAGCCATCGGTATAGAATAAGACCGAATCACCGGGTTTGAATTGAAATTTCTTTACTTCCATGTTTTTATCGAGCAGCTTGGTTGAGGTCATCCCCAGGGCAAAGCCATTCGATTTAAGTTTAAAAGTAGTATCCCGCTCTTTATTATAATAAATAGGGATGTTGTGTCCCGCGCGGATGTACTCAAAGTGTTCCTCATCATTCGGGAAAAAAGCAACACAACCGGTTACAAAGGTCTTATCCTTGCTATTACTTTTAATATAGTTATTAAGCTGTAGAAACAGGTCTTTAGGGGTTGGTTGTTCTTTTTCAATGATCATGCTAACCAAAGCCTGAAGCCGCACCATGTAAAGAGCTGCACTTAATCCCTTTCCGGAAACATCAGCTATTATAACATAGGTACCATGTTCACTTTCGATCACATCCAGGTAATCACCGCCAACTTCCTTAGCGGTATGTGCAAATGAATAGACTTCCAGGTTTTCCTTATTGAGAGAAGTGCCCGGCAGCAGGCTTAATTGAATTTCACGAGCAAGGTCAATTTCTTTTTGAACATCAGACTTTTCAAGCAATTCGATTAGGAGTAGCATGAACATAGACAAAAACCCGAAAGGTAACAGCAGGTCTCCTATTAAGAAAAAATTCAGGATCCCAAAAAAATTCAGCAGGTAATAAGCAACAAAACTAACGGATCCCAAACCAAAGATGAGTCTTCGGGTTGGGTTTAAACGTTGGGTAAGGTCAGAGAAGAGTCTAAGAAATTTAACATGCCCGGGTAATTGTTGCCCCTGCTGGCGTTCGATGTCTTCTACAGCTTCTTTATAAACAAGCTTGAGACGCTCAGTATCAGCAGTAAGCTCTTTGGAAAAACGTTCCCGGCTCATTCCGGAAACATATTCCTGATAAAATTTCTTAGTGCCGTATCCGGATTGTGCTTCGTTCTTTAAAGCCAATTATATGCCTGTTCTAAAATTTAGTTTTATCCTTCTTCGTAATAATAAACAAAAAGTTTTGTTTTATTCTGTTTGTTTTCTAGGGAGATCAGCTACCTAAAACATAAAAAAATGATATGTTCTCTAAAGGGTCAGGTAGGTTTTTATCTGCTATTTGAGCTCGATAATAGTTGTATCGGCCGGCACTTTGTTAGGATCTACGCGGTCATATACTACCCATGCATCCTGAAAGAATCGTTTCACAATGTTTGAAAATTGTATGGCTCTCTCTCTTTCATGGAAGTCTCCGACATGAACACGATAATATGGGGTGCGAAAAAAGACATAAGTATTAGGTTGATAGCCAACTATGGTTGTATCTGCCCAAGCTCTGAAATCACCGGCTGTAGTATCAGCACCTGTTACATCCTCTCCGGAATAGATCTGGATTCGATAGCCTTCGTACAGATCAATTTCCTCTTCTTCCTGGACTTTAATTTTATTAAATCCTTCGGGTATTTCATTGACTCTGTAGGCGTATGTATCAGATAGTTGAGTGCGCAAATTCTCAAGCTTTGTAAAAGAAAATGAGATCTCATCCTGATATTCTTTGATAACCTCATCCACTCCATTTTGAACGCTCTTCTCTGAGGTAGAACAGGCTACTGCGGTGACAGCTAAAATAGTAAGAACTAAATATTTCATATCTGATTTTTTTAAAATCCTATGGGGTGCCAGGTAGTTTTTGTTTCCTGAAAATCTGTTAAGAAATAAGGTGATTGTGCATCTTCACCATACCAATCTTTAATGGGGCGTTTAACAATACGCTTAACGTTTAAGGATGCATTTTCGTCTATCATCTTCTTCATTTCTTTTGGAAGATCGTCTGTGTAACACAACGCATTTACATCCATATGAGTGCTAAAATGTTCCGCTAATTCTTTTCTGAATCCTGTGAGAATATTAATAACACCACCCGGTACATCAGAAGAATTCAAAACTTCAGCAAAAGTTAAAGCGGGTAATGGATAAGCTTCTGAGGCTAAGATTACACAGGTATTACCTCCGGCAATGATTGGAGAAATTACAGAAACTAATCCCAGGAGGGGGCTGTTTTCAGGGGAAAAAGCTGTTACCACACCAGTTGGCTCAAGCAAACTAAAATTGAAATGTGAGCTTGCCACAGGGTTTATGGATCCATATACCTGAAGGTATTTGTCCGTCCAGCCTGCATAATAGATCAGTCGATCAATCGAAGCATTTATGTCAGCCTCTGCTTCCGCTGCTTTAAATCCGATAAGGCCCAATTCTTTCATAAACTGATCCCGGCGATCTTCCATCATCTCAGCAATTCGGTAGAGAATCTGGCCTCGGTTATAAGCGCTGCGATTGCTCCAACCGCCAAATGCACCACGAGCTATTTTAACTGCATCGCGAAAGTCTTTACGGGAGCCCTGGCATACATTCGCCAGGAGGTTGCCGTCGGAATCAGTTGCCTTGTAGGTTCGGCCTGATTCACTGCGGGGAAAATCCCCACCGATATACATTTTATAAGTTTTTTTTACGTCAATTCTTTGATCAGACATGGTCTTAATTCTTTACTATTAAATTTTTAGGTAAGCAGCTAATCCGTGCATTCCACCTTCGCGGCCAACACCGCTTTCTTTATAACCACCAAACGGTGAGGTGGGATCGAATTTGTTGTATGTATTCGCCCAGATTACACCGGATCGCATTTTACTGCTCATTTTAAATATTTTTGATCCCTTATCCGTCCAAACACCATTTGCCAATCCATATGGTGTATTGTTTGCTTTTTCGATGCCTTCGTCTGCTGTCCGAAAAGTTTGAACCGTAAGTACCGGGCCAAAGATCTCTTCCTGAACCACACGGTTCGACTGTGATACATTTGTAAAAAGGGTGGGGCGAATGAAATATCCGTTATCAGGAATGTCGCATTTGCTTTGGTAGATATCAGCACCTTCCTCAACTCCTAATTCAAGATATTTGTTAACGGTCTCGAATTGTTCTTTTGAGTTGATAGCTCCTATATCAGTATTTTTGTCAAGAGGGTCCCCAACGATGAGGCTTTCCAGTCTGTCTTTCAACTTGTTGATCACTTTATCAGCTACGCCTTCTTGAACTAACAGACGTGATCCGGCACAGCAAACATGCCCCTGATTGAAATAGATGGCATTGATAATTCCTTCTACGGCCTGATCTATAGGTGCATCCTCAAATATTACTAAAGCACCTTTCCCGCCCAATTCAAGGGTGTATTTTTTATCAGTCCCGGCAAGTGATTTTTGAATGATCTTCCCGACATTGGTTGAGCCTGTAAAAGCGATCTTATCAATATCCTTATGATTTACGATCTCAGCTCCGGTCTGACCTGCACCTGTAACGATATTTACTACCCCGTCCGGAAGTCCGCAATCTTTCACCAACTCAGCAAACTTAAGAGCCGTAAGGGAAGTTGTTTCAGCAGGTTTAAGAACAACAGTATTCCCGCATGCGAGTGCAGGAGCAATTTTCCATGCCAGCATCAGTAAAGGGAAATTCCAGGGAATGATCTGTCCGCACACTCCAAGCGGTTTAGGTTTTTTACCCGGGAAAGCATATTCCAGCTTATCTGCCCAACCTGCATAATAGAAGAAATAGGCTGCTACCAGAGGGATGTCTACATCTCGGGATTCCCGAATTGGCTTACCGCCGTCCATACTTTCAAGAACAGCAAATTCACGGGCTCGTTCCTGAATCATTCGTGCAATACGATAAATATATTTTCCGCGCTCTTTAGCTGAAATGCGTGACCACTCACCTTCATAAGCTTTTCGTGCTGCTTTTACGGCTTTGTCCACATCTTTTTGAGTGGCTTCAGCAAACTCAGTTATGACTTCTTCGGTAGCCGGATTTGTGCTCTTGAAATAGCGGCCTTTGGATGGTTTAACAAATTTCCCGCCAATGAAAAGATCATATTGGTCTTGAACATCTGCAAAATCGGAATCCTGAGGAGCAGGGGCATATTCCCATACCGATTCAAAATCCAGTTTCGAATTTGGTGAAGTAGGTTTGTACTTAGTTTCTTTGGTTTCGGTGTTGGACATTTTCTAAAAGTTTAATTCAAATCCAGAATCCTTTTGTTTCAAGTAAAAGGCTATCGGATTGTTGAAAATATATTCTTCTATTTTATTTAATTCTTTCTTGTTTCGTATGACCCTGTCATAAAAACTTCTGTGCCAGGCAAAACTGGGATTGATTGTTTGGCGAATTTTTTTTGTGGAAGATCCCTTGAAGCCACGGATTATTGAGGACAGGTTATTTCGTTGCGGACCAAATTCATTTTTATAAGGCTCACCGGCCAGTAAGGGCGCATGGCCATGCGCCCTTACTGGCCCCAAAGCTAAAATAGCATGAAGGTGGTCAGGCATTATTACAAATTGTCCCAAAGTAACTCGATCTCTGATTTGTTGAGTTTTGAGCCATTCTTTCTCAGCTATATCACCAATCTCATTTAAAACAACTTGATCCTTTATGATCTTACCAAAAAATGGTTCTCTATTTTTTGTCAGAATGGTTACGAAATAAATCCCCTCATTGCTATAATCATAGCCTTGAAGTCGTAGAGAGTTGTTTCGATATGTTCGTTTATTAAGCTTCAATTAATCAATCATTACTGAAGTAATCGAGCGATTGGTAATGCCCGGTTTGTTGTTTTACTATTTGCATGAGCAAGTCATTGGTTAAAGAACTGGCTCCAAACCGGAAATAATTATTAGTAAGCCAGGCGGCTCCAAGGGTTTCTTTTACTAAAACCAAATATTGGAGAGCTTGTTTGGCAGTTCGGATTCCTCCGGCAGGTTTCATCCCGATCATCTTATCTGTTTTATAATAAAAATCCCGAATAGCTTCCAGCATTACTAAAGTAACCGGCTGCGTTGCAGCAGGACTTACTTTTCCGGTAGATGTCTTAATGAAATCTGCACCTGCATGCATAGCCAGATCACTGGCTTTTCTTACATTTTCGAAGGTATGAAGTTCCCCGGTTTCCAGGATCACCTTTAAATGCGCATCTCCACAAGCCTCTTTTATTGCAGCTATTTCATCAAAGACCAGGCTGAATTCTCCATTTAAAAAAGCACCGCGACTTATCACCATATCAATTTCATCTGCACCTTCAGAAACAGCAAATTTAGTGTCTTGCAGGCGCATAGAAAGGGGAGACTGTCCGCTTGGGAAAGCTGTGGCCACACTGGCTACTTTGATATCGGTTCCTTTTAATTCGTTTTTAGCCACACTAACCATCCTTGGATAAACACACACAGCAGCTATCGTAGGGAGATCAGGGATAGAGGGATGGGGTTGTTTTGCTTTCTTGCAAAGTTGTATCACTTTTCCCGGTGAGTCTTTCCCTTCCAGCGTAGTATGATCGATCATACTTAATGCAAGTTTGAGAGCCTGAAGTTTAGACTCTTTCTTAATGCTTCGGGAGTTTAACCGGGCTACACGTTCTTCAACGCCAACGTGGTCGATCGGTATCGTCTGATTGAAATCAGGATATTTCATATTCAATGTTTGTTCTTAAAGCTTTTTAGACTCAAAGGTAAGAAATCTACATCAAAAGCTTGGGTGTAGAAGATAAATTGTACCCAAATTATTTCAGGGATATTGTAGGATAGAAGTTATTTTTGTTAATTCTTTGTGATCCAATAGGTATGAGGAATTTGGAATGGGACAAATGATAATTTTTAATTACTGATATGAGGACAAAATTATGGAAATGGCAGCAATAAACTGGTTGGCTGTATTAGCCGCTTCATTGGTTGGATTCGCAATTGGTTTTATATGGTACGGACCGTTATTCGGTAAACCCTGGATGTCTTCTGTTGGGATGACGGAAGAAGATGCCCAAAAAGGAAATATGGCCAAGATATTTGGTTTTACTTTTGTATTTCAATTTATCATGGCCTACTGCCTGGCTATGTTCTTTGGAGGGGAAGTAACTGCGCAAGAAGGCGCTTTTTACGGTTTTCTGACAGGCTTTGGGTGGGTTGCTATGGCCATCGGTGTCAACGCCCTTTATGAGCAAAAATCCTGGAAATATATCTTCATCAATGGTGGCTTCTGGACCATTGTATTTACCCTGATGGGGTTGATCCTGGGAGCTTGGAAATAGATATAAAAAAGGCCTGATCTGTTCTAAAATTCAGATCGGGCCTTTATAACTACAATACCGTCATTATCACCCTCAAATGAATCAATGTGCTCTATGTTAACACTTGCTGTTTCAGATTGGTCAGTATCGGGAACTTGCGGGGCTATCACTGCAATAAATACAACAATGAGAAAGGTAAAAGAGAAGACTAAAAGGTCATTCGGATTCTTTTCGAGGTGAATCCGTATCAAGCTGCTGATTTTTTTAAAACACTTGGCTGCTATTTCTTTCATGATTTTATGCATGCTGATTATGGAAGCTGAAAGATAGGTGAATATTAATATTAGAAAACATTACTACTCATTTCGATCAACTTTAATTGCTTTCCTACTAAGAGTCAAAAATCAATTTTTTGTTTCAATTTTTAATCAAAAAGAATAGGATTCTTTCTGCCGGTAAGGCTATGTTGAATAGCATTGCCTAAGCAAATATTTTTTATTGGAAACAGATATAAATATTTGATTCACATTTTACTTGGAATTCAAAACAGTAGCATTATTATTTTAACTTCTTAAAGTCTAAATAAAGAATTTACATCTGAATAGTATGACCATTTCCCTTTATCTGTTTACGGTAGCAACACTTTTATTGATAAGTATTTTTTCAAGTAAACTTGGCGGCAGGTGGGGAATTCCTGCTCTGTTGATCTTTTTGGGTGTTGGAATGTTGTTCGGTTCCGACGGTCTGAATCTGGTTTATTTTGATGATTATGAGATAGCACAGTCACTTGGGATCATTGCGCTTATCTATATTCTGTTTTCTGGGGGATTAGATACTCGCTGGAAAAAGATCAGGCCTATCATTGCAACCGGTATTTCTTTATCAACATTTGGTGTGTTGCTTAGTGCTTTTATAGTTGGAGGATTTGCTGTATGGATATTGAACTTCAGTATTTTAGAAGGAGTTTTGTTGGGAGCGATCGTATCATCAACTGATGCAGCAGCTGTTTTTTCAATCCTTCGTTCAAAGGATCTTGGTTTTAAATACCGGCTGAAGGAAGTGATGGAGTTTGAGTCAGGAACGAATGATCCGATGGCTATTTTCCTAACGCTTGGTGTAATTCAATGGCTCACACTTCCTAATTATGGCCTTTCTGATCTCATTATTCTTTTCTTGTTACAGATCAGTATTGGGTTGGTGGCCGGTTTCTTATTTGGACGCACAATTACCTGGCTGATCAACAATATAAATCTGGATTACGATGGCTTATATCCGGTGTTAACCCTTGCACTTGTTCCGCTGATATACTCAGCAACCGATTTATTAGGTGGCAGTGGATTTTTGGCAGTTTATTTGGCAGGATTGATTTTAGGGAATTCGAATTTCATACATCAGCGCAGTTTGGTGAATTTCTTTGACGGGATGGGCTGGTTGATGCAGATTGCAATGTTTCTTACTCTTGGCTTGCTCGTCTTTCCAAATCAGATATTAGCTATTTGGGTTGAAGGATTAATAATAGCTGGAGTACTGATCTTCTTGGCTCGGCCAATAAGTGTGTTTCTGTCTCTGATGTTTTCAAGCCAAAAAGCACGAGGTAAATTTATGATATCATGGGCGGGACTCCGTGGAGCAGTTCCGATCATAATGGCCACATTTCCGTTAGTAGCAGGAATTCCGAATGCAGAACTAATTTTCAGTATTGTATTTTTCGTGGTTGTAACGTCAGTGATTATTCAGGGGCCAACGATTTCGTGGATGGCAAAGAAGCTACATGTAGATTCTCCGATCATACCGAAAACTAAATTTCCTGTAGAATTTGAACCTTCCGTTGATACCAAAAGTGCGATGAAGGAATTGGAAGTAGAGGCGGATGACCCTATAGTTGGGCATCAGGTAATTGACTTAAATTTCCCGGAGAACTCGTTAATTGTGATCATAAACAGAGATGGTAAATTCCTTGTACCCCGAGGAACAACAGTTATACAAACCGGTGATAAGCTTTTAATTCTTGCCCAAAAAGGGAGTATGTCAGATATCAGAAAAATTATAAAGGGAAACCAAATTTTAGAATAAGGTTTGTTAATAGATCAAAATTCTTGTCTTAATTCTTCAGGCATTTCAGCTTCTCGAAATACTTCTGCGGCATCGGCAAAACGGTCAGCCATTCCAACCATAACCAACCGATCGCCGGCTTTCAGAGTGAACTCTCCGGCAGGATTTCCAATATTTTTATTACCTCGGTTAACAGTGAGTATGGTTATTTGATATTTGTTTCTCAACATCAATTCACCTAATGATTTTCCTGCAGCAAAAGAACCTTCTTTCACCAACACTGCCCTGGTATGAAGCCCTTCTTCATCCAATCCTTGTAATACCATCAGATGTGCTTCCTGAATGCTTCCCCGCAGGATCTGAAAATCTTCTTTGCGAAGCTCCCGAATGTGCTGCTCTATCTCTTCTTCAGGAATGAGGTAGGAACGCAGCACATTGGAGAAAAGCCGTACCGTGGTTTCCATTTCGGCAGGCACTACTTTGTCCGCTCCGGCTTTCTTCAGTAGTTCAGCCTCAGAAAGATACCTGGTTCGGGCAATGACTTCTATGGTAGGGTTTAGGTAATTAGCAAGTTTTATAATTCTGGGGGTAATTCGTGGTTCATTGATTACTACCACACAGAGTTTAGCTCTGTAAACTCCGGCATGTTCCAATATGTGTGTTCTTGAGGCATCACCATAAATTGCATTAATTCCATTCTCCCTCATTTCAGAAACAGAATTTGGATTCAATTCAACCACTATGAATGGAATACCGGTGTCTTTAAAAACCTTGGCAAGATTTCTGCCTGCAGGCCCGTATCCCACCAAAATTACATGATCTTCTGAGTCCGTTGATTCTTGTTCTGAAACAGTTTCTTTTCGGTTTTCCCCAATTTTACGTAATGGGGTTTTGGCCAATAATTCACCTATTTTTGGGCTTACTTTCAGGAAAAGAGGAGTGAGAAGCATTAACAAAACTGAAGTGGCTATGAAAACTTGTGAGCCCATTTCACCAAAACCGCCTGGGGTCAAGCCGGCAGGGCGCCCTGCTCGTTCCAATACAAAAGAGAATTCCCCGATCTGCGCTAAAACAATACCTGCTGCAGCTGCAATTCGTATAGGATATCCAAGCACCAACAAACTGACTGAGCTAAGAATAAATTTTAATACCAAAACTCCGGTCGCAATCCCAAGAAGCAACAAGGGATTTTCGATAACAAACTGAAGATCAAGCAACATTCCTACAGAAACAAAGAATACCGCATTAAAAATAGTTTTTAACGGCAGTATTTCACTGAGGGCATGGTCGCTGTAATGGCTTTCACTCACTACAAGGCCGGCAAGAAATGCTCCAAGAGCCAGACTTACTTCGGCAAGATTGGTTAAAGCAGCGGTTCCAAAACAGATAGCCATTACGGTGAGTAGGAATAATTCCTGCCGGCGGGTTTGCGCTACTTTTTCTAAGATCCATGGTACAATTTTCCGGGCTAAAACCACAACCACGGCAATAAGCAGAACGGCTTTTCCAAGGACAATAAATACATCCTGAATGGAATCACTTTGTCCGGATAGAATAGGAACTAAAAGTACCATCGCGATGATGGCAAAATCCTGAAAAATAAGTACGGCCAGTGACAGCCTGCCAACGGGAGTGTCGGTTTTACCTTGCTCGCTAAGCAATCCCAAAATGATAGCGGTAGAACTCAACGCCACTAAAAAACCGGTGTAAACGGCAACTTTCCAGTCTACATCAAATAACAGAAGGATGCCCACAACCGCGCCAACACTTAATAAAACCTGCAATCCTCCCCCAACAAAAATAGCATTCTTGATTCGGGATAACTTATCGAGGCTAAATTCAATACCAATGGTAAAAAGGAGGAGTATGATACCGATCTCTGCGAGCATATCTACCAGTTCCTGATCTTGCACCAAGCCCAAAGCATTAGGACCAATGATTACCCCGGCGATCAAAAAACCGGCAATAGGGACTAATTTGATGCGATAACAAATGTATGCAATAAGAACGCTGACCAAAAAAAGTGCAACGATCTCATTTAAAAAAGGAAGGCTTACCGCAAAGAGCATGTAGAAGGATTGAATTTAAATTTCTTTTGCGAGAAGATATTGAATCCCCACGGGTTAATGAAGCTTTTATTTGAGCTGTCAGTAGTCAGGATTCAGCTCATAGCTTTCAGTTTTTTAAAATCAACGCAGCTAATGCCTTAAATCTCATAGTCTGAAGAGCCGAAAAATATTTTAGCAACCTTATAAGATCTCTTCCAGTACAGAAACGACAAAAAACTGAAAGCTGAAGCCTGACTGCTGACAGCTAATCCTTATACCGATCAAACCAGCCCGTTATGTACCCGACTTTTCGAAACAGGTTACTCGGCTTGGCATATATGCTGTGGCCTGAACCTGCAATACGAACCATGGTTGCATCCACTCCCAGTAGTTTAAGAGCTGAATAATACTGCTCGGTTTCACTCATTGGAGTGCGATAATCTTGCTGACCGGTTAGAAGCATGGTTGGGGTGCTAACATTTCCAACCAATGAGATTGGGGAACGTTCGAGGTATTGCTCGGGATCATCCCATGGCTTTTCAGTAAACCAGTATTTACTGAAGAATGGGATACCGTCTGCCGTTAGTACAAAGCTGTACCAGTTGATCACCGGTTTAGCTACCACAGCTGCCGAAAAACGATCGGTCATACCAATACTCCAGGCAGTTAGAACTCCGCCACCGCTTCCACCTGTAATGAACAGATTGTCTTCGTCAATATATCCCTGATCGATGACGTAATCCGTGGCATCCATCAGATCGTTATAATCCTCACTTGGGTAGTTATGGTTGATGTAAGCGGCAAAATCAGTCCCATAACTGGTACTCCCGCGGGGATTGGTATAAACGACCACATATCCGCGACTTGCCATAAACTGTAATTCGGGTGAAAATCGAGGGCCATAATTGGTGTGAGGTCCGCCATGGATCTCCAGGATCATGGGATATTTTTTATCTGGGTCAAAATCAGGGGGAGTGATGATCCAGCCTTGTGTTCGAAAATCATCAACGGATGATTCAACCCAAAACTCTTCTACATTCCCAACTTTCTTGGCTTTAAAAAGCTGCTCATTCAGATTTGTGATCTTATGATTGGCCATCCGGGTTGGAAAATGCCCTACAGCTAACTCACTTGGGCGGGTCGAGGATACTTCGGAGTAGGCAAAGCGTCCATTATCAGCAACAGAATAGGAACCGCCGCCATAAGGTCTGCCAGTTGAAGCACCGCCAAGGTTTTGAGCTATTTGGACAAAGTCTCCGTTCAGTTTGATGTTACCAACTTTACTGTTTCCCTCTTCATCATACCTGAAAAAGATAGAGTTGCTGTCATTGGCCCAGGTAATTGAGGAGATATCCTGTTCTACATCCTCGGAGATCTTACGAAGGTTCGAGCCGTCACGGTTCATGATGTAAAGTTCAGTCAGCTGATATCCCAAGAACTGATCTTCGTATCCGGTGTAGGCAATCAGTCTACCATCCGGAGATACACTTGGGCTGCTGTGTGGACCTCTTTTATCCGTGATCTGTGTGGCTTCTCCGCTCTCGATATTCATTTCATAGATCTGCTCATTATTTGGGTCTATATCGGCGTCGTCTGATAAATCAGCGGTATAAATAATATTTCCATTGGGTGTCCATGATGGAGATCCGTAGTTGTGATCGCCGGAAGTCAACTGTCGCGGAGCACCGCCTTCTGCAGAAATCACAAAAATGTGTCTGAACCCATCTTCAACATACCCGCCGCCATCATTACGATATCTGACTTTGTCAATTACCTGTGCGGATTCTTCCCATTCGGCACCTTCGGGAGCTGAGGGCATATCTGGCCGGACCACGGAAGAAGAGCCGGGTACAAATTTTGAGAAGAGCAACATACTTCCATCGGGTGACCAACTTAGGTTGCCAGGACTCCCAGTGAGATTAGTGATTGATGCAGACACTCCTGAATCCATCCAGCGAATAAAAATTTGGTTAGAGCCTTCTTTAGAAGAAGTATAGGCGATACGATCTCCGCTTGGTGACCAGATTACACTGCCATATCCGGTTTTACCGGAAGTAAGCGGACGGTGGTTTTCACCTGAAAAAGAGATCGTCCATAGATTCACGAAACGACCATCGGTCATTACATCATACTGAACCCGCTCATAAATGATCGTATTTCCGTCCGGAGAAATCTCAGGACTAGAGACCATTTGCAGGTCAAAAAGATCCATGTAATCGAAATAGGATTCATCAACTTGAGCATGAATGTTTATGTTTGTTACAAAGGAAAAGATGATCAGTAGCAGAAAGTATCTTTTGTTCATCATGGGTATGAGGTTAATTGGAATATGGGCTGATTATAACTTCAAAAATTCAGTTTATAAAGGGAAACAAGATTTTTTAATAATTTTTAGAATTAAATAATCTGAGGTATCTATAAAAAAGTCTCATCTGATTCACCCTTAACAGGTCCAACAATTTCCTTGGTGATCCATCCTCCGTAAAAGCCTCCGGGTTGTGGTTTTACATGTTCTCCATTCACATAGCAAAATACCCTGGAAGGATAGAAACATAGATATCCCTTGATCTTGGAGAATTCAGATTTTGGTTGGGGGTAAGACCATGCAGCTCTTTTCGCGATCTTATCATCCGCTTCTACATTCCAATAAATAGCATCACCTTTCCATTCACAACGCGTTTCTCCGGTTGTCTTCTTTAGATAATCCATATTAATATCTGCCTTAGGGATGTAGAAGGTGGGAGGGCTGGCAGTCTCTAAAACCCGAATAGTATTGGTAGAACGTGCAATGATTTTATTGGCAAAGATCACCAGGATTTCTCTGCTGTCGGTATGGAGTTTAGGAGGGCGGGGGTAATCCCAAACAGACTCCTGTCCCTCTTTAGGTTTGATCGCAAACTTTGGTCGTTTTTGACCGTTATATTCCCACTGTGATTTTCCCGATTCAGCCC
>NZ_DASSWP010000240.1:0-5120 GCF_035704785.1 Gracilimonas sp. | reverse complement strand
CCCAGATTAATGGGATTCATGAAGGCTTCGCGGGTGTAATTGATATTTAATTCGTCACTCATGATTCAGTTTCTGATGAATTATCTGTGCTTTCTGATGTTGGCTTTTTATTGCCAATTGTTTTCTCAGTGCGAATTTCGTCCGCATGTTTTTCGATCTCGTTATACAACATGCCCATTTCAGCCTTCACCTGCTTCAGTGTTTGTTTAGCCTTCTGCTTCTTGAGCTCTTCGTCCAGTTCTTCCTTTTCTATCTTACTTGCTGCAGTTGAATTCTCATCTTCCAGGCTGTCCATTGCCACATCCAGGCGAGCTTCAACATGGGTGACCTTTTCACGAACCTTACCAAGAAATTCATCCACAGATTCCAACAATCCGTCCGCATTCATATTATGGACTGCCTGCGAGATCTTTCCTTTTTGCTCCGCCCTTTTCAGGCGTTCCTTCGCCTCTTTAATACGCCGATAGTGATCTTTGTATTCTTCTTTGAGACGTTCGCGATCTTGTTCACCTTTTGTACTCATGGCATTTTCCTATGAGCCGCTTTTTTCTTTGTTGCCCACCGTTTTGGAGCTGTCTTTTTCTTTGGCCGGTTCTTCTTCATCTATATTGATGGAACCACTCTTCTCTCCCATTTCCATTTTAAATTGCTCAACAAGAGATTTTGCACGAATCTTTTCAGCGTTCGCTTCAATTTCCATGGTCTCGGTATCAATACTGTCGAGTGCAATTTCCATACGAGCTTCATTTTTTGCAGATCGTTCATTCAGCCTGGTGATCATCTCATCATGGGTCTGATCGATACCGCCCACTTCAAACTGCTCAAGTGTATCCGCAATTTTAGCCTGCCATTCCGAACGTTCGCTTGCACGCAGTGCTTCTTTGGCTTCCTGGATCTTGCGATCCTTTTCTTTCATGAACACTTTCTTCACTTTCAGTGCCTTCTCATATGCTTTCTCAGCAAATGCTAACTGATCTCTTGTATGTGAAAGACTTTCCTTGGCCTTTTCTAATTGAAGTGCATAGCCTTCTGCAATGTCATCACGATCGGCCTGAATAGCTGATTTTACTTTTGCAGTAAGATCCTGAATCAATTTTTCATTGCGATTCAGCTCCTTTTGAAGCATAAGTAAATTAGCTTTTACTGTTGCAATGTTCT
Source organism: Gracilimonas sp. (assembly GCF_035704785.1). Classification (GTDB taxonomy): domain Bacteria; phylum Bacteroidota; class Rhodothermia; order Balneolales; family Balneolaceae; genus Gracilimonas. The sequence goes on along the minus strand of NZ_DASSWP010000240.1, from coordinate 3,962 downwards.
CATTCATTTGGGGAATTTGATCATTTAATTCCCGAATATTTTGCTCAAGAATGAGTTTTGGGTCTTCCATTGAGCTTATTAAGCCACCGAACATAGATTTTATAGCGCGGATAAATCGTTGAAACATAATACTTTCCTTTATTTTAAATGCCCTGTTTAAACTAATAACTAAATTAACCGATTCTTAGTGTATTTCAAGCAGTTAAAGCACAAATGCCCTGCTGCCGTCTTTATCAATAATATGGCTGACCATATCCACCTTCTCGGGTTTAGCCTTGGCAATAGTAACTGCGTTGAATAATCCATCACTTGCAGCATCTATTGTTGAGACCTTGTTCGTATAACCAGTCAAAATTGTTTCACCTTTTGAAATTTTATCCCCGATTTTCTTTTGGAGTACGATTCCTGCCTGAGGATCCACCCCATCTTCCTTTTTTTTGCGTCCTGCACCAAGTTCTACAGACGCCATACCAATTTCAAAAGAATCCATTTCAGATACAAACCCATCTTTATTTGCTTTGATCTCAAATTCATATTCTGCTTTGGGATATTTATCAGGTGATTTCATCATCTCCACATCTCCGCCCTGTTCCTCTACAATATCCAGCCACTTCTTGAAGGCCTCTCCATTCTCAATTTGTTGCTTGCTGATCTCAATACCGTCCTTGACCGTCTCAGCTTTCCCTCCCAGAAAGATCATGGTTCCTGCAAGCAAATGGGTGATCTCCATGATATCATCCGGCCCTTCTCCTTGCATAGCATCAATACACTCTTCCACTTCCAGCCAGTTTCCAATCTTGTAGCCCAAGGGCTGATTCATATTTGTGACGTAAGCAATAGTATCTTTTTCAAACTGTGTGCCAATTCCAACCAAAGCTTCTCCAAGTTTGATGGCATCTTCTGTCGTTTTCATGAAAGCACCTGAACCTGCTTTAACATCCAGAACCAGCGCGTCAATGCCTTCGGCTAATTTCTTGCTCATTATGCTTCCGGCAATTAGAGGAATCGATTCAACGGTAGCTGTTACATCCCGAAGTGCATATAATCTTTTGTCAGCTGGGGCGATCTCTTTGGTTTGTCCGGCCAGCACGAGGTCATGTTTACCAATGATCTCTTTGTATCGATCCAGATCCATATCTACCGTAAATCCGGGAATAGATTCCAGTTTGTCGAGCGTACCGCCGGTATGTCCAAGCCCGCGTCCCGAGATCATGGGAACAGGAACTCCGACTGAGGCTACTATCGGGGCCAGGATCAGTGAAAGTTTATCTCCAACACCACCCGTGGAATGTTTATCCACTTTTTTACCGGAAACATGCGACAAATCCACAATTTCCCCCGAGTGCAGCATAGACTCCGTCAGGGCTGCCGATTCCTCATCATTCAGTCCATTCAGAAAGGAAGCCATCAAAAAAGCACTTACCTGATAATCCGGGATCTCATCCGCGGTATATTGATCGATGAGATATTTAATTTCTTCTTTCAGGAGGGTTTCTCCGTCCCGTTTTTTGCGTATAATCGAAACTATATTGTATTTTGAATCCATGTTATAAGTATAGGCTTTAAACAGCTTTTTTTCTCATTCAAATCACACTTTTTGATACACGTTTTAGCTGACCAAAATCTATATAAAATTGAGGAGCTCATCCCTCCCCAAACCCAATTGAATCTTTACGACCCTTCTAAAGGAATACCTGATCTTGGGGAAACTGATGCGCTTTTGATCCGCACGGTTACTCATTTAAATGAGGATACGCTTCCCTCCATTCCACCCTCACTCAAGTTCATTGGAACGGGTTCATCCGGAACCGATCATTTAGATAACGAATATTTTGAACATAAAGGTATTACGCTAGCTGATGCCAACGGGTGCAACGCCCGCGCTGTAGCTGAATATGTAATGACCGCACTTTTACTTTGGAAGGAAGAACATCAACCCAGCAAATCTTTTGGAAAAGTTGGGGTGATCGGTGTTGGAAAAGCCGGCTCTGCTGTGGTAGATCTGCTCCGGGATTTTGATATTGAATGTGTACAATATGATCCACCCAGAGAAGAGCGAGATCCCGAATTCAAGTCCGCCCCTCTGGAAGATGTACTGGATTGCGAGATCCTCACCTTTCATATCCCCTTAAATAAAAAAGGAGATCATCCGACCTTTCACTGGCTGAATGAAGAGAAATTGACCGGAAGAAAATTCAAACTCATCATCAATGCAGCACGTGGCGGGGTGATCGATGAGCTGGCACTGATGAAATTCTATGTTAAGGGAACGGTAGAGAACTACATCCTTGATGTTTGGGAAGATGAACCGGATCTTAACACGGAAGTGGCTAAACATGCTTTTATAGCCACACCTCATATTGCCGGATATTCGGAACAAGCAAAGATCAATGCCACAAAGATCGTCTGCGATAAACTGGCTACTCATTTCGATCTTGACCCAACCATCTCGAAGTATAAGAATGTATCCAAAAAAGTAGATCTTGCGCACATAAAATACGACCTGACAAATATTTTAACCCGTCTCCACCCCATCAAAGGATATGATGCCGCGCTTCGTGACCTCTTTGACCGCACTGATAAAAAAGTCCTTTTTCGAAATCTGCGTAATGAATGGCCTTATCGTTATGAATATTCTTTCCTTAAAATTCGGGCAGAGTTACTCGATGAGCTTCCGGAATTAGAGATTCTAGGTATTTCCCGGTTGTAATCTATAATCTATTTATACTCGGTTTTATTTGGGAAATCGACACTTCCTGAATACTATATTTGAATAGGTTACTGAAAATCAGCCTTTAGACCTATTAGTAAATTTACTTATCAATATACCCACTAAAAGTACCTGATATAGTTGTCCGGCAATGCCAAATACTGCAGATGTAAGTTTTGCCTGATGACTGAAAGGCGTTATATCACCATACCCAATGGTTGTTAGAGTGACAGAGCAGTAATAGACAAGGTCTGTAAAAATTGAAGGCGGATTACTCATGTCCACATTACTGAAAGACTGTGGATCTAAATGAATGAATAAATAAGCTACAAACACAAAGATCTCGATCAACAATAGGAAACCACATACGGCGGATGTGATCAGATCAATATTGATATAAGATGGACGAATCATATACCTGAATACCTGAATACCTGAATAAAAAGCACGATGTAAAACAAGATATATGTGATACTCAGTGCGGTAAAATATCTTGGTATGTGACCGAAAAATGATAATCCTATCGGAAATAAGATCACTGCAAGGAAAAGGGGGATCTTCAACCGGTTAAACCAATTGTCATTTTCGAGAAAGAGGCCACTGGATAAAACCGCTAATATCACCATATTGACAGGCCACAGGATGCGCACATAAAAATCAAAATTGTGAACAAATATCCCGACGAATAAATGCTGAACTAATCCCAGAAACAGTAATTCGTACTTTCGTTCACTTAGTAAGATTTTGAAGACCTTTTGTAAATTTTGGACGCCTTTCCCCATAGCTTAAATCTCTTATTTAGAAGATGATCAGAACAACCCGAATTTGCTCTCTACAGTTGTAGTCAGATAGATAAGTTCAAAGATAATGGCCCAGTTTTTTACAAAGTTCATAAACTCCATCATCTTATCCTCACGATCTTCCTCTTTCCAAAATGAGTGAATAGAAAATGCAGCTATAGCCATAAAAATGCATAAACCAATCATTCCCTCAATGATGAAGTATCCTGTGATCATACTTAATCCACCAAATAAAAGTAATAAGCCACTCAGAAAAACCATGATCTCAGGCTTAAAAAGCCCTCTTTTCTCTGCGTACTCCTGCACTATATGGGAATTATAAAAATGATTGATTCCATTTACCAGGAAGAACACACCCAGAAGAATGATTAAAAAAGTTTTGATCATTATTGGAACAGTTTATTTAAAATTTTTAACCCAGTCGGCAAAAGACCTCAAGTATTTTTCTAAGA
>NZ_DASSWP010000214.1:0-12333 GCF_035704785.1 Gracilimonas sp. | reverse complement strand
ACACTATTCATTGCCTCGGTTTTTATTTTCTCTATGACCTTAGCGTCATGTGGAAGTGATAACGACGGCAGCGGTTTAGGTCCTGCACCTAACCCAAACATCGTTGAAATTGCTGCTAATGACAGTGATTTTTCGATCCTGGTACAAGCAATTGAAGACGCAGGCCTTGTAGCTGCATTAGAAGGAACCGGGCCATTCACCGTTTTTGCCCCTACCAATGATGCTTTTAACAACCTTCCTGATGGAACTTTAGAATCACTTACCCCGGAACAACTTGCCGAGATACTGCAATTTCATGTAGTTGAAGGCTCTATTGCATCAGGTGATCTGGCTGCAACTCAAGATGTTCCATCACTTTTAGGTGAAGAACTGCTTGTAGAAGCTGACGGCGGAGTAGTAGTTAATGGCTACGCCAATGTTGAAACAGCAGATATTGAAGCCTCAAATGGGATTATTCATGCTGTAGATGCAGTATTACTTCCAGCAGGTTACAGAGATGCTAATATTATTGATCAAGCTGTAGAGCTTGGTAACTTTACTACTTTAGCTTCAGCTGTTGATCAGGTTGGTTTAACCACAACACTTAAATATAAAGGCGATTTCACTGTATTTGCACCGACAGATGATGCTTTTGCAGCTCTTCCTCAAGGATTACTATCTAGCCTTACTGATGAGCAGCTAACTGAGATCTTAACATACCATGTACTGTCAGGTGAGGTATTTTCTGATGCATTAGGAGCAGAGCAAGCACCGGAAGCACTTTCAGGCAGTCAGGTATTTGTTACCAAAGACGGTAATGGAAATGTAACTGTGAATGGATCTGCAGCAGTTGTTGCAGCTGATGTTGATGTTTCAAATGGTGTGATTCACGCTATAGATCAGGTTATTCTTCCTGACGCATACGGAACAGTAGTTGATGCTGCTGCCAAACGATATGATTTCGAAACACTTGTGCAAGCTGTTGTTGATGCAGGACTGGCTTCTGCCCTCTCTGATGAAAACGGAACCTTTACTGTATTTGCACCAACCGATGCAGCTTTCGATGCCCTGCCTGCAGGACTTCTTTCAGGCTTAACTACCCAGCAATTAGCTGAGATCTTACAATACCACGTTCTTCCTGTTGAAGTTGGATCAGGCGATCTTGCTGCCGCACAGTCCCCTGAGTCACTGACAAGTGAAAGCGTGTATGTAACGGTAGAAAACGGTGAAGTAACGGTAAACGGTTCAGCTATGGTAACCGCAGCTGATGTATTCACAAATAACGGTGTTGTACACGCAATTGACCAGGTGATCTTACCTAATGAGTTCCAGAATATCGTTGAGATAGCTTCCAAAAACTACGACTTAAGTACTTTAGTAGGTTTAGTAGCAGATGCAGGTCTTGTTTCAACTTTAGAAGGTGACGGACCATTTACCCTGTTTGCCCCTACTAACGCAGCTTTTGAGGAAATAAGCGGTACCCTTGAAACACTTACAGCACAACAAGTTGAAGAAGTGTTGACATACCATGCAGTTGCTGCTGAAGCCTTATCCGGTGATCTAAGCGATGGACAAACTATTACAACTGTTCAAGGCGAAAATATCACTGTAAATATTGACGGAGAAGGTAATGTTACTCTTAACAACTCTGTAAATGTTGTAACTGTTGATCTACAAGGAACAAACGGTGTAGTTCATATCATTGACGGAGTACTATTACCTCCAAGTTATACTAACTAATTCTTCTAGAATTAGTTGTTAGATGAGGTCTTAACAGACCAAAAAAAGCCTGTTCGGTACGAACGGGCTTTTTTATTTTCATCGGTTTTTTTGATCACTCATCTTGAAATACTGAGAAAGTTTGATCCGGATTCATCGCCAATACCGTCTCAACCATGATCTCGATCAAAGCGTCTACATCTTTCATGGAAACTACTTCCACCGGCGAATGCATATACCGTAGAGGAGTTGAAAGCAATGCACTCGGTATTCCGGTCTGCTGGTAAAAAATACTGTCGGTATCAGTCCCTGTTCTTACGCTTGTAGCTTCATGCTGAATATCAATTTTTTTATCGCTGCATACCTTTTCTACAAACTCTACCAATCTTGGATGATTAGCACCTCCGTGCTGTACCGTAGGGCCTTTACCCAATTCTACCGTTCCGTGCTCTTTCTGGTCGATTCCGGGCGTGTCAGTGGCATGTGTTACGTCGGTGACCAACGCTACATCCGGCATAAATCGATAACTCATCATACGTGCACCAAATCCACCTACTTCTTCCTGAATCGAATTCAATGCGATCACATTCACTTTCAGGTCTTTTTTCCTTTTGCTTATTTTCCTTAAAGCCTCTGCGATCACGTATCCGCCAATTCTGTTATCCAGAGCCCGGGCAGACAGCAGATCATCGTTTATAAATTCCGTATCTGTTGTATAAGTGATGGGATCTCCAACCTGAACCAGTTCCAATGCTTCTTCCTTGCTCGAAACGCCTATGTCAACATAGATATCTTTCCAGGCAGGTTGTTTTCCGCCGCCATTTTTATTTTCCTGGAGATGAATAGCCGTATTACCCGTTACCCCTACCACGCGGCCTCTTTTGTTGTGAATAAAAACCTTCTTGGCTCTTGCAATGGTAGAATCACTTCCGCCTAATTTGTTTATGTAAACAAAGCCCTGTTCCGTTATGTGCTGAACAACCATCCCGATCTCATCACAATGGGCTTCGAGCATTACTGTTGCAACATCACCACTCATATTGATCTTAGCCGCACAGGAGCCGTAAGCGTCTGTCACTACTTCATCTGCAAACTTATCTACATATTCTTTCCAGACTTTTACACCTTCCTTTTCATATCCCGTTGGACTTGGTGTTATAAGTAATTCCTCTAAAAAATCTCGTTCGTTCTGCTTAGCCATTGATGTTTAATTTGATTTGAATTTGATCGGCGGGAATATAACAAATATAGATCCCAGAATAAGTCTTTTACACTTGTCATTTCCCATTATCCCCTGCATCTTCCATGAAAAACTATAGAATATGTTTAGACCAAAATACGACCCTGACTTTTTCTATCACTGGACTGAGATCCCTGTCCGTTTTCGAGACCTCGACCCTCTTAACCATGTAAATAATGCTTTATTCAATACCTATCTGGAAGAAGCTAGGATAAATTTTCTGGGTGAGGTCGGGCAAATGGAAAGTGAATTTACGGATGGCAAGACATTTGTATTGGTGAAATGTACTATTGAATATTTAAAGCAGATCAAATTCCCCTCTACTGTTCTAGTGGGAACCGGCATTGGCGAAATCGGAAATTCGAGCATCACTGCTTTGCAAGGTCTTTATAACAAAGAGACCAAAGACCTGTTGGGGGTAGCAGAGTCTACCGGTGTTTGGTTTGATATAAATAAACAACGCCCCACTCGACTGCCTGACATTGAAAATCTTGATGAGATGATGGTTGAGAGTTGATAGAGTGATAAAGTGATTAAGCATTCTTACTTATTCATCACATACTTTGGCTTACGAAGCTATAACAAACAATATCTCTCTTCACTTTATCACTCTTGACTCCCCACTTTTTAATATCTTCAACCGGTTCAACCCAAATTCTCCTTAAAGAACATGGATAAAAGCACACGCTATAAAATTTTCAATGATCCAATTCATGGATTCATTACCGTTCCCAAAGGACCGATCCTGAAACTCATCGATCACCCGTATGTTCAGCGATTAAGGAGAATACGCCAGCTTGGCTTGGGATATCTGGTATTTCCGGCCGCTGAACATTCCCGTTTTTCTCACGCCCTGGGAGCTTTGGAATTAGGCCAACGGGTGTTAAATAATTTGAGAGAGAAAGACACCACCATCAGTCAGCCTGAATATGACGGAACCTTGATGGCAATTTTACTTCATGATGTTGGACACGGTCCCCTTTCCCATACTTTGGAACATTCACTCATCAAGGACTTCAATCATGAAATGATGAGTCTGGCTATAATGAAGCAACTCAACAAGGAATTTGATGGAGCTCTTGATACAGCCATTTCTATCTTTACCAATCAGCATAAAAAGAAATTTCTGCACCAGCTTATTTCTTCCCAATTAGACCTCGACCGGCTCGACTATCTTCGCCGGGACAGCTTTTTTACCGGAGTTTCTGAAGGCACCGTAGGTATCAACCGGATCTTAAAGACTATGAGGGTTTTCAAAGGGAATATCGTTATTGAGAAGAAAGGCATCTATGCGGTAGAGAATTATATCATCGCAAGAAGACTGATGTACATGCAAGTATATCAGCACAAAACCGTTTTGAGTGCCGACTTTTTATTACGCAGTATCTTTGACCGTGTCAGGTCAGTGATCGATAGCGGTAAGGAATTGGATTTCGCTTCTCCTGCTCTTGAATACTTTTTGGTTGAGCAACCTTCAGCAAAGAAAAGTATGTCGCAAGAGATGATCGACCGATATACTGAAATGGATGATCATGATGTATATCTGAGTATCAAGCTATGGTCAAAATGTGAAGACAAAGTATTGGCAAATCTGTGCCATAGATTTTTAAACCGGGATCTGTTCAGAACCACTTTTATGGATAAAAAACCTACCCAGGCCCAAAAAAGTGAGATAAAGCAAAAGACAAAGAAAGCGCTGAAAAAGTTGCGCATGCCTGATGATGATGAAGTTCTGGAATACTATTTAGGCTTTGAGCAAAGCTACTCAGAAGCATATAAATATAAGAATGAAAGCATCTGGATATTAGAGGATGAAAAAGCGATCGAATTTTCTAAAGCTGCTGAAACCAAAAATATAATTGCATTAACAGAACCCGTGGTAAAACACTATTGCGTACACTTAAAGGATATAAGTTTTTAAGTAAGTGAGGCTGTTTTAAGATCGGCCTCGATACTATCCATCCCCTTCAACGGATAGAACAATGATATTTTTTCGAAGAGTTCTTTTTCTTTAAACGGCTTTTGAATGAACTCCGAAAAACCTTTCTCAATTAATTCTGATCGGGTACCTGTATGCCCACCGGCTGTAATTGCAATAATTGGAACACTTTTACCGCAGCCGTTTACTTTTCGAATTCTCTCCATCGCTTCAATTCCATCCATAACCGGCATCGAAATATCCATCAGTATAACATCAGGTTTTTGCCCTTTATATTGGTCTAAAGCTTGTTTTCCATTTTCAGCTTCAACGACATCAAAATCTTTCATTTCCAGCATTATTCGGGCAAGTGCTCTGTTAACGGGCATGTCATCAACTATTAGTGCCTTCAGAGAATCAGGTGCTTTGCCTGGCATCGAAGCAGGAATCATTTCATTCGTTTCATCCGCTTTATTGCTACTGCACTCTTTCAGAGGAATCGAAAGGGATACGTTAGTACCCGATCCTTTTTCACTTTGTATTTTTAAAGATCCACCTAAAAGATCAACGAGTTTTTGACAGGTAGTAAGCCCTAAACCTGTTCCCTTTTTCCCAACGGGATCCGCTTGCCAGAAAGGTTTAAAGATGTTCTGCATTTCATCTGAAGAAATTCCAATACCGCTGTCTCTTACCTCTACTTGAAGATAGTTATCAGTCTTCAAGTCAGCTCTTCCCGCTATTGAAATATCAACTTTTACTTCACCTTTTTCGGTAAACTTTAGAGCATTGTTTATCAGCGTAAATAAAATGGTTTTTATTTTCTTGTGATCTCCTGTAAAAGCATCTTTTATATTTGAGTCTACTGAGATCAGGAAAACTATTTCCTTGAGTTTAGCAGTTTGCAAAAACTTATCATTCAGATCAGAAACCAGTTCATCTGTTTTTATGATACTTTCTTCCAAATAAGCATTCCCCGACTCTATATTTGATATCTCAATTATGTCGTTGATGATATCCAGCAAATGGCTTCCGCTGTCTGCTATTTTTTGGAGATGACTCTTTTCAGATTCATCAAGGTTTTCACTCTTTTCGAGAAGCTCGGAATAACCTAAAATAGCACCTAAAGGAGTTCTGAGCTCATGTGATAAGTGCTCAACCAGCTTTGAAAGCTGAAATTGATCTTGCTCTTTCATACTGCCTCTTGCCTTAAACATTGAACCTGAAGGGCATAATTTCTCGCCTTCCTATCCATACTCACAAGATGAATGCAGTATGTGCAAGCTGTGATAATGCCGTCTAAGGCTTTATGATCTTTTTGTCCTTCCAATTCCGGAGATTTTATTTAACCTACTACACTGTATGTAGAATGATACTCCCCAAAAATATTAAATGAATGAGTGTATTACAGGTTAATGTTTACTAATTAACCATGTATGCGGACTATTGGATACGTTCGTATATAATAAATGACAGGTCTTCCAGGTCTTCTCTTTTCTTCTCTTCCCAGATAGTTCCAATATCATCCCTGTATTCAGGGAAAAAAGTATCACCCTCGTACTCTTCATGGATCTCAGTAATGATAAGCTTATCGGCAATTTCCAGTGCATCACGATAGAGCACTCCACCGCCAATGATAAAGACCTCATCTTCCTTACAGGAATCTAAAGCAGCTTCCAGGGAACTAAAAGTATCAACATGATCGTAATTCTGAGTGGTGGACAAAACAATATTTTTGCGGCCGGGCAAAGGGATCTCATTCAATTCTTCAAAAACTCCCCTGCCCATAATTATGGTACCTCCAAGGGTTGTTTTTTTGAAGTGTTTCAGGTCTACCGGATAGCGCCATGGCAGACCTCCATCCTTCCCAATTACAAGATTTGGATCATGTGCTGCTACAAGGGTAATGATCATACCGCAACCTCAAACTTAATGACCGGATCAGGATCATAATTTTCAAGAGTGAAGTCATCGAACGTCAGTTCATCCACCGGTTTATTCTTGATCTTAAGGGTTGGAAGCGGCTTTGGTTTTCTGGTAAGCTGTTCTTTTAATCCTTCAACATGATTCACATAAATATGTGCATCCACAATAGTGTGAGCAAAAGTACCCGGTTCTAAACCAACTTCCTGGGCAATAGCCATGGTAAGAGCAGAGTAACATGCCAAATTAAAAGGGATGCCTAATGCAATATCTCCTGATCGCTGGGTTAGATGGCAATTAAGTCTTCCATCCGATACGTTAAATATATACATGATATGGCAAGGTGGAAGTCCCATTTCTTCAAGTAAACCGGGATGCCATGCACTTACTACGATCCTTCTGCTGTTTGGGTTGTTCTTAAGCATATCAATAGCTCGGCGAACCTGATCAAATTCCTTTCGGACCCACACATCTTTATCTATAGCTGAACCATTCCCTTCAAATTTCACTGTTTCTTTTTCGAAGTAAGGAAATCGCCTCCACAGAACAGGATAAATTGGACCCACATGGCCATCCTCATCAGCCCACGCATCCCAAATATGGCAGTCATTTTCATCTCTCAGCCATCGGATATGATCTTCCCCTCTGAGATACCAAAGCATTTCCAAGATCACTGAGCGGAAATATACTTTCTTTGTAGTCAATAAAGGAAAGCCTTCTGAAAGATCTACTTTATAGAACTCTGCAAAATTTGAGATCGTATCGGTGCCCGTACGATTTTCTTTTCTTACTCCATTTTCAAGTACGCTTCTGACAAGATCGTGATATGCTTTCATTGAAACAGTTTATGCTTTTAAAGTAAAGTTCCGCTTAAGAGTAATATAGCTATACTAAAATATATAATGATTCCGCTTACATCCACTATTGTTGCTACAAATGGAGCAGAGGATACAGCCGGATCGATATTAAATTTTGATAGTACGAAGGGTAACATGGCTCCGGTAAAATTTCCAAAAAGAACGATCGTAAAAAGGCTCAAACCTATAACAGCCGCCGTTAAGATCACTGTAACGCTAAGCGCCTGCCCCCCAATCAGATCCCAAGCTATCAGTGTAAAGAACCCCAATAAGCCTATCAAAGCACCTAACATCAATCCTGAAGTAAATTCCCTGGTAAACACCTTTTTCCAATCTTCCATTTTAATGTCATCAGTGGCAAGTGCCCGAATTATAAGTGTTGCAGCTTGTGAGCCTGAGTTCCCCCCACTCGAAATAATCAACGGTACAAAAAATGAAAGAGCTACTACCTTTTGAAGGATCTCTTCGTAGCCGCCCATTGCAATAGCGGTCAATATCTGACCTACAAAAAGAATGACAAGCCACCAAAGTCTTTTCTTCACAATATCAAAAATGGAGGTCTGAGAATAATAGTCATCCAATGCATCCATACCGGCCATTTTCTGCATATCCTCGGTAGTCTCTTCTTCAGCTACATCAATGATATCATCAGCAGTTACAATCCCTATCAATACGCCGTCAGAATCAACTACGGGTAATGCAACCCGGTCATATTTGGCTAACATTTTTACTGCCTCTTCCTGATCATCATAAACAGAAAGTGCCTCAAACGATCGATCCATCAAAGTTTCAATTTGATCATCCTGATTAGCAAGGATCAAATGTGTAATGCGAAGGTCATCGATCAGATGTTCTTTATCATCTACAACATAAATAACATTAATGGTCTCCGCAGTCATGCCATATTCCCTGATATGTTTCATGCTGCGCTTGATGGTCCAGTTTGACTTTACCTTAACGTAGCGCGGTGTCATCAAACGCCCAACGCTTTCCTCAGGATAGCCTAAAAGCTTTTTCAGCTGCTTCTTATCTTCCCGGTCAATAGAGTTCATTACTCTTTGAGTAAGGTGACCCGGAAGTTCTTCGAGAATTGAAACCTGCTCATCGGGCTCCAAATTCCCCATTACGTCACTTAACTGCTGCTTATTGAAAAGCTCTAAAAGCTCAACACCTTTTGTTGAAGGCAAATCAGCGAAAACATCAGCAGCTACAGGCTTCTTAAGTAATCGAAAAACAACAATTGCAATTTCACCGGGTAACTCCATCAGTAGATCAGCAATATCTGCGGAGGGAACGTCATTCAAAACCTCTTTGAGCGCAACCCAGTCTTTGGCTGCAATAAGCTCTTCAAATTCCGGTTTTATGAGTTGAACAAACATTGTTTTTCGATGATAATATTACCGTGGTGGATGGGGCTAAGAATCGGGCTAAATCCCGCAAAAAACAAGTTTAACCGTTCAGGTTTTAAAGAAAATAAAAGTACGTATGAACCTTCCGGTATTTTAACTATTCAATTTCTTTAGAGCTTGTTTAGCAGCTTTTTGCTCTGCTTTCTTCTTACTCTTTCCCTTGCCTTGCCCTAATTCTTTATCTCCCACCAATACTTTAACCAGGAAAGTCCGGTTATGCCCTGGGCCGCTTTCATTGATCAACTCGTAATAAGGAATGGAAAGTTTTTTAGACTGTGCAAGCTCCAGAAGTGCACTTTTATAGTTATCAACCGTGTTTATAAGATCATCGATGTCCAGATAATTCTCTATTACCTTATCTACAAAGTCGTAAGCCTGCTTATAGCCTTTTGTTATATAGATAGCTGCAATAATAGATTCAAAAGCATCAGCAAGAATACTTTTTGAGACCTTCAACCCACTGCTTCTTTCTCCAAATTCCATCAGGTCTTCCAAACCTAGACTTTGTGAAAGTTCAGTGAGAGTATCTCCCCTCACCAGTTTTGCTCTTACTTTTGTTAAAAAGCCTTCGTCTTTTTCAGGATAATTATTGAAAAGAATTTCTGCAGCAATAAGATCTAAAACAGCGTCTCCCAAAAACTCGAGCCTTTCGTATGAATCATAGGTTTCATACTTCTCTTGGGAAAGTGTTGAACGATGCCGTAAAGCTTTTAGAAATAAAGAAGGATCGTCGATTGAAAAACCAACGATCCTTTCTAAAGTATCAATTCTGCTTTTAAGCTCAGGGCTAAGATCTGAATTCTTTTTTTTACTAAAAAGAGATCCGAACCATTTTGCCATAGATCTTAGTCCTTGTATTTATTGAAGACTAAGGTTGAGTTGTGACCACCAAAGCCAAAAGCATTATTCAACGCATATTTCACATCACGAACAACAGCTTCATTCGCAGTGTAATTTAAATCACACTCCGGATCCTGGTTCTCGATGTTTGTGGTAGGAGGAACCATTCCATGATATATGGCAAGCAATGTTGCAATGGATTCAATGGCTCCCGCTGCTCCTAAAGTGTGACCATGCATACTTTTGGTAGAGTTCAGGTTTATCTTCTCAGAGTGATCACCAAAAACTTTTTTGATGGTATTAGTCTCAGCAATATCACCTAATGGAGTTGAAGTACCATGCATATTGATATGGTCTACATCCTCCGGTTTTATACCCGCTGATTTCATTGCCCTGGTCATAGCTAAAGTAACACCATTTCCTTCAGGATCCGGTGCTGTAATGTGGTAAGCATCTGCAGAAAAGCCATATCCTTTAACTTCTCCATAGATACGTGCACCACGATCAAGAGCTGATTGAAGTTCCTCGAGCACAAATATTCCTGCACCCTCACCTAATACAAAACCATCGCGGTCTTTATCAAATGGTCGGGATGCAGTCTCGGGTGAATCATTACGGGTAGACATTGCCTTCATGCTATTAAAGCCTGAAATACCAATTCTGGTTACCGGTGCTTCGGTACCTCCGGCTATTGCATAATCTGCCTGGCCATATCTTATGGTATCATAGGCAAGACCTATGTTATGAGATCCCGTGGCGCATGCAGAAACAGCGCAGTAATTTGGGCCTCTAAAGCCATACCGTATAGATATTTGACCGGATACAATATCAGGTATAAGCATGGGAATGAAGAATGGTGACACTCCCCTTGGCCCATGTTCATGAAATGATATTGATTGTTCGTAGAACGTTTCCATCCCACCGATACCGGTACCCACTAATACAGCGACTTCATCTTTATCAATTTTTTCCAGATCAAGTTTACTGTCTTCGATAGCTTCACCTGAAGCGATAAGGGCATATTGTGCAACCTTATCTAATCTTCTGGCTTCCTTGCGATCGAAATAATCAGTGGGTTCGTAGCCCTCAATCTGAGCAGCAAATTTTGTGGCAAAGTCAGTCGTATCGAAATGTTCGATCAATCGAACACCACTTTTTCCTGAAACTAATCCATTCCAGAAATCAGGTGCACTTTTACCAATCGGGGTAAAAGCACCGATACCCGTTACTACAACTCTCCGAGTGCTCATAGGTAATTTTTTGTAAGTATTAAATTAGGATAATTTTCCTGAAAGATAGGTAACTGCATCTCCTACAGTAGCGATATTCTCAGCGTCTTCATCAGGAATACTGAGATCGAATTCTTTTTCGAATTCCATAATTAATTCTACGGTATCCAGAGAATCAGCACCAAGGTCGTTGGTGAAGTTAGCATCAGCTACTACTTCTGATTCGTCTACACCAAGTTTATCTACAATGATCGCTTTTACTTTTGATTCTACGTCTTTTGACATTTTGTGTCCTTTTTTCAGTGATTAGTTGGTAATTATAATTTTGATAAAATAAGTGATTTCAACTTAAAAATTCAGTCGGGTATCTGCAATATTATGTAATTACATTGCCATGCCGCCATCCACCCGAATAACTTCACCGGTAATGTACGAACTCATATCCGAGGATAGAAATACAACAGCATCAGCTACTTCATCAGCTTCTCCTGCTCTTCCCAGTGGCGTTTCGGCTTTAATACCATCCAAAACTTTCTCGTCAAGCTCACCGGTCATGTCGGTCAGAATATATCCCGGAGCAATTACATTTGCACGAATATTTCGCGAAGCCAGTTCTTTGGCATATGATTTAGTAAAGCCAATGATACCTGCTTTGGATGCTGCGTAGTTACTTTGTCCCGCATTTCCGGAAATACCTACCACCGAACTTATATTTATAATGGAGCCTCCACGGTTTCTCATCATCGGCTTGGCTGCAGCTTTAGAATAATTAAAAACACTTTTCAGGTTCGTAGTGATCACATCATCCCACTGCTCTTCGGTCATGCGAAGAATGAGATTATCTTTTGTGATACCTGCGTTATTTACAATTACATCCAGCTTGCCCCAGTCTTCAACTATTTCGCTAATAACTTCTTCAGCTCGCCCTAAACTGACGGCATCAGCTTGCAGTGACTTACACTTTCTTCCCTTCTTTTCAATTTCAGCTTTTACTTTATCTGCTGCATCGGCTGAGCGTGCATAGGTGATCACTACATCAGCACCAAAATCAGCAAGCCTGAGCGCTATAGCTTTTCCTATTCCACGGCTTCCGCCGGTTACTAAACAGGTTTTTCCTTCTAATGTTAAACTCATAGTTCTTTATTTATTGGTGTCCTGAAATTTCTGCGCCTTTTAACGTTCGCTTAACCAATCCTTGTAATACTTTGCCAGGACCTACTTC
>NZ_DASSWP010000077.1:0-3779 GCF_035704785.1 Gracilimonas sp. | reverse complement strand
CCGGAACCGTTCGGTGGGATATCGCATTGGTAAAGGAGAAAAGCTTGATGATGTTATCAAAAGCATGAATATGGTGGCAGAAGGTGTCAAAACTACCAAATCGGTATATGATTGGGCCACAAAGAACAAGGTGGAAATGCCGATCACAAAGGCAGTTTATGGTGTCTTATTTGATAATGTTGACCCCAGAGATGCGTTGTATCATTTAATGACCCGCGATCCTAAAAATGAAATTGTAATGTAAATCGGGTTTCGGGTTTCGTGTTGCAGGTTACAAGAGAATAACCTGCAACACGAAACGCGTAACTCGCAACCCTTATTACGATGGAAGACGAGTTTGAATTCTACATGCAGTATTCTGATACGGTAAAAGTATCTAAGCTGACAAGGTCTGATCTTAAGAATCTAATTCAAACCGGGGAAAGCAGTTTTCTCGAATTTAAGCACAGCGTGGCTTCCCCGGAAAAAATCGCACGCGAAATGGCCGCTTTTGCAAACACTAAGGGCGGAACCCTGCTGATAGGCGTGGAGGATAACGGGGAGATCATTGGGGTGGAAAGTTATTATGAAGAGGAATTTTGGCTAAATCAAGCTGCACAAGAAGTATGTATCCCACCGACCTCAATTACCATCGAATTAGTGAATACCGGCGAGAGGGATGTACTTATGGTGAAAGTTCCTGAAGCGCAGACAAAACCCATCTATGTTAAGGGAAAGAAATACCGGCAAGTATATGTGCGAGTTGATGATGAAAGCGTGGTAGCCAGTGATGAGTACATTGAAGTGCTTAAGCAAAATTCTTCGGATGAGGGTGTGACTTTTGAGTACGGTGAAAAGGAACAGCAGCTTTTCCGATTTTTGAATGAATATGGTGATATCACCGTTAAAAGGTTCTCGCTGCTGATAAGCGTAACGACCTATCGGGCGGCTAAAATTTTGGTGAATTTGGTAAGTGCCGGCGTACTTGACCTGTTTGAAAAAGATGGCGTAACGCATTACACATTTTCCCATAAAACTTCGTAATTTTGACTCGTTCTAAATAAAGGGAGCGATAAGCAATATGAGTGTTCAAGAAGAAAATTTAGATGATGTCATATCCTCACTGATCGATGTGGACGAAGAAGTAGATTCTTCCACGCCACAACCGATCACGGAAGACGACTACCAAAAAAATGAGCTGACCGGCGAGCCTGTAACTCTTACCGAACGGGCGGCTAAACAGATTGAGAAGATCAAAAATGAAGAGAGCCTTGATGAGAATTTATACCTGCGCGTGGCTGTGGATGGTGGTGGTTGCTCAGGCCTGAGCTACAAACTTGGTCTAGATCATCGCACTGATGAAGACAAGATATTTGAAAGTCATGGGATGGAGATTATCGTAGCGCCCAAGCACCTAATGTATCTGGAGGGAATGCAGATCGATTATCCCGATGGACTGGATGCGCGTGGTTTTACTTTCGATAATCCCAATGCCGTTGAGAATTGTGGCTGTGGGACTTCTTTCGCGATCTGATCACTAAATACAATAGGATCCCCGTCTTCACGGGGATGACGGTGTGTTGGCACGGAGAGAAACTTCTCTGTAAATTAAGTTTATAACCTACTATAGATCATTCCTGCGAAGGCGGGAATCTCATTCTCAACTTTTGAAAATAATCGCTGAGCTTCTTAAAAATCAGTACGGAACAATGAGATCATCAGTCAAGACGGAGAAATGCTTTTTGTCGAGAGAGGCTACCGGTACTTTCAGGTAGTTGGCAGTTGCGGCGATAAGTGCATCCGGAATTTCTATTCCATGACTCTTTAAATATTTCCGTCTTAGTAAACCGGCATTTTTCGCGATTACTTCTGTTACATCAACCAATTCAACAAAAGTTAGAAACTCTCTTACCTCTCTCATTTCATTTTTACTTTTAACTCCTGCAAATAATTCAGAAACTACAACTACAGAAGTAGTGATAGGTTTATGAGCTTCGATGAATCTATTTGCCTCCTCACGGCCTTTCAAAAAGTCAATAATGATATTTGTATCAACTATCATCTGAATCTAAACCTAATCTTTTCATACGTCTTCCCCAGCCTTCCCTCATTTCACGTACATCAGGAATATCTTTTTTATCCTTCCAAATGCCGGCAAAATCCATGATGGATTTTTTCTTGGGCTTTGCTTTTTCCTTGACCACATACTCATCAATCGCCTCCCGAATGATGTTACTTTGGGTGGTACCTCGTTCATCGGAAAGCTTTTCGATGGCTTTCTTTTCTTCTTCGGTTAGGTAGATCTGCGTGCGTATCATGGTTCTCTCCATTAAATATGATGTATATAATATACATCGTTTAAGTATGTTGCTCAAATTGAGTAACTATTTAGGGAATAGAAACAAGGTATAGGGAACCCGGGAGTTAATTATTGTCGGGAGAAGAGGTCATGCCCAACTGCTCTTTAACTCTTTTGACACCTTCAGCAGCTTTCAATTTCCAGTCTTCCGTCACACAACGGCGAACCATTAAAACGGAGCAAGGAGCACGATCAGCTATGATATCGGGTATGGTTCCAAACAGCACGTTTCGGATGCCCCATTCGTGGGAAGCACCAATGATCAGCAGATCATCCTGATTTTCCTCAAGCTCTTCTAAAATTCCACCTGTAACATCAGTAGATTTCTTCACAATTATAGACAACCTTTCGAAGTCTCCGGCCAAAGGTCTTATGCGTTTTCGCAGTTCTTCTTCTTCATCTTTGAGGTTTATGCCCGGTTTAACCAAGCGAAGGATTCTTAAATTCGCTCCCACGGCCTGTGCAATACGAAGCCCGATTTCCATACCTAATCGTGCATGCAACCCACCGCCCCAGGGAACTACCACAGAGTTGATCTCATCCAGCTCACGATCTTTTAATACGGATAGATCTGCTTTTAAATTCTTAATGACCTTTTGTACAGATGTGTTATAGATTCGGCCTAAGCTAAATCCGCCTTGCCAGCCCATCACCAACATATCGGCTTGTCGATCTTCGGTTTCTGAGATCAATCCTTTGAAAATATCATGAAAAGCTGCCGTTGCCGACTCAAAAGTAGTAGATGCAAGTGTTTTAGCACCTTTTTTATTAACGGTTTCTTGTTGCGATTTTTTACTGATCTCTTCAATACTCTCACGAACAGGTTCTTGTTCTTCCAGCATTCGATTTACGGTAGAGACAGGAGTTTGAAAAGGAACTTTTAGCATATTTAAGCCGGTAACATGTCCGCCTTCTTCTTTGCCTGTGGCAATGAGTTGAGACACAGTAAGCAAGGCTTTTTCATGTTTTGGATTCGCTAAAGCGGTCACCACTTTGCGACCTTCATTCACATTCAAAGCACGGATAGCAGGAGTCCATTCCGAAACCGAGCTCTTTCCAATTTTCTTTGAGCTCCGGCAGTGCCCGCGGTAAATTCTTTGAAGGGTTTTTGATCTCTTCGGCAACAGCAGCAATTTTAACAAATCCAAGAAAGGAAACAAAGACTAAGGCTGTAGTGGCGGAGATGGAGTCAAAACCAAAAGGCATGAAGGGGTCATACTTAGCTGCATCAATATGAAATACGCCCATTACACTAAAAGTGCCTAATATGGCAAACAGAATCAGAACAATAACTATCTGGGTACGACCCGATTCTTTAGCCCCAATTACATTTAAAATGGTTAATAGTATTCCGCCAATTACAGCACCCCAGAATGCGGTTAAGGGTAAAAATTGAGATAAATATTCCCCCAGTCCATTTAAGTAAAAGGCTATGGCAAAA
>NZ_DASSWP010000107.1:0-9026 GCF_035704785.1 Gracilimonas sp. | reverse complement strand
ACCCCCATCATCATGGCGATATGGGTGTCGTGTCCACAGGCGTGCATTACCCCAACTTCTTCTCCCTGGTACATTCCGGTTGCAACGGATTTAAAAGGAACATCCGTACGCTCAGTAACAGGAAGAGCATCAATATCTGCGCGTAATCCGATTACGGGTCCGGGTTTTCCTCCTTTCAGAATTGCAACCACTCCGGTATGGGCCACTTCTGTTTCAACTTCTAACCCCAATTCATTCAGGTAATCTGCGATGTAGGCTGCGGTTTCAAATTCGCGATTGGAAAGTTCGGGGTTTTCATGGAAATGCCGTCGCCATTCGATGACCTGCTCTTCAATTTCATCGGCCTTTAGGTCGATGATCTGTTTGAGGTCTTGGGCGTATGCTGTAAATGCTAAAAGGGAGATTAAGAAAAGCAGTAACGATTTTTTCATAAGTAAGGAATGGTGTTGGAATTTAAATGAATGATAGTAAGTAATCAGCTAACAAATTGAAAATAACCTCCCCTGCGGTAGAGACACGATGCATCGTGTCTCTACCGCAGGGGAATGGAAAAGCCTTACAAATGGAAAATCTCATCCAGCTCAAAAATATGGTAGCCGGGCGGACATTTATGCAATGAATTGATCATGCCTTCTGCAACTTTTTTACCTAGAATAGGGCGGTACTTTTTTAATCCCGGGATCTTTGTGAAGAGACGAGCCATCAGTAACCCAGATTTCTCACCGGGCCGGCTCTCATTTCGGTCTCCATCCAAAATAGAAGGGCGCATAACAGTGATCAATTCAAAAGGAAGTTCCTTAACAGCATCATCCAATTCGCCTTTGAGACGGGAATAAAACATGCGGGATTGATAGTCAGCTCCAGCGGAAGAAACCAAGGAATATTTCTTTACCCCGTTTTCAGCTGCAGCCTTTGCCACCTCATATTGGTAAGTGAAATCAATGGTGTATTGTGCCTCCTGACTCCCGGCTTTTTTAACAGTAGTTCCCAAAGCAGAATATAATTCATCCCCGGTTATAAGATCTCTCCATTCATCCATCTTGTCAAAGTCGATGATATGCTCTTCCAGTTTGGGATGGCTAATGCCGGTGCTGCGTCGATGAAAGACCTTCACTTTTTGATAGCGTTCTTCTTCCAAAAGCAGATCCAAAACTTCTGAACCGACAAGGCCGGTGGCTCCAATAACGATGGCTGTTTTGTTCATAGATTTTTTGAAAGTTGATAGGGTGAAAGTTGATGTTACTTAATTATAGCTTGGGTTGCACTCAATGAAACTATCACCCTATCAACTTTCAACTATCTCTCTATTGCTTCGAGAACACGTTTTACCACACCATCCATTGCACCGCCATTGATCCAGCGGGCTACAATTACCAGATCATTTTCCTGATCTACATATACCATATTCGTTCCGGCACCAAGGTGGAAGAATGCTGAAGTTGGAGCGCTTGGCAACCGATCCTTATTTACATTTAAAAACCAGTTCATGAAACCGTAATTAGTGTTAGCCTCGGTTGGAGTTTGGGCCATTTTATTCCATTCTTCGGAGATGATCTGCTCGTCTTTCCATTTCCCATTTCGAAGGGTAAGCAAACCAAAACGCCCCTGATCTCTTGCACTGATAAACATTCCGCCACCCCAGTGTCCGCCGCCGCTCACAGCCTGCATTTGCTGTCCGTCTATGATGACCCAGGAATTTTCATAGCCCATCCATCGCCAGGTTGGGGAGGCACCGATCTTATCCAGCACTTCTTCACGGAGCACTTTGGGAAGTGGCTCACGCAGTACATTCATGGCGGCTAAAGCCAGCAGATTTACCCGTGTATCATTGTATTCAAATACAGATCCCGGTTCATTTCGCTCGCGGGTCATCCACTGTGCGCGATCTCCGGAAGGTCGGTCTGCCCAGTCCGGCTTTCCCCACAATGTTCCTTCCCAATCAGAAGTCTGCCGAAGCAGGTGATTCCAGGTGATCCTGGAATTATGCTCTCCTTTGAAGGGCTCAAAAACGGTGGGTTCTTTAAAAGCATCGGCTTTGTTTTGATTGTTATCCCACTCCATAAAATAGATAGGAGCCATATATTGATCTACTTTATCGTTTACGTCTCTTATCAATCCTTGATCATAAGCAATTCCCATTGTGGTTGTTAAAAAACTTTTGGTAACACTATGGGTCATATCAACCCGAAAAGGTTCTCCCCACTCAGCAATGATGTATCCATTTTTGATGATGATCCCGGTTTGTTCGCCCCGATCTTTGAAGGGCCCTATGCCATCCCCAAACGGTTCACGCCCAAAGGTGCCATAGTGATTTTCCTCCATGCTGCGGGGATTGTCGGTTTCTTCAGCTTGAGCGTATTCAATGGCTTCCTGTATCTTATCTGCATTTAATCCCACTTCTTCAGGAGAACGTTTTTCCCAATCACCCCAATTTCCGGGATAATATATGTCCTGGGCAGCAAGAGAGGTTGGGAGTAAAAAAAGTATAAGCAGAAGGAGATGGAGCTTTTTCATCAGATCAGTTTGATTTCGGTTCGCCCTAATTTCAGAGCAATCAAGAAGAATTCCAAAAGGTGTTACAGGTTTTCAAAATAATTACTACACTCAGGCATTATTTCAACCAATATAAACATCTGATGCTACTCACAGTTCTTATCCTCACTACCGCTTTTTTGCTGAACTTGTTTTTGCCATGGTGGAGCATCGCCATACCGGGCTTGATCTTTGGTTACCTTTTAAATGAAAAAGCACTCCTTTCTTTTAGCTTGGGTTTTTTAGCCCTATTCCTGCTTTGGGGCGGACAGGCTCTCTACATTCACATCGCCAACGATGCCATTCTTTCCTCACGAATTGCGGAAATGCTTTCATTAGGTTCACCCATTTTAGTGATATTGATCACCGGAATTTTGGGAGGCTTGATAAGCGGATTGGCCACGCTTACGGGAGCTTTGGTGAAGCAGACGCCCAGGAAGTTTGATTGAGGGTTTAAGATAGAGGTTTACTCAATTATTACATCTCTATACTCAACGGAGTAGGTAAAGTCAGCATTTGGGTCTGAATTTTCTTTGGTGAAAATGAGAGTATTTTCTAGTGTGGCCATCACGCGATTTCTGATGGGGACCTCTTCTATAAAACTCCCTTCATGGGAATAGAATTGTAAAAACATTTCGGGCTCTTCATTTTCCCGAGCCGCTCTCAAATTCACCATTAGGGCGATCCAATCTTCGGTTACTAATAGGTTGCTCACAAAATCAAATTCACCCCTGATTACTTCTAAAAGTTCGTTCACATTTTGCCCCGCATTTTCCAGTTCCTTCTTCTTTACATCTATTTCCAGCGGGAATGACTCGAAGGTATAATCTTGCAGATCAATGGAATAAAGGCTGTCGGTCAGGGGATAATAGGTGAACAGTTTGCCGTCAAAAGCTTGCATTCCAAGTGTATTAGATCGGATACTGATAATGGTTTTAGCAGCGTCAATTTGTCCAAAGGTAAGATTCAGTGGTTCACTGCTTTCATCTTCAAAAATTCTATGAGCCAGATTTGTGGAGTCGGGTGTCATAGACATGTATGATGTATTCGCTACAATAAAAGACGGTGAATTTTCTTCTTTATAGAGATAATAAGAACCTCTCAGATTTTCATTATTTATTTCTTCTATGCATTCACCTGAATCCAAATCATAGGTAATGATTTTAGTTTGGCTTGCATCCAACACATACAGGTTTTCCACGGTGGCTTCAATAGCTGAAATTTCTTCATACTCGCACGGGCCTTTCCCAACTCCCCCATAAGAAGCCATCATAATATGATCCTCAAATAGATAAACACCGGGGGAATTATCCATGACCACCCAGGTACTTTCATCCAATACTTTCACATTCCCAATACTTCCAATCAGATTTAGCTCATCATTTAAGACATGCTCTTCTGTAACATCTGAAAGGGAGATAGAGATATTAGGGTTGTTTGAAGATGAAGCTTCATCTGAAAAACAGCCTGAAAAGCATAAAAGAACTGAAGCAGTGATTATTATGTAAACCCGAATAGGAAACATTACAATTGAATTTGTTGCGATTAAGTTAGTATATAGGGAATAATTGGTTTTAAATAAAATTCACAAATACTGTAATCAAAAATTGAATCCAACATCTCCACTCCTTATCTTAGGCAAACTTCAAAAAAGCTCATACCAAAATTAACGATTTAGCAATCCATAGCTTTGAAGCACTGCCAACGCACACCCAAAAATGGAGGTCGTGCGATTGATGGCATTTTCATTTGCCCATACAAATTTTCAAATCCGACACGGTTTCCGTAGTCGGATTTTTTTTGAACTAAAAATTCTTTCCTCATTTTTATTGATTACTAATTACGATGGTCCGCATCGTAACCAATTGTCCCTTTGGCAACATCCACCCTCTCCTTTGTTTCCTCTCCCGAGAGAGGAAGGCTCATTAATTAGTACCATATTTAGTGTAGAACTTTTCCCCTCCTTGGAGGGGATTAAGAGGAGGATCAATGTATCCAGAACCCAAGCAGTTTTTAGCACAATCGATATTCCCCAAAAACCAATTTCACCAACCCAGAACTACATCTAATCCATGTCATTAAACGAAAGAAAAAAAGCCATACTTGCACTCTCCGACGGAACCGTTGTCCATGGCAAGGCCGTTGGCCATGAAGGCATCACGGGCGGCGAGCTGTGTTTTAACACCAGTATGACCGGCTATCAAGAGATCTTTACGGACCCCAGTTACTACGGTCAATTGATGATGATGACCTATCCGCACATTGGTAACTACGGAACCCAGCCGCGCGATGATGAAGCCCGAAAAGTGATGGTGGCCGGTATCATCTGCCGAGCTTTTTCTCACGAGTACAGTAATCCAATGGCGGACCGCAGTCTTCAGGAATACCTTGAAGACAATGAGATCACCGGCATTTCAGGTGTTGATACCCGAAAGCTGGTTCGCCACGTTCGCGAAAAGGGTGTGATGAATGCCGTGATTTCAAGCACCGAAATGGATGAAAAAAAACTGGTGCAAATGGCTAAGGATTGGGAAGATATGGAAGGCCTGGAACTGGCATCCAAAGTTACCCGGAGTGAAGCTCAAACCGTAAATGGAAAAGATGAATTCAGGGTGGCAGCATTTGATTATGGCATCAAACAGAACATCATCAACAATTTGAATAAGCGAGGATGTACGCTAAGGATTTTTCCAGCAAAGACACCGATCGAAGAAATAAAGGCCTGGGAAGCTGACGGATATTTTTTCAGCAATGGCCCCGGTGATCCAACAGCAACCGCTGAGTATGCACTTGAAGCCGTGAATTATGCGAAGAAAACTGGTAAGCCGGTATTTGGAATTTGCCTCGGTCATCAGCTGATGGCGCTCAGCGAAGGACTCAAAACTACGAAGATGTTTGTTGGACACCGCGGAGCAAATCAGCCCGTGAAAAATCTGGAAACAGGACTTGTTGAAATTTCAACCCAAAACCATGGGTTTGCTGTGGATGAGGATTCACTAGATGAGAAGATCGCTGAAGTAACCCACATAAATCTGAATGATGGAACTATTGAAGGGTTGAAGTTCAAAAACTTCCCGGGATTTTCGGTGCAATATCACCCCGAAGCTTCACCTGGCCCGCATGATTCAGCGTATCTGTTTGATCAGTTCATAGATATGATGAAGAAATAGATGTAAGACATTAGACAATAGATAAAAGACGACCCGGAATAATTACTACACCCATAACGAATTAACAAAGAACGAAACCAAAACATGCCCAGACGAGACGACATCCATAAAATTTTGATCATCGGTTCAGGACCTATTGTAATTGGCCAGGCTTGCGAATTTGATTACTCAGGCTCACAAGCTTGCCGCTCTCTACAGGAAGAAGGATATGAAATTGTACTCATCAACTCGAATCCGGCTACCATTATGACGGATCCGATCATGGCTGATGCCATCTACATGCTGCCGATGACCACCGATTCCATCCGGGAAATTGTAGCCAAAGAAAAACCCGATGCCGTACTCCCAACCATGGGCGGGCAGACAGGACTAAATCTTTGCCGCGATTTGGAGAAAGAGAATTTTTGGAAAGATAATGACATCAAGATCATTGGCGTGGATATTGATGCGGTTGAGTTAACTGAAGATCGCCAGCTGTTCCGGGATAAAATGGAAGAAATTGGGATTGAACAGTGTAAAAGTCGTACCGCTCAATCTCTGCTGGATGCGAAAGAAATCAAAGAGGAGCTGGGTGGTCTTCCGATCGTTATCCGACCGTCTTTCACGATGGGGGGAGCGGGTGGCGGTATCGTTTGGAAT
The DNA here is from genome assembly GCF_035704785.1 of Gracilimonas sp. GTDB lineage: Bacteria > Bacteroidota > Rhodothermia > Balneolales > Balneolaceae > Gracilimonas. The sequence continues at coordinate 2,685 of NZ_DASSWP010000107.1, read as the reverse complement.
GAGGATGAATTTGAGCGAAAAGTACTGCGTGGGTTGGAAATGAGCCCTGTTCACCAAGTGCTGATCGAGGAATCTATATTTGGGTGGAAGGAATTTGAGCTGGAGTTATTGCGGGATGCTAACGACAACGTGATCATCATCTGCTCCATTGAAAATATGGACCCAATGGGTGTTCACACGGGAGACTCTGTAACAGTAGCTCCTACGCAGACCCTTTCCGACAAACAGTTACAGCAAATGCGTGATGCCGCCATCAAGATGATGCGTAGTATCGGAACCTTTGCCGGAGGGTGTAACGTGCAGTTTGCGATGGAGCCGGGAAGTGATCGGTTGGTAGCAATTGAGATCAACCCACGGGTAAGCCGATCTTCAGCACTGGCTTCCAAAGCAACAGGGTACCCGATCGCGAAAGTGGCTACAAAGCTAGCGGTTGGCTATACACTGGATGAACTCAAAAACCAGATCACCGGAACTACCTCAGCCTGCTTTGAACCAAGTATCGATTATGTAGTGTGCAAAGTGCCACGCTTCAACTTTGACAAATTCCCCGGAGTGGATGAAGAACTTTCAACCCAAATGAAAGCCGTAGGTGAAGTGATGTCCATTGGCCGAAACTTTCCGGAAGCACTGAACAAAGCGTGGCAATCCCTGGAAGTTGGTCGCGATGGATTAGGAGCTGACGGCTATGAAGAATTTGACAGAAAGACAGTTCGTGAACGTTTACTAAAACCCTATTGGGATCGCTCCATGCAGATCCGAAATGCATTCAAAATGGGAGCTTCCGTTGAAGAAATAGCTGATATCACGAAAGTAGATCCATGGTTTCTGCAGCAAATTCGCTATATGGTCTCGCTGGAAAATCGCACCGAAGGACAAGCGCTGAAAGAGATCTCCAAAGAGGATTTCTTTGAGTTGAAACAAGCCGGATTTTCGGATTCTCAGATCGCCTTTCTGTTGAGTAAAAGCGGTGAAAAAGTTTCTGATACAAAAGTTCGAGAACGAAGAAAAGAACTTGGTTTGACACCATCCTTCAAACTGGTAGATACTTGTGCTGCCGAGTTTCCGGCGCAGACTCCCTACTACTATTCCGCTTATGAAGGAGAAACCGAAAGTGAAGTCACCGACAAGAAAAAGGTGCTCATTCTGGGAAGCGGCCCGAACCGAATTGGTCAAGGGATCGAATTCGATTATTCTTGTACTCACGCGGTCTTGGCGGCCAAAGAAATGGGATACGAGTCCATAATGGTGAATTGTAATCCAGAAACGGTTTCCACCGATTTTGATATTGCCGACAAGCTTTACTTCGAGCCGGTGTATTGGGAACGTGTGTTGGATATCATCGAGCACGAAAAACCGGAAGGGGTGATTCTGCAGGTGGGTGGACAGACGGCCCTCAAACTCGGCAAACGTTTTGTGGAAGAAGGAATTAAAATCTTCGGAACTGCTTTTGAGATGATCGACTTTGCGGAAGATCGCGGGGAGTTCTCCAAATTCTTGAAGAAATTGGACATTCCATTTCCGGAATATGGAACGGCAAGAGAAGTGGAAGAGGCCGTTAAAATAGCAGACAGAATTGGCTATCCGGTGCTCATCCGGCCAAGTTATGTGCTGGGTGGACAGGGAATGCGGATCGCCGTGAAGGAAGAAGAGCTGCGAAAATACGTCGCCAATATCCTGAAAACCCATCCTGAAAACGCTTTCCTCATTGACAAGTACCTTGAGCACGCCATTGAGGTGGATGTAGATTCAGTATATGATGGAGATCAACTTCATATCGCGGGAATAATGCAGCACATAGAACCGGCCGGTGTTCATTCCGGAGATTCAACAGCCGTACTTCCTCCGTATTCGTTAAGTGATGAGATCATAAAAATCATCGAAGATCATCAGGAGAAGATTGCGAAGAACATGGAAATTCTTGGATTCCTGAATGTGCAGTATGCCGTGAAGGATGACAAAGTATATGTACTGGAAGCCAATCCCCGAACTACCCGAACTATCCCGTTTCTGGCCAAGGCCACCCAACGACCGGAAGCCGCCATCGGAGTGAAGGTGATGCTTGGTGCCAAGCTCAAAGAGTTCGATCTGGAATCCAAACTCGAAAACTGGGCGATCAAAGAGCCGGTCTTCCCATTCGATAAATTCCCGGAAGTGAAGAAAGAGCTTGGGCCGGAGATGAAGTCAACCGGGGAAAGCATCTACTTTGCAAAAGACTTTAATGACGAGCACTTTAAGAAGCCGTATGAGTTTAAGAGTCTTTATTTATCGAAGTAAGGATCATAGATTTGCTGGATTGAAGGATTTTGGGATTTTAGTGTAAGGAATAGAGTTGGAATCGCTCTAACTATTGAATAAAAATTCAATAGTTTATTATGACGAATACTCAAACTCCTGATTTCAAATACAAGAATCTTACCGGTAAGATCATTGGTGCTGCGATGAATGTTCACTCGGAGCTAGGGAATGGGTTTCCGGAAATTATCTATCATCGTTCAATGATCCATGAATTAACAATTCAGGGATTAAGCTTTGAAAGTGAAATTTCTATGCCTCTTTTCTATCGGAATGCTAAAGTGGGAAGTAGGAGAGTTGATTTTCTCGTTGAGGAGAAAATATTGGTTGAATTAAAAGCGGTTGGAGAAATTAATGATCAGCATATCTCTCAGGTTTTAAACTATTTAAAAG
>NZ_DASSWP010000128.1:0-12509 GCF_035704785.1 Gracilimonas sp. | reverse complement strand
TTTCTCCGGCTTTCTTTTGGATTTGATTGAAGGTCATTCAATATTGAATAAGCAGTAAATTTTTTAAAATCCCTGAGGATGTCTGATAAATTAAAACCTTCTTTCGCACTAACCATTAAATGAATATGGTTTGTCATCAGGCACCATCCATGTATTCTCAATCCTTTTTCAGCTTGACAAAAAGATAAGCTATCTACGATCATTTGCTTATAAGCTGGCCTGGTGAAAACATCAATCCAATCTATTACAGCAAAGGTGATGAAGTGAGCTTGTTGATGGTTATATATTTTGAACCCCGCCATGCTCTAATATAAAACTTGGGTGTCATGATGCAAGTCTGAGACTTGCTGAGCTGGGACTCTTAAGTCAGCGCTCGATCTGTTTTTGAGCTTGGAAAATAGTTACCGGGCTCGCTTTAAGACTTAAGAGATCTTTGGCCATTGGTTTCTCTCTCCCAGTCCTGTTAGAAAATGAATAAGTACTGTTCATGGAAAAAATCTTTGAATTGTTATACTGTATTACTATACTAATACAGTAATTCTAATTAACGATCAGACTATGATTTCAATCAATGACCTCACATTTGGGTATAAAAAGGGGCAACCGATATTATCCGGCATAAACCTTGAGCTTCATCAGGGAAAGATATACGGATTATTTGGTTTGAACGGGGCGGGTAAAACCACGCTGTTAAATAATATTGCAGGGATGCTTTTTCCCAAATCGGGAAGCTGTTTAATGGACGGAAAGAAGACGATGCTTCGAAACCCGGTTGTAATGAGCGATATATTTATTGTTGCTGAACAATTTGATCTGCCAAAATTAACCGGGCAAAAATATATAGAGCTTCATCGATTGTTCTATCCGGGATTCGATAATCAACAAATGGAAGATATCATGCTGGAGTTTGATATCAATAAGACAAAAATGCTTCCGGAATTATCTTTTGGGCAGCGAAAAAAGTTTTTGGTCGCTTTTGCAATAGCTACACAAGCCAGGTTGCTGATCTTTGACGAACCTACAAACGGACTGGATATTCCTTCTAAAAGTCAATTTCGCAGAATTATTTCTTCTCTTGATGCGGAATCGCGATGTATCCTCATATCCACGCACCAGGTCAGAGACCTGGGTTCTATGATCGAGCATATTATAGTTCTGAAGGATGGAAGCGTTATCTTTAACCGATCATTGGAAGACATTGCTGATAGGTTATCGATTCAGAAGTTGGAGTCAGATTCTTCACCTGATTCGTATATCTACGGAGAAGAAACACTTGGAGGGATCAATGCCATAGTAGCATCACAAGGAGATACCATTGGCGAGTTCGATCTCGAGCTTTTATTCAACGGTATCATCCAAAAAACAGAAGAGATGAACCAACAATTTGAAGGGGTACTATCATGAAATCAACAACGATAAACAGTTTTTCTTTCCAACGTGTACTTCAGCTTTGTAAAAGATATGTAGCTATTAAAAGGAGTATGATCCTGATCGGTTTTGCTGTAGTTATTACCCTGATAGGGGCAGTTACGATATGGATATTTAATTTTTTCCCGGAAGGCCAGAGATCCTTGGATGGACTGTTTACAATAGCATTCTCTCTTTTCCACTATGCGGGTTATGCTTTTTCCAGTACCATCTTCAATGAGCTGAATGAAAAAGGATTCGCTCCGCAGTTTTTTACTTTGCCGGCTAAAACTTCAGAAAAAATACTTTCTGCCTGTTTGATCTCATACGTATGCTATACCATAGTTGGGATACTTTTCCTGTACATCTTTGCACTTATTATAGGCATGGATATCAGTTCAACATTTACCATGAAGAATTTTAGTGACTTGATGATATATACCATGCTCCAATCCATCTTTATTTTTGGGGCGGTTTTTTTTAAAGCCAATAACTTCCTGAGTACATTAGTTTCTATTTTTGTTTTCATGATCACATTTACACTGGTTTATATGGGATTAAGATTTTATGTACCCGGTTTTGAAACATGGCTAAGCGGCTCTTTATCAGTATTAACATCATCATTATTCGCAAATGTGGCGAGTGGACTCATATACACTTTAATGGTCTCCGGCATATTCATTTGGTTTACTTTCATAAGGCTCAAAAACCGGCAGATAGCATAATGGAATTCTCAGGCAATAAACCTATTTACAAACAGATAGAAACGCACTTCTATGATCAAATTCTGAACGGGAAATGGAGTGAAGGAGAACGGGTACCATCCGTGAGAGAAGTTGCAGTGCTGATGGAGGTAAATCCGAATACGGCGATCAGAGCTTTCCAAGATCTACAGGAAGAAGGGATTCTCTATAACAAAAGGGGAGTAGGATATTTTGTAGATGATAACGCTCTTGAAAAAGTAAAGGATCTGAAGAGGGAAGAATTTATTCAGGATAAACTACCGGTCTTCTTCAAATACATGGATCAGCTGGAAATTTCATTCTCTGATCTGAAGCAGTTATATAGTTCTCAAAGGTCTAAAAAATAGTTGGTTCGAAATTTATAGACATCAAGATCATAAAAAAACGCCGAAGCAGTAAAACCACTTCGGCGTTGGGTGTTCTTTATTCCTTGTTCGATGTTCTAATCTTCTTCGGGAAGATTGAATTCCACATTGGTACGGTAATCACCCAGTAAATGCTCAGCGAAGTAATACCATTTCTGTCGTTCGAAGTAAGGTTGGTAAGGTCCAAAGCCATGTCGGCGGCCGGGCAAGATCATCATGTCAAAACGCTTACCGGCTTTGATCAGTGCATCCGCCAATCGCAGGGTATTTGCGGGATGTACATTGTTATCAACATTACCGTGAACAAGCAGCAGGTGACCTTTTAAGTTTCCGGCCAGTTCCGCATTGGTTTTAACTTCAGATTCAAAAGTAATGACTTCTTTTTCCACCTCAACACTGTCTTCGCTCATTTCCTTCACGGTTTTTTTAACCTCTGTAACCCCGTGATGTGTTTCTCCCCACCAAGTGTTGTAGATGTTATTGTCGTGGTTACCGGCTGACGAAACAGCGGCGGTATAAAAGTCGGGATAGGTAAGTAGGGCAGCAGTACTCATGAAACCACCACCGGAGTGGCCAAAGATACCTACTTTATCCTGGTTGATAAAAGGATGTCGGGCAGCAAGTTGCTCAATTCCATATTTGTTATCCGCCAGGGGGTAGTCCCGCAGGTTGTCATATCCGTAAGTATGATAGTAACGGGAGCGCATCGGGCTTCCTCCGCGGTTTCCAAAAGCAACAACTACAAATCCCAATTGAGCCAATGCCTGATTTCTGCCTGTGATTCCCCCAACAGAAAAACCGGTAGGGAAGGGCTCCGTTTGTGGGCCGGGATATACATAAGATATGATCGGATAGCTCTTGGTAGAATCGAAGTCGAAAGGTTTCCACATCACTCCGTAAATATCTGTGGCGCCATCTGCTGCTTTAACTTTGAATTCTTCCGGTGCTTCCCAGCCAATTTCCTTAGCTGCGGTCATATCTACTTCCTGTAGCGTAAGGGTCACTCGTCCATTATCATCACGTAAAACCGTTCGTGTTGGCTCATCTACCCGCGAATAATTATCCACGAAGTAATTTCCTTCCTCTGATTCTGAGATGCTGTGATCAGCATTTTCAGGGGTTAAGTGTTTGAAGTCGGAACCGTCGAACTTTACGCTGTATAAATGCTCGTAATAGGGGTGATCACCGTCACGGCCATATCCTTCAAAGAAAATGGTTTTAGCAGTAGTATCAATTTTCACCACATCGCCGACTACAAAATTTCCTGTAGTGATGCGGTTTTTTAGATTACCTTCCGAGTCATATCTGTAAAGCTGTCCCCATCCGCTACGCTCGCTCCACCAGATGTATTCTTCTCCATCATTGATGATACCCAGATATTGATAGCTCCAGTTGAAATAAGGTTCACTGGTCTCGCTTAAGATTACTTCTGTTTCGCCGGTAGTAGTATTGGCTTTCAGGATATCTACTTTATCTGAGGGGCGATTCTCTCTGTAGATATAGAGATAATCAGAATTGGTAGCATTATAATCTCCGGTTTGATGATTTCCGTAGTTGGCACGAAGATCCTGATCTTCCCATTTATCGGTATCCATTCTCACCCGCTCTCGCGTTTCGATGTCAAATACTTCAATATGCGAGATTCCAATTTCCTCCTCACCCGGCATGCTGTACTTATAAGTCTCAAGGGTTGGGCGTTCCCCCAGGGTATTGATCACCCAAAGATCTTCTACTTTACGATCGTCGGTTCGACTAACCCACAATTTCTTTTCATCGTCAAAAAACTGTGCTCTTGCCCGGAGTCTTTCATTGCTTGTGGTATCACTTTGATCTGCCTGATAACTGAACCAGCGCTCTCCGTCTTCCGTAAGCTGTATTTCAGTACTGTCAGGATCGTCAGTACGCATTAAATACAAATTGTGATTTTTAGCAAAGGCGATATAAGTACTGTCAGGAGAATAAGTAGCCCAGTTTTCCAGCTCTTCTTGTTCCAAAGAGTCACCTTTGATGAGGTCATTACCATTTATGTTATAGGTGAACTGAATACTGTCTACATGAAAAGTAAAACGTTCTTTATCGGTATCATATTCAAAGTCCTCGAGGTCAAGGTCTAAAGCATTGAAAGGCCGTTCAAAGATCTCAGTAAGCTGAGAGGCCATTTCCTCCTGATCAAAAAGCAGGCGTTGATTCGGCCGCTCTGCATTTACGAAATACCAGTTTTTGCCTTCATCGTTTTCGTAGGTGTACCAGAAGTTATTGGTGTCTTCGATCCAGCGAGGGTAAACGGAAGTATTTCCGATCAGTTTTGACATTTTCTCCCCGGTAAAACGCTCAGCCGCTTCAAAGTCAGCTTGCTGAGCAATAGTGTAAGAAGTATTTAAAATAATTAAAGAAAGGGTTAATGCGCCCCATTTTACTATAGTAGAAGTGTTCATAAAAACCGATTATAATTTAGATTAGGCGACCAATAAACGGTTTAATTTTGTAAAACACTGATAAATGAAATAGAAATATAAAATCCGTCTCAGGTATCTTCAAACTTTTTACGCTCTATTTGGAAATCTTCATCACTCATAAGTCCTTGCTGCCAAAGGCCTGTCAGGTAATCAAGGCGGTCCATGGAACCCGGATCGTATTTTGGTTCTCGGAGTTTGGTTTGTTTTTCAGTTTCAAGCCTTTTTAGCTCAGCCTCCACTGCTTGTTCTATAAAGCCTGCGATTCGGGAAGGGTTTTTAAGTCCAATAAGATTGACCGTGCGCCCCTGCGTTTTTAGAGTGATATCTCCGACGCCAAATCGTGGCTCCCCCGCTTCGGCCTGTCGAATATCTGTCAGGTCAATATTTTGCGAGTAGTTGCCTTCAACAACAGTGATCCTTCTATCAATTATTTTATAGGATATTGCGCGGTGTTTTTTTCGTGTCTTCCAGAGAATAATAATTCCAATCAATGCAGGTATTAACAGTACACCGAAAACGTAACTCCAGAAAAAGGCTCTCCAGGAAGGGGTTAGGGTGATCGATTTTTCAATTTCAGGCATGGTCGATTTTACAGATTATAAACTCAGATTATCGCACTTAAATTCGTATATTTTGAATCGAAAACGTAGCCATAGTTAAAAAAATTCACACACTCTTGAAAGTCTGGAAATATGTAGTTGCCGTTTGGATGACCCTTGTGATCTCTGCCGGTTTTTTGATTTACATTCCTGAGATCCCAATTCTGGAAGAAACAGCTCGTAATATCTTTTTTCACGTTCCTATGTGGATGACGATGTTCGTTCTTTTCGTTATAAGTTTTTGGTATAGTATACAGTATCTGAATACCCCGAATCCGGATTATGATATCAAAGCCTCTTCGGCTGCCAGTGTAGGGGTCGCTTTTGGAGTTTGCGGGCTGCTCACGGGATCACTTTGGGCACGCTTTACATGGGGCTCATGGTGGACATTCGCTGAACCTAAAATGAATTTAGCTGCATTGGCGTTGATGATATATGTAGCGTATTTCGTACTCCGTTCTGCTTTTGATGATCGCGAGAAACGCGCAAAATTATCAGCTGTGTATAATATTTTTGCTGTTACCACGATACCATTTTTGCTGTATGTGGTTCCACGTCAGTTGACAAGCCTGCATCCCGGTGCAGACGGAAATCCTGCTTTTAGCGAAATTACAGCCGATGAATTGCGGTTTATATTGTACCCTGCTTTCATTGGATTCATCGCCCTTGGGTATTGGATCTATGATATTCATTTCCGTTATAACAAGGTGAAATTGGAAGCGGAGAATTCGTAATTTAAGCCTGATAAATTCTAAAGCTCAACATTTAAAGAAATTCAATTTTAATGCAAGAAGATACACTTGCCGTCGTTGACACGCTTACTGAAGCCTATTCTGACCAATGGGCGGGAACAAATGGTGCGGAAGAAGCCGGCGCATTTATTCAATTAATGTCATCAAACGATCTGATATTTGTAGTACTGGGAGTTAGCCTGATCATTTGGCTGGTACTCCTGTTTTTTCTTTTCCGTGTAGATAAGAAAGTGAGTAAACTGGAAGAACAAATTAAAAGCAATCAAGAAGCATGAAACCAAAACTCATAATTGGCATTGTAGCCATAGTTGGATTTACCTCTTTGTTGATGTACAATTTTGGTGAAAGCATAAGTACATACACTACTTTTGAAGGTGCTGGTGAAAGAAGTACAGCGCACATTCCCGGAACATGGGATAAAGAAAAAGGAGCAGAGTTTTCACTGGAAACCAAACGTTTTACTTTTTACATGAAAGATGAAGACGGTGTTTCCCGGAAAGTGGTATACCCAAAGCCAAAACCGAATAATTTTGAGGATGCAGACCAATTGGTAGTTATCGGTGAAATGCGTGGAGACACATTTCATGCAAAAGAAATGCTGATGAAATGCCCTTCAAAATATAATGACAATGACCCGGGTCGGTTCGTTAACGCGTCAGAAGGCTAAAAGCTCTTGTTCATTTGAATCCATATCCGGATCGCTCTCACCTTAATAAATTTGTTCTGAATAATATATGTTAGGAATCCTCGGTAAAACCCTGATCTCTGCTTCTTTTGTAGCCTCTCTGTTTGCCATGATCTTTTATTTTGTGGCAGCCAACAAAGATGAGGAAAAGACTCTTCGAATCGGGAATTGGCTGTTTGCTGCTAAAGCTGTTTTCCTTGTTGCTGCCTCAGGAATATTAATGTACCTGATCTTTAAGCATCAGTTTCAGTATTACTATGTATTCAATTACACTAGTCTTGACCTGACTCCCCGGTATTTATTTTCAGCTTTTTATGGCGGACAGGAGGGAAGTTTCATGTTATGGATCCTGATCTCAGGCTTTCTTGGCTTTGGGCTGATGAAGTGGACCCGGCCTCCTTACAAAGGTCCGGTTCTTTTCTTTTTGACCCTTACCCAGGTTTTCCTGCTTTCCATGTTATTGGGCTGGGATATTTTCGGGTTGAAGCTGGGAGCTTCACCTTTCCGAACCATAGCCGAGGAAATGCCAAATGCGCCTTTCCTGCAAACCAATCCTGATTTTGTACCCGCCGATGGAAGTGGATTGAATGACCTGCTTAAAAGTCCCTGGATGATGATCCATCCGCCTATTCTATTTGTAGGCTTCGCTATGATGACCATTCCTTACTGTTTTGCCATGGCTGCCCTCTGGAAACGGAAATATAATGAGTGGGTAGGTCCGGCACTCCCATGGACCCTGAGTGCAAATGTAGCGCTTCTGACAGCGATCTTCCTCGGAGGATATTGGGCTTATGTAACCCTCTCGTTTGGAGGATATTGGGCCTGGGACCCGGTTGAAAATGCCTCATTGGTGCCATGGCTAATAGGAACAGCCGGTATCCATACCATGATCATACAACGGAAAAGCGCGGTGGCACAGAAGTCGTCCATTCTCTTTACCATTCTTGCATATGTATTCGTTGTCTATGAAACTTTTTTGACCCGCTCTGGCATTCTTGGAAGTTCATCGGTACACAGTTTTGTGGATCTTGGATTGTATAATCAGCTGGTAGCATTTATGCTGGTGGTTACCTTTTTAGGCCTAGGGATGTTTTTCTGGAGATATAAAGAACTTCCTTCACCCGATAAAGAGGCGAAGGTGTTGAGCCGTGAGTTTATGACGGTAACCGGAGCCATGCTTCTGCTCATTCTTGGAGCAGTAATTATTCTGGGAACAAGCTCACCGATCCTGGGGCAATTGTTTGTTGAGAATCCCACCCCGCCTGAGATCAGTTTTTATAACAATTGGAGTATGCCTATTGTCATGATCATGGCTGTTCTCACTGTTTTGGGACAATATTTATTTTGGAAAAAATATGATGCTGAATCGCTTGCCTCCGCTCTTATTAGTCCATTATTGGTAACCAGTGCAGTTACAATTTTCTCGATCATAGTGGGAGATGTACGTAACTTTTACTACATGGTTTATCTGTTCTGCGGATACTTTGCTATCGTTGGTAATGCCTGGGTGATGGTCCGACTGGCTTTCCAAAAGCCTAAACTGATCGGAGGTTCTTTGACTCATATTGGTTTTGGTTTGCTGCTGGTGGGAATCTTAGCCTCATCAGCGTATAATGAACACTTGGTTGATCAGAAAACGGCGAATTATAATGCAGCGGTAGAAAGAGGTGAAGTGACGGATGAGCAAGGTTTTAAAGTCACCCAAAAAGAAGAAATGCTGGTGTTGAATTTAAATGAGCCGGTACTTATCGATAATCGCTATACCGTGACCTACGAAGGTTATGAACTTGATAGCAGCGTTCGGAGAGGTCAACAGAATTATAAGCTCAGGTTTGATCCGGTAGATGGCGGTAAGCCTTTTTATATGACACCGGAAGTTTACCCTATGCTTACTTCCTCTTCACAGGAAAACATTCAATGGTCAGTAGATCCGGATGTACGCACCGGTCTTTTCAGTGACATTTATCTGTATGTTGGCGGAAGTTCATATGTGCAAGAGCAAAATGACCGTGTGGCAGAACGAAGCATGATGCAAAATGTAGCAGAGCAAGATAGCACTGAAGAGGAGCCAAAAGTACAAACCTTAAACTTTAGCCCCGGTCAAACGATTGATGTTGGGAAATTCAAAATAAGATTTGTGAACTATGCACGGACCGACAGCTCTAGATTACCGCCCAATACTACGATCGGTGTGAGGGCAGAGGTTGAACTGATTCACCCTGCAAGTGATCGGATCATTACTCTTGATCCGTTGTTTGCGGTTTATAGTCAGGATGGGCAAAGCTACATTTTTTCACCCCCTTCGTTTGCCAGAGAGTTTGACCTGGAGTTTCAGTTCACTCAGATAAATCCCCAGGAAAACAGTATAGAACTTACAGTTACCGGACTCGAGGAAGAATACGAACCGGAATGGGTACTGATCGTAGCTGATGAGAAGCCGTTTATTTCTGTGGTTTGGGCAGGAACTTTTATTTTGATGGCTGGATTTAGCGTTTCTATTTTTCGACATTGGAGCAGAGAACGAAAAAAGAACACGAAAGAATGAATTATTAATAGAGAATTTTGAACTGTTTAAACACAAAAAGGTCAGCTTACCTGAGACCCCATATTTGGGGGTCGGTATTTATGCTTCTTTTTGTGGTGTTATTCTCTGATTACGTTGAAGCTCAGGATACTGAAGAATTGCCATCCCCTAAAGCAGCTTTTTTAAGATCACTGGCCGTGCCCGGCTGGGGGCATTATTATACAGACAATGAAAATTGGGATCGTGGGAAGTATTATCTTGCCGGGGAAGCGGTATTGGTCTTGTCTTATTTTGGTTTGGATGCCAGAGCAGATTATCTCGAGAATGACTTTAGAACTTTAGCTTTGAGTAAAGCAGGTGCTGATCTTGCAGGCAAGCCCCGTGGGTATTTGATAGCAATCGGGAATTTTGACGATCTAGCAGCATATAATGATGCACAGCTAAGAAGCCGTAACTGGGATGCTATTTATCCTGAAACAGCTGAATATCAGTGGAGCTGGGAAAGTAATGATCTTCGGAATCAATACAGAAATACCAGAGAGAGGGTAGATAGAAACCGAAGTCAGCTGCCAACATTATTGGCTCTTATGGTTACTAACCGATTGGTCAGCGGATTAAGTGCTTTTGTACAGGCTCGCAATAAATGGGAGAATGTGCCCGAAGCTGGGTTCTCTTATCACAATGAATTTGGGGAGCCCGGAATAACAGCAAAGATCCGCTTCAGTTTTTAGATCTTTTGCTTCGGGGAGTTTGTATCAAGATGGGGGTTATTATTTGCAAAAAGGAACTCTGAAGGCTTGAAAAACCCTTTCAAAAATCCTAACCTGACTAAAATATAAATCGAAAATAACTTGATATAATGGACGTAAAAAAAGTAGCTGTAATTGGTGGCGGTACAATGGGTAATGGAATTGCTCATGTATTTGCCATGAATGATTTTTCTGTAAACCTGATAGAAACCAAGCAAGAATTTGCTGATCGGGCGATGTCAACCATCGAAAAGAATCTTGACCGTATGGTGAAGAAGGAAAAGATCGATGAAGCCAAAAAAAATTCTACCCTTGATGCTATCAACGTATTTTTGAATCTGTCGGAAGGTGTGAAAGATGTTGATCTGGTAGTTGAAGCTGTTCCTGAAAATATAAATATCAAGACCTCTGTTTGGAAAGAGGTGGATGAGGCGGCTCCTGATCATGCCATTTTTGGATCCAACACTTCTTCGATTTCCATTACTAAATTAGCTGCTTTAACATCTCGTCCGGAAAAATTTATTGGGATGCACTTTTTCAATCCTGTTCCGGTAATGAAATTGGTAGAGATCGTTCGTGGTTTACAAACTGACGATGAGACCTACAAAACAGTTAAAAAAGCATCAGAAAAGCTTAACAAAGTACCGGTACCTGTAAATGATGCTCCGGGGTTTGTGAGCAATCGTGTACTGATGCCTATGATCAACGAGGCTATCTTTTGTGTGGGAGAAGGGGTTGCCACCGCTGAGAATGTGGATGAAGTTATGAAGCTTGGTATGGCACATCCAATGGGGCCATTACGGCTCGCAGATTTCATCGGGCTTGATGTTTGTCTCGATATCCTGAATGTGTTGTATGAAGGGTTTAAAGATCCTAAATACCGTCCGGCTCCGCTTCTTGTAAAAATGGTAGACGCAGGGAAGCTCGGCAATAAAACCGGAGAAGGGTTTTATAGCTACGACTAAAATAAAAAAGGGATCAGCTATAAATGTAAAGCTGATCCCTTTCTTTTTGAGTAAATATTAGATTCAGGCTGCTATAGATTCATCTAAAATTTTATTGGATGAAAAGATCACTTTATTGGCTTTTAAAAGCAGGTCATGAAGTTTACGTCCCACCAAATGTTGTATTTCCTTTAAACTGTTTGGTGAGGTAAGTTCATATTGAAAGTAAGAGATCAGGTTTATTGCTGACAGATAACGTCCGTTTTCATCCCCATCAATTTCAATATGCCAGCGGGTTATAATGTCATCGTCGGCCAATAGATCATTAACTTTTTTGCTGATAGATTCCATCCATTTACCGGCTTTTTCTATCCTGTAATTTCCGGTTTCTTTGGGTTCCTGCGGCTGGCATGAATTAATATCGAAGAGCCAGCTCATTTCAACATCAATAGTAGGATTAACGGAAGATTTTGTAAGGGTTTCTATTTTTAGAAAAGGGTGGCTGTCCATTCCCTCAAGTTCTTTCGCCATGGTTGTTTCTCTGAAACTGTCCCAATCAAAATTTATGGAAAGGGATTCCATATAATCTGATGCATGATCCAAAGAAATGATAAATTCTAAACCGGTGGCGTGAATCTTATTATCTTCCCACGTTCTGAACTTAGTAGTTTTAATCCCTCTTTTTACCAATTGAGCTTCTACAGTGTTAACTATAGAATTGAATATTGGATAATGCATTTAATCCTTTAATCCCCCATTGATTTTTAATGAACTATTATGAATTAATATATCTAAATCGGACCCTTAAAAACAAGTTAACCGGGGGAAAGATCCGGCAGTCTGTAAGTCCCTATAAAAACTATATTGAGTTTTTTGTGGAAGGTGCCGAGCAATCGTTTCGGCTTTGTTTTAGCTCTGCCCCGGGTAATATTGCTTTATTTATTGACAGCAACAGAGGGGCAAAAAAAAGTAATACGATCGATTTTTTTGAGAGTATTTATGATCTTGAAATAACAGATGTTAGTATCCCAGAAACCGATCGTTGGTTTTATATTCACTTCGAAGATGAAAGCCGGCTTTCATTTCGGTTGTTCAGTAATCGGGCCAATGTATTTTTATCCAAGGGCGGAGTTATAAAGGATGTGTTCAAGGAGTACGACGAACCGGGAGAAGAAACTCCCGAACCACAGGAATTGGATCTGTATGAAGTGGAAGGGGATATCAGTAAAAAAAGCACGAAGAATAAGCTCGTCACCCTTAATCCAATGTTGCCCCGGCAAAACCT
>NZ_DASSWP010000120.1:0-33601 GCF_035704785.1 Gracilimonas sp. | reverse complement strand
ACCGTCGATGGTCACACCTTCTTCGATCATCTTCTTGGCGTTATCCCATGCACCACCGGCGTTAGACTGGAAGAGTGCCATAAGAACACCTGCAGAAGTGACACCCGCAAGAAGTCCACCAAGCATTTCAGCTCCAAGAGTTGGGCTGTCGCTGATGAAGCCGGGAACAAAACCGAATAAAACGGGAACGATCACAGCTAATAGTCCTGGAACTACCATCTCACGGATAGAAGCTTGTGTTGAGATCTCAACACACTTTTCATATTCAGCTTTACCGTCAGCAGCTTCAAAAGTCGTACGATCTTCATCTGACCAATCAGCTAACTTTTTACCTTCGTTGCGGTTCATGGCAGAAAGAGCTTCAGTCAGTTCAGGAATATCACGAAACTGACGGCGCACTTCTTCGATCATACTCATTGCTGCGCGTCCTACTGCATTCATTGAAAGTGCAGAGAACAAGAATGGTAACATTGCTCCAATAAATAAAGAAGCCATCACGGATGGAGCCGTAATATCAATTCCCACCAATTGAGTTTCATGAGTTGCATTATAAGCTGTAATAAAAGCAGCGAAAAGAGCCAGTGCAGTCAAAGCAGCAGAACCGATTGCAAACCCTTTACCGATAGCAGCAGTAGTGTTACCAACCGCATCAAGCTTGTCGGTACGCTCACGCACTTCACCTGGAAGCTCAGCCATCTCAGCAATACCACAGGCATTATCAGAGATTGGTCCGTATGCATCAACAGCTAACTGAATACCTGTGTTTGAAAGCATTCCAACAGCAGCAATCGCAATACCGTACAATCCGGCAAATTCATAGGCACCAATAATTGCAACAGCGATGATAAGAATTGGGATCGCCGTTGAGATCATTCCAACACCAAGGCCGGCAATGATGTTTGTAGCAGATCCAGTAACAGATTGCTTCACAATTGACCAAACCGGCTTCGTTCCGGTTCCGGTGTAATGCTCAGTGATCAATCCAATTCCAAGTCCGGCAGCAAGGCCAAATATAGTGGCCCAAAAAACTCCCATACTGTTATAAACTTCACCGTTAAATGTCCATGTTTCAGGAAGCATCCAGGTAATAATTAAATAAGAAGCGATCAGCATTACAGCAGCTGAAATAAACTCACCAAGGTTAAGCGCTTTTTGTGGATCTCCACCTTCTTTTACACGAACAAAGAATGTTCCAAGAATAGACGTCAAAATTCCAACAGCGGCAAGAACAAGCGGGAGAATTACAGCAGAAAGTCCGTTAAAAGCATCAGACCAAACGGCTCCGTCAACAGTTGCGCCTGCAATAAAAGCAGCACCAAGTACCATGGTACCGATGATAGATCCTACATAAGACTCAAAAAGGTCAGCACCCATACCGGCAACATCACCTACGTTATCACCTACATTATCGGCAATAGTAGCAGGGTTTAGCGGGTGATCTTCAGGGATTCCGGCTTCAACTTTACCTACAAGGTCAGCGCCAACATCAGCAGCTTTGGTATAAATACCACCGCCTACACGGGCAAAAAGTGCAATAGAAGAAGCACCGAAAGAAAATCCGGTTACAACGGCAAGCACTTTATTAACTGCATCGGCTCCTTCAAGACCAAAATAAGATCCGAAACCAATGAAAAGAAGGGATAAACCCAATACACCAAGGCCAACTACGCCAAGTCCCATTACAGAACCACCGGCAAAAGCAACTTCAAGTCCTTTACCAAGACTAGTACGTGCAGCATGCGTTGTGCGTACATTCGCTTTGGTAGCTACTTTCATTCCAATAAAACCGGCTAATCCGGAACAGATTGCACCAACAACAAATGAGATGGCTACCATCCAGCTTGAAGTAGCAGGATCAGCACTGAAGCCAAGTATTACAGCCACTACCAGTACAAATACGGCAAGTACCCTGTATTCAGCTTTCAAGAATGCCATAGCACCGCTAGCAATACTTTTGCTTATGCGTTCCATACGCTCAGTTCCGATCTCCTGTTTTGTTACCCAGGATGTTTTAAAGACAGTGTACAGAAGTGCGATCACTCCGGCCACCGGTATTAAATAGATGATTGTATCCATTGTTTCCCGTTACGTTAGTTTAAGTTCAATAAGCCTTATTTAAGACTCATTATTTTATTAATTAAAATTATTCATCGTCTTTACCATACCATCTCTCACAAAACTGAGTGATGCATCATGGGCTTTTTGAATGCCCTCTTCTAAATATTTTTGATCTGAATTGTTGAATGGGGAAAGTACAAAATCAACCTGACGTCCTCTCGGAAAATCGTTTCCAATACCAAATCGTATTCTTGGAAACTCCCTGCTATCGAGTTCATCAATGATACTCTGGATACCGTTATGGCCACCGGCACTTCCTTGTGCCTTTAGCCGGATATCTCCAACATCCAGATTCAGATCGTCATAGATGATCAGGCAGTTCTCTTTACCCGTGTTATACTTTGAAAGAGCTTTTCGTACCGCCTTCCCACTTCTGTTCATATAGGTAGTGGGTTTTATGAGTACCACATTCCGGCCTCGATGTCTGCCCTCTGCAACCACAAAAGGCCCGTCGCCCGGGCCAAATGTAGTGGAAAGAGTTTCAGCTATTGCATCAACAACTTCAAATCCTATGTTGTGACGTGTCCCCTCATATTCTTGTCCGATATTTCCTAAACCTATAATAAGGGACATTTCAAAAGGAGGTTACGTTACAACTTTGTGATAATGAACGGAGTTTAGTCTTCTTTTTTGTCTTCAGAAGAATCTTCTCCTTCTTCACCTTCAGCAGCTTCTTCGCCTTCGGCAAGTTCTTCACCTTCAGCAACTTCTTCGCCTTCAGCAACCACTTCTTCTTCAGCCTCTTCGGTAACACCGGATACAAGGTTTTCAAGGAAGTCAGCTCCTTTAGGAGGACGAATAGTTACAATGGTTCGACTCATATCATCCAAAGGAATAATACCTTCCAGCTCCAGGTCGGATATGTGGAAAGACTGGCCGATCTCAAGTGGAGTAATATCAATTTCAAATTCTGCCGGAATCGCTTCTGGAAGTACGCGAATGCGGATAAAGTTCATTGGTTTGAAAACACGTCCACCATTTTCAACCACGCCTTTAGCGCTTCCTGTAATCTTAATAGGAACTCGAAGTGTTACTTTCTTCTTGTCAGACAGTACATAAAAGTCTGCATGTACAGGACGATCTGTAACAGGATCGAATTCTGTTCTTTTGAGAAGGGTTTTGAAAGTTTTTCCATCAACCGTTAATTCCTGAAGCTTTGTTTGGGGCTTTCTAAGAATTTTTTCTAATTCAAGTTCATCAATAGAAAAGTGAATATTTTCGTCAACATCGGGACCATAAAGCACAGCAGGAACACGCAGTTCCTCTCTCAGCGCTTTATTCGCTTTTTTACTGGTCTCTCTTTTCTTTCCTTCAAGTTTTACTAATTCTGGGTTTGCCATAATGCGTTTACCTTAATCATTAATTATCAAACAGTGCACTGATAGTATCGTTAGTATGTATTCGTTGTATAGCTTCAGCAAAAATATTCGCGATGCTCAAAACCTTTATCTTCTTAGAAGGCTGGCGAAGCTGAACCGTATCTGTTACTAACAACTCATCAATTGGCGAATCTTCGATTCGCTGGTATGCCGGACCCGATAAGATCGGGTGTGTACAAATTGCAATAATGTTCAGCGCTCCTCTTTCTTTTAAAGCAGCAGCTGCATTAGTCAATGTTCCGGCGGTGTCGATCAAATCATCGACTATTAACACATTCTTTCCTTCCACTTCACCGATCAGATTCATGATCTCTGACTCATTGGCCTTTGGCCTTCTCTTATCAATAAAGGCTAAACTCGCTCCCAGTTTCTTGGAATATGCCCTGGCCATTTTAAGGCTGCCCACATCAGGGGCTACCACAGCCAGGTTATCAATAGGATTGGAGGTGAAGTGATCTATAAAAGCCCGGCTTGCATATAAATGATCAAGCGGGATATCAAAAAATCCTTGTATCTGAGCAGCATGAAGATCCATAGTCAAAACACGATCGGCGCCTGCTTTAACCAACAGATTAGCCATCAGTTTTGAACCGATAGAAACACGCGGCTGATCTTTTCGGTCTTGCCGTGCATATCCAAAATATGGAATCACGGCCGTCACTCTTTTTACCGAAGCTCGTTTTGCAGCATCCAGCAAAAGCAACAACTCAATAATATTATCACCGGGAGGCGGTGTAGATTGGATCAAAAAAATATCTTCTCCCCGAATGCTTTGCTCATATTTGACATATTGTTCTCCATCAGAGAATTTTTTAATTGTCAAATCTCCCAAAGATGTACCGTATTCCTCTGCAATTGCTCTTGCTAAAGCCGGGTTACTTGTACCGGAAAATATCGCTAAGGGAGTATCCACGTAATGGGCCTTGGTTTCGGGTTATTACAATCAGAAAATTATTGACTAATAAACAAAAAAGGATGGCCTCACAGTCATCCTTTAATAATTTGTGTTGCCCGGGGAGGATTCGAACCCCCACTGACTGGACCAAAACCAGCTGTCCTGCCATTAGACGACCGGGCAATTCATGTCATTGACAGACTCCAAAGATAGAAATCACTTTAAAAGCAATCAAGACTCAATCGCATTTTTTAGTACAAAACATTCAGAGCACCTGACCGGACCGCAATATGATTTTAATTGATGGATAGCACCCAGTTTTTTGCGATATGCCGTAGTATTCAGTTCCAATGAACTGAACCTTTTAAGCAAAGATGAAGGAATAGGTGTTTTTAAAACCCTCCACTCTGAGAGCACCTTCTGTGAAAGACTTTGATAAGCAAACAAATTTCCCAAAACATATAGTGATGGTAAAAATACGGTACCGAACAGAATTTCTATTCGGGAGGAATTTGTAAGTGAAGCTTTTTTAACCCACTCATCCCACCTTTCTATTGCTTTAAGTGAGAGCACATTTCCGATCGGCTCATTTTCGATTAGTGCGGTTAACCTTACGGCTTCTTTTATTCTATTTACAGGATGACTTGCAGGCCGTACAGATTTTAAATTCCAGACGATATCAGAACCTTTCGCGCCAAAACCTGCGATATTTAACGCCATATTGATACCATCTTCAACAGTAGAAAAACCCGGCCGGCTTTGTAAAAAACGGCGTGCGGTTTCCAGCATCGCTTCACGATTATGTGTAATCCCTAACCCATCCCATAACGATATGATTAACGCCTTCTTCCAAGCTTTGGAGGGAAGCAATTCAGGATCATAATATTCCAAAAAATCATCCGCTTTTTTTTCAAAATACTCAAGGTGAGCTTTTTCAATTTGGTCAAGAAAAGCCTCTTCTGAAATAAAATTAAGCCCCGACGCACAAGGCAACCCGGATGGTTGCTCAAAACTTTTTAAGAATAAACGAAGCTGTTTCGATAGATAAGGACTGAGATTTAAAGAATAGGGCCTGCTTCCGTTCTGTGTTTGAACCGGGACAGCCTGATGGTCAGTAAAAACGTGCAACACTACGGTATTGAAATTGGGATCTTCACAATGCCCATGTGCAGCCCAGCTTTTGCTTTGGATATGCATTTCTACATCCCCATACCAGGTGGTATCTCCTACATCTATTACTGCCCGTTTGAAATCAGGACCATCCGTTGCATTTAGTTTTCCTGGATCCGTGATCTTAAGAGATTTCCCACACGTAGTTTTTAATGAAGTGAAATCGAAAAGCAGGTTTTCCCATATCCACTGTAAAAAAGCTTCTGAATGTTTAAATTCAGACTTATCCATTTTTGGTTATTTCTTCGATCTCTTCTGCTTCGGAAAAATACAGATCTTCAGTAGCCTCATACAAGTCAGGCAAAGTTTCTTTTACTGTTTTCTTGATCCCTTTTGAAACCTGATCTATTCTCATTTCACCGTCTTTTTTCAGTTTACGTCCTTGAGTTTCCAACCAGTGAAGATTTTCTTTTCCGCTTTTTGGGGTCAATAATAAACCGGCTATAATGCCTCCGGCAAAGGCTGTTGCTCCAAATAATAATGTTCCGATTCCTCTTTTCATGAGTCTCTCTTTTAGGTTGAGGTTAACACTGTTAAGATACGAATATTCCTATTTTTTTTTGTTATTTTTTTAACACTGAGTTTAGAAAACTGTACCTTCTTCTGAATTTAAAAGCAACCTATGAAAAAGCAAATAATATTAATGGACCGTCCCCGAATGCAACGTACAATACGCCGTATTGCCATTCAGGTTTGGGAACGCATGGGAAACGACAAAGAACTCGTTATCATTGGCTTGAATGAAAGAGGATACGCCACGGCTTTGGAACTTTCTGAGAATATTGCTGATTTATTGGCCAAGGATCTATCAGTACACCGGTATGAAGTGAGTGGCAACAGTTCTGAAACTCCCCTTCCGGATTGCAACGATAAGTTCGTTTTACTAGTGGATGATGTGATCTTTTCAGGAAAAACCATGTTTGATGCCCTTTCAGCTATCTGTAATATTTACGAACCCGACATCATCGAGATAGCGGTTTTGATAGATCGGGGGCATCGCAAATACCCTTTACTTACTGATATGTCCGGGATCACGGTTCCAACAAAAGCCGGAGAACATATTGAGGTCATGCTGAAAGACTCAAAACTCAAAGAAGCTATACTTTTTAAGAACTCCTAACCAATCAATTAATGAGAGTACTACTAAAATCTACTATAACAGCTTTAATTTTAATTCTGTGCAGCACCTTCGCCACTGCTCAAAGTATTTCTATTCCTGATACACTTGAAGGATGGGATCAGAGCTGGGTGGCAAATTTAAATGGTTCTCAGGCGGCTTATAGCAATTGGTCGCAGGGTGGTGTCAGTTCCATAAGCGGAACAGGTTCTTCAATTTTTAGTGTGATCTATAAACAAGGCCAGTTTAGTTATGGTCTCAGAACCGATTTTAAATATGGACAGGCACGCATTAAAGGTGAAGGTGTTCGTAAAACAGATGACGTAATTTCTATTAGAAACCGGTTTAATTATGCTTTTCGGGAAGACGGGGCATTGTCCGGTTATGGATCAGTTAGTTTCAGAACACAATTCGACCGTGGTTATGAATATGCTACGGAAACCGGTCAGCCGGATAGCCTGATCTCAAACTTTTTTGCACCTGCTTATTTAACTGAAGGTATTGGTATTGCCTACGATCCCACACCCGCATTTACCTTTGAAGCAGGTTTGGGGCTGAAACAAACCTTTGTAACCGATGATGATCTTGCTCCAATTTACGGGCTTGATACCGGAGAAAATTTCAGGGGTGAGGGTGGTTTAACTACCGGAATAAACTTTGAAAAAGAGGTTTTTGAGGATATCTTGTATGCAAGTTCGGTAGAAACATTTACCAATTTCCTGACCCCCATAAACGAAACCGATGTATTTTGGTCTAATGAACTGATCGGGCAGATCAACAGTATAGTAAGTGCTTCTTTTCAGTTTGAGTTTCGTTACGACAATGATTTCTCCAGCGAGATCCAGCTTAAACAGGTTCTTTCCGCCGGCGTTTCTGTAAGTCTATACTAATGAATAACTCCTCCCAAAAAGTCTTAGATCATTCACTTGCTGAATTAAAAAAATGGCAAGATTCTTTTGGTACATGGGAAGAAGATACTGTGCTCAATATCCCTTATAAAACGATTGAAAAAACATTTTCACGACTGGCTCAGCGCCTGCAGTGTAACTTTCCTTTTCATCATCCCATATATGCGGGACAAATGCTAAAGCCACCACATCCACTTACCTGGGCGGCTTACGCCATGGCGATGAGCATTAATCCAAACAACCATGCCCTGGATGGCGGCCCTCCCTCCTCTGAAATGGAAAAGGAAGCGGTAGCCGAATTGGCGCATTTCTTTGGCTACGGTGATAAATTTTTAGGGCATCTTACTGCAAGCGGAACCATTGCCAACCTTGAGGCTTTGTGGATAGCCCGGGAATCTCACCCCGACAAAAAGATCGCTTTCTCTCAAAATTCTCATTACACCCATGAACGTATGTGTTCCGTTTTGCGGGTAGAGGGAGTCAAGGTCCCTGTCCTTGATAGCGGAACATTCGATCTGAAAGCTATCAACCCAAATGAGATCGGCACGGTTGTAGTTACATTAGGAACCACAGGCCTCGGAGAAGTAGAACCCCTTGATCAAGTCTTACCTTGGGCCAAAGAACACGGAATAAGGATCCACATTGATGCTGCCTATGGTGGATTTTTCCGAACACTGAAAGACACTGAGCTAATTGACGGGACATCCTGGAATTTGATGGAACAAGCCGATAGTATCGTTGTTGATCCTCACAAGCATGGTCTTCAGCCCTATGGCTGCGGATGTGTTTTATTTAAAGATCCTGCAGTGGGGAAATTTTATAAGCATGATTCTCCCTATACCTATTTCACTTCTGAAGATCTGCATCTTGGGGAGATAAGCCTGGAATGCTCAAGAGCAGGAGCTGCGGCCGTAGCACTTTGGGCTACACTGAAAATGTTGCCTTTAAAAGAAGACGTGGGATTTGGCCCTATTTTAAAGAAATGCCTGGGGGCAGCCAGCAATGTGTACGAGTTGACTGATACAAGTCAAAAACTAAAAGCCTATAAAAAGCCTGATCTTGATATTTTGGGATACTTCCCTTCTCAACAGAAAACTACTTCTGAAATTTCTAAAAAGTCTAAAGCAATTTTCGAAAAGGGAATGAAAGATCGATCATACTACCTGTCTCTGTATCGAATCCCTATAGAAACATTCTCCCGCTTACATCCGGAGTACAAAGCTGATTCAGAAGATGTTACTATCCTTCGCAGTGTTTTTATGAAACCTGAACACGACAGCTTCACAGAAGAACTTTTCAACCGAATTGAACAAAACTGCTGATTTTTAACTGCTTCAATATTTTCCAGATATGAACACTGATATTTTTAAACTCATCTTTCACCACGACCAGCGACTGGATAAGCTTGCCGAACGCAATACCCGTGATCATCCAAAGCAAATGGAAACTACGCTGGATGACTTCATGAAACCTGACCCTACCTATTCCAGGTTCTATTTTACAGGAACTGATCTGGCTAACGAGCGTTTTGGATTGAATATGTTGGCCGCATATGATGAAGTGATCAATGCCCTGGAAGTTGCTTTCCCAAGTAAAAATATCTTCACCTACCAAACCCAATTTCCGTCCATCCAAAAAGCCATTCAGGATCTGCAACCGGGTGAAATTTTTATTCTAACGGATAAGGATGAAGTTGAGCTCGACATTTCCACTTTACATATTGATGTGAATTCGAATGTGGGTCACCTGAAGGAAGAATTGAAAGAAGCGCTGGAAGCGAATCACATTGTAGTTTATAAGGAACAGGCCAAAGATGGCTTTGACCTGCACATGTTTTCCAAAAAGAATGTGTATCGTGAGATGTTCTTCCCGCTACAGAAATTAGTTCCTGACCACTTTCGCTTTTTTAGTATCAACGGCAAGAAATTCAGATCGGAACGCCATTTCTATTTCGAGACCTGGACCTTGGACCGACCTCCCCATGGTTTTGAAGAAGTTCATCCTGAGACGGTTTTATAGTGTTATGGTGCTTAGGTGTTAAAGTGTTACCTTTTAACTTTTCGGTAACACTTCAACACTGTCGCACCTTAACACTATTTTTCTACCCCCGGAACGTTTACAGGTTCATTATTCTGCCACCAGAACGTCCCCAACTCTTTTTCATTCGGGAATACCTCATTCAATGTCTCAGCTTCATACATATACCCGTTTTTCAGAATATAGGAGATATCGGCTGTATTTCTGATATTTTCCAGGGGATCACTATCCAATATTACCAGATCAGCCAGTTTACCTTCTTCAATAGAACCAAGGTCAGTATCCAAGCCAATAGCTTCAGCTCCTTGTAGAGTTGCTACCTTCAAAATATCATGTTCAGAAATTCCACCGGCCTGCATAGCCCAAAGCTCCCAGTGATAACCAAGTCCCTGCAACTGACCGTGGCTACCAACTCCGGCTCGCCCTCCGGCTTCAACCAGATCTTTCACAAACACTGCTAGTTCTTCAAACACATGTTCCTCTTCCATAAACCACCCGGCATTTCTTCTTCTGGTTCTTTCGTCAAGGTTATGATGCGGCATAAAGCGCTGCAATTTTATATCATCATGCGGGCGCTCGTTAGCATAGAAATAATTTTCAGCCCAGGGACCGCCATACGCAACCAACAAAGTAGGTGTGTACACTGTTCTTGAAAAAGCCACAAGATCAATGACATCTTGATACAGTGGAAATACCGGAAATGAATGCTCGTGCCCGGGATATCCATCAATCACTTGTGTCAGGTTTTCTTTGAAATCAAGGGAGCCTTCTGTGGTTGGCATTAACTCTTGCTCTCGGGCAGCCTCAATGATCCATTGTCTCTGTTCCCGGTTTCCTGCACCATACATCTTGATCGTTTTAGTATCATAATACTTACTATATCGGGTTAATACTTCACGGGCATGATCCAGGTCTTTGATATTTTCACTACTGAAAACACCCGGACCGGTAGAATAAACTCTTGGCCCCATCAACTTGCCTGCATGAACCAAGTCCTGATAGGTAAGCACATCTGTAGTTGCAGTCTGAGGATCACGAGTAGTGATTACACCATAAGCAAGATTCGTTAAATAAGACCAAAACTCACCGCGGTGTAGATTTACCGGATGGCGAAAGTGAGCATGAGTATCCACAAAGCCGGGCACAATTGTTTTTCCATTCATATTCTTGATCTCCGCACCGGATGGGATCTCAACTTCGCCCCGTGCTCCAATTCCGATAATACGATTATCTTCGATCACGAGATCGGCATTTTCAATGATCTCATCCCCATTCATGGTGATAACCGTAGCACCTCGAAGTACAAGAACTCCTTCCGGAATATCACGGTCAGCCATTACGCTGATCTCAATTTCATCAGGCTTGTACCCTTCATCTTTTTCAGCTTCTTCTTCTTTTTCTTCATCCCCATCTTCTTCATCAGATTCCGGTTCCTCCGACTCTTCCTCCATTTCTTTGGCAGCTTCCACACTGTCTTTGTAGGCTTCTTCTGCTTCAAAATCATATATAACATGAGCATTACCTATTGACCAATGTACTTCATTGGCATCCCAGCCCCATGCAGGAAACTGCCCGCCAATATCGGTAAGCTGATTACTTGGGAATGCACTGGAACCACCACCAACAGTGATGCTTGGAGCATCTCCACCTACTTTAGGCACTGTTACAACAAAAATATCTGTACTGATCTGTGCTAAGGCTTGGTCTCCTTCCGGCGCCATTCGGATCCAGGATGCTCTTCCCCCGTCTCTTTGATCTACTTCAAGGTGAGATTTTTCATCTGTTCCGTCCCATCGAATTGAGGTGAGCCCCCTCCAGCTTGAAAGATAAATTCTATCCGATCCTTTAACAAAATGCGGATTTCCTCTTCCACCGGTTAAGGTAATAAAATTGTTTTCGCTGCCATCCGCATCAATCCAGATCAAATCACTCGTTCCCCTGAAAGCACTGCGCTGTGTCGCATTTCTAAAATCCTGAGGGAGCCCTTTGATCAGAACAATACGGTTTCCTTCATTATTCCATACCGGATCCTGAAAAACACCTTCTTCCTCATTTATTTGCTGTAACCCCCGGCCATTAGGACGTACTTTATACACCTTTCCGGTCTCAGGAGTCCAGGTCACAAAAGCGATCCATTCACCATCCGGTGACCAAACCGGCTGTGCCTGTGTTTCATTCAGGTCAACCAGTTTACGAGGTTCGCCATCAGGCAATTCCATCGTATAAATTTCGTTAAGTGCTGTGAAGGCAATTTTATTGCCATCCGGTGAAGGAACGGCATCTCTTATCTGTGTGATCTCAAATTGTGGCGTATCTTCAATAGGATAATCGAAATCAAGTTCTGGCCCCAATTCAATAGTACTGCTCACATTAAATGGAATTTCTACCGCATCTCCACCCTCAATTGGAAGCTTCCAGATCTTTCCGCCATATGAAGCAACTACATGTTTGTTATCCGGAGTAAAAGACATTCCGGGCAATACATCTCTTGATGCTCTTGATTCCTGATCATCGTGTTGTACAGGGTAAGCCAACCAGCTTTCATCACCTGTAGTGAGATCCCTTTTCATCAATCCCGTATGCTCATCATGTCGAGTTCCATACACAAGCCACTTGCCGTCACTTGAAAGCGTTGGACGAAATCCAGATCCATAATTATCTGTCTGCATTACAATATCACCGGTTTCACGATCATATGTGCCTATCTGATATTGAGGTAATGAGGCATTGTAATCCCAGCTTCCCGATCGACGTGAAAACCAGATGTACCGGTCATCAGCTCCAAAAGCTCCTTCCAGCATGCGTAAATTTCCTGGTTCATCAACTAATGCCGTACCGGAACCACCATCAGTGTGGTACATCCAGATCTTGTGATTCCCCGGAGAGTTCTTTGAAGCAATAACATATTTGCCATCCGGCATCCATTCCGGAGATTGATATTCGTTATCCTTTCCACTGGTTAACTGCTCTTCTTCTTCGGTCTCGAGGTCGTAGATCCAGACTCCTTCCCCGCCTGAGGCATCAGAGATAAATACTATCTTACTCCCATCCGGACTGAAACGGGGCTGACTGTCAAATTGCATGCCCTCTGTAATTTGCGTGGCTTCACCGCCCTCAACCGGAATTGTGTACAGATCTCCCAAAAAATCAAACACGATCGTTGTCCCGTCCGGGCTCACATCTAAAGCGATCCAGGAGCCTTCATCAAGATCAAAACTAAATTCTCTTCCCGGTTCTAATGGGAGCTCGCTCTTTTCTTCCTTTTCGGTGCTATCAGCATCGGCATCTTGCGCAAAGCCTAATTGAGGGCCAAACGCAACCAACAGAGTGATCATTAAAATTTTAAACCCATTCGATAATAAGTGTGTATGTACCATGATTCCTTTAATAATTTGATTAAGTAGCAGAAGCTAAAAAAATTGGAGTATCCCCCCAACCCTTTTACAAGTAAATACAATTCATCCCTAATTCTAAAATTTTCTGCAAAAAAAGCATTCCACCATTGGAATACAGAAATGTTATCTTCCTCAAAAATTTCATCTATGACCTTTTTAGAAAAGCTTAAGAATTCAGTAAAAGCTTCCGGTTCTACACTTTGTGTGGGCCTGGACCCCAATCTTGCCCTGCTTCCACAGTCGGTCAAAGATCAATTTAAAACTCCGGAAGAACGGGTTAGTTATTTTTGCAAACTGGTTATTGACTATACCAGTCAATATTGCGCGGCCTTTAAACCGAATCTTGCTTTTTTTGAAGCACTTGGAAGAAGCGGATTAGAGGTTCTTGAGGAAGTCATAGATCACATCCCAAATGATAAGATCATTATAGCCGATGCCAAACGCGGTGATATCAGTTCCACAGCTGAGCATTATAAAAAAGCGTTTTGGGGTGAATTTAAGGTCGATGCCATTACTATAAATCCACTGATGGGCTTTGAAACATTGGATGCATTTGCAAAAGATGAAACCAAGGGAGTTTACGTGCTTACGCTAACTTCTAATCCCGGAGCAGCTGATTTTCTGAAGAAGCCCTTTTCCGATTTTGCCATGATGGCGCAATTCATTGCCCATCAGCTTTCAAAAAGATCTTCTTTTTCAAAATCACATTTAGGGATGGTGATCGGTGCAACACAGGCTGAAGAAGCCGGATCTGTTTTACATTATCATTCCGAAGGGGCATTGCTAATTCCCGGAATAGGAGCACAAGGAGGGTCAATATCAGAGTTAGAAAAAGCCCTGAAAGATCACAAAGGAATTCCATTGATCAACTCCAGTCGTGGGATTATTTATGCAGGAAAAGATGAAAGCGACTGGCCTGAACATGTATCCGCTGCCGCCAAATTTATGAATCAGAAACTAAATCAGATAACCCAAAAG
This sequence comes from Gracilimonas sp., assembly GCF_035704785.1. GTDB lineage: Bacteria > Bacteroidota > Rhodothermia > Balneolales > Balneolaceae > Gracilimonas. The sequence goes on along the minus strand of NZ_DASSWP010000120.1, from coordinate 19,604 downwards.
TATGTCTAAGAAACCGGAAGTTATTGTGTATACAGACGGAGCATGCAGCGGAAATCCGGGACCGGGCGGATGGGGAGCCATTCTCAAATGGAACGGAAAAGAAAAGGAACTTTCCGGTGGCGATCCCCAAACCACTAATAACCGCATGGAAATGAAGGCGGTCATCGAAGCTTTGAAAGCACTCAAGAAACCATGCGTGGTTAAAATTCACAGTGACAGTGCCCTCATCATTAATGCATTCACACAAGGCTGGATCGAAAACTGGCAAAAGCGCGGCTGGCGAAAAGCCGATAAAAAACCGGTGGAAAACAAAGAGCTCTGGCAACAAATACTGGAAGCCATGAAGCCGCATGAGGTTATTTGGGTTAAAGTAAAAGGCCATGCCGGCATCGTATTGAATGAAAGAGCGGATCAACTTGCCGTTGCTGCTTCACAGAAATTCTGAATTGGAAATGTTGAATTTTGAATACAGCCTAAGCTAATTCAAAATTCAACATTTCCAATTTCCTAAAGAGAGGAAAAAGGCACCATATCAAGATCATCAAACTGCCCTAAGTCCGCTTTCATTTTTCCGGTGATGGCGATCATGGCGGCGTTATCAGTGCAATAGCTTATTTTTGGGGTATAAAGCTGAATTCCCATCTCTTCTGCCATTTTTTCGGTTTTCGAGCGGAGCATAGAATTTGCAGAAACCCCTCCAGCAAGCAACACCGTTTTAACTCCCGTTTGTTTGACCGCCCGTTTCAGTTTTTTCACCAACACTTCCGATATCGCAAAAGACACACTGGCACAAATATCATTTAGATGCTTCTGAACCCAGTCTTCTTCTTTATCCTGCAAATAATACAAGGCACTGGTCTTCAACCCGGAAAAACTAAAATCCAATCCTTCTTGCAATAGTGCTTGTGGAAATTTGTGGAATTTCGGGTCACCATCTTTGGCTAGTTTATCCATGTGCGGCCCTGCGGGATATGGAAGCCCTAATAGCTTACCGATCTTATCAAAAGCTTCGCCGGCGGCATCATCCCGGGTTTTACCTATGACCTCATGCTCAAAAGCCGACTTTACATGAATAAGTTGTGTGTGTCCACCGGAAACAGTGAGGGCGATTAAAGGAAACTCGGGCTGGTGATCAATGAAATTAGCATAGATATGCGCATCCATGTGGTTCACCCCTATCAGTGGAATATCTCGAGAGAGTGCCAATCCTTTGGCAAAACAAATTCCCACCAATAATGAACCAAGCAGTCCCGGACCCTGCGTTACGGCAATAGCTTCAATTTCATCCAAAGAGATGCCACCTTCTTCGAGTGCCTGTTGTACCGTCTGGGTGATGGTTTTTTGATGAGCTCGTGAAGCCAATTCAGGTACCACTCCCCCAAACTGCAGGTGGATTGATTGTGAGGCTATGATATTGGACTTAATACCTTCTGCTGTTAAAACCGCTGCAGAAGTGTCATCACAAGAAGATTCAATGGCTAAAATGTTCATACCTCAAAGATACGAATGTTGAGCTTGAAAGACATAAGGAATGGAACACGGATGGCGCGGATGTTGCAGAGATTCGCTGATCTGATTTACTATTCTTTTTTCCGTTCTATCTCATTTCTATCTGCCAATGATTTTGCAATTCTTTCCGTATTAAAGGCAATTTTTTCATTTGATCTGATCAGGCGTAAGATCAGGGAGATCACAAAAATTATTAAAGCCAGATATAAAATAACCGGAATGAAAAATGCTAAAGAGCTTACAGAATGAAACATATTGATAATGTTAGTATAAAGTTCGAGGCTATATAGCAGTAAAAGGAATTCGATTCAAGCATAAATTACTTATTAAATTGAATAAGTAAAAGCCAGTAAGGGCGCATGGCAATGCGCCCTTACTGGCTTGGGGATTCTTCAAACAAAAAAATCCCGCTTCGGAAAACCGAAGCGGGATTTGAATTTTATCAAGAGTAAGTGAAAAAACTCAGCTTACTTTTTCTCGTCATCGTCAACTACTTCATAGTCGGCATCAACAGCATCATCTCCGCTGTCTTCTGCATCGTCGGATGTAGCCTGACCTTGAGCGCCGGCAGCATTAGCACCTGCCGCACCGCCAGCAGCGGCTTCTTCCTGAGTAGCTTTGTAGATCTCTTCAGAAGCACCGGACCAAGCCTGATTTACAGCTTCGATAGCTGCATCGATCTCGTCCATGTTTTCTTCTTTGTGCGCCTTCTCGAGGTTTTCAACAGCCTCTTCGATCGCTTTCTTGTTGTCATCGGAGATCTTGTCGCCGTATTCATCAATCTGCTTCTTGGTAGAGAAGATCAGACTATCGGCCTGATTCAATTTCTCTACACGCTCTTTGATCTGTTTGTCTTCTTCGGCGTGCTCTTCGGCAGCTTTCTTCATTTTTTCGATTTCCTCTTCGGATAGTCCTGAAGAAGATTCGATTCGAATACTTTGCTCTTTTCCGGTTCCTTTGTCTTTCGCAGTGATGTTCAACACACCGTTCGCATCAATATCAAAGGTTACTTCGATCTGAGGTACTCCTCTCGGAGCAGGTGGAATTCCATCTAAGTGGAAACGGCCAAGCGTTCGGTTATCCTGAGCTTTGGCACGCTCACCCTGCAGTACATGAATTTCTACGCTGGACTGATTATCTGCTGCGGTAGAGAATGTCTGAGACTTGCTGGTTGGGATGGTACTGTTAGACTCAATCAATGGAGTCATCACGCCACCCATCGTTTCAATACCAAGCGTAAGTGGGGTTACATCCAGAAGAACAACATCTTCTACATCACCCGACATCACACCACCCTGAATAGCTGCACCAATTGCTACAACTTCATCAGGATTTACACCTTTACTTGGGTCTTTACCAAAGAATTCTTTTACAGCTTCCTGAATTTTTGGAATTCGGGTTGAACCACCAACAAGAATTACCTGATCAATTTCTGATTTGTTCAAACCGGCATCTTTCATAGCTTTCTTGCACGGATCAATAGATCGTTTTACAAGATCATCTACCAATTGTTCGAACTTGGCACGACTAATATCAATATTCAGGTGTTTAGGACCTGAGTCGGTAGCTGTTACAAACGGCAGATTTACATTTGTTTTTTGTGAACTTGAAAGCTCGATCTTAGCTTTCTCGGCAGCATCTTTAAGGCGCTGCATAGCCATTGGATCTTTTCGAAGGTCAATGCCTTCATCTTTCTTAAATTCATCGGCTAAGAAATCAATGATTCGTTGGTCAAAATCATCTCCACCGAGGTGTGTATCACCATGGGTTGATTTTACTTCAAAAACTCCGTCACCTAATTCCAGGATGGAAATATCAAAAGTACCTCCACCAAGGTCATATACGGCAATTGTCTGATCCTGATCTTTCTTGTCCAGCCCGTAAGCTAATGAAGCAGCTGTCGGCTCGTTGATGATACGCTTCACTTCGAGTCCGGCAATTTTACCGGCTTCCTGAGTAGCTTTACGCTGAGCATCATTAAAGTAAGCAGGCACTGTAATTACAGCTTCTGTTACTTTTTCACCAAGATATTCTTCTGCAGTTTGCTTCATCTTTTGAAGAACCATAGCAGAAATTTCCTGCGGTGCATATAAGCGATCTTCAATTTTTACTCGTGCGGTATTATCATCCGCCTTGGTGATTTCGTAGGAAACCTGCTTGGTTTCATCTTTTACTTCGTCAAACATGCGTCCCATAAAGCGTTTTACAGAAGCTACAGTGTTTGCCGGATTGGTGATAGCCTGCCTTTTTGCAGGTGCACCTACTAAACGTTCACCGTCTTTGGTGAAAGCCACAACAGAAGGAGTAGTTCGTCCACCCTCGCTATTCTGGATTACCACCGGCTCGCCGCCTTCCATTACGGCAACGCATGAGTTGGTTGTTCCTAAGTCAATTCCTATGATTTTTCCCATTGGTCTGATCTATTTGCTTTTATTGTTATAAATATTCTTGTTGTTTCCGTGCCAACGCAGAGCGTCAGACACGAGTGTCAGTAAGTATGTTATTACTCGCTACGATCGCTCTGCGTTGTAGCGGTTGTCATTGCTTATAAACTCTATTTAACCGGAATGGATTTTGAATCCTTTAAGGCCTCCGATTTAGGCATGGCAATCGAGAGTACGCCGTTTCTGAAACTGGCTGATACTTCAGCCGCATTTACATTTTGCGGAATCGCAAACGCACGGGCAAAAGCACCGCGTCGTCGTTCCTGTCGCTTAAACTCTTCACCGTCGCCGGCTTCGACCTCACGCTCACCTTTCACCGTCAATACATTGTTCTTCAGGGAAATTCCGATCTCTTTTTTTGATAGCCCGGGAAGGTCGAGCAGAATCTTAAATTCCTCTTCACTTTCCAGGATATCACAATCGGGGGCAAAATCCTTGTCTTCATTGGCCAGTGGCACCACTTTCTCTACAAACTGTTGAATGTCTTTCCCAAGTTTGGACAGGTGCCGCTCAATTTCGATACCAAATTCTGTAAAATCTCCCATGTGCGTGATGTTTTGTTCAAGTTCACAATTAGGTAAGCAATACCAATGCCAACTACGGAAGGCGGGAAGAAAACTGACGTATTGACCGACGTATTGTCAGGAAGCCGGAGGAACATTGAATATTGAACAAAGAACACCGAACTCAGAAGTGGTTTTTTGATAGTTGAGAGTTGATAGGGTGATTTTACTTATCTATCCCTTTTGCTCTGAATTCTATTCTGTACTTCACGATTCGGTCGATGCCTTCTGATAAATTTCTCTCTCTTGTATAGAAGTACCCGTTTTTTACTATCGGAAGTTGTCTTTCATACATTGGGTTTCTCTCTGACCTTTTACCCGGAAAAGTAAACTCGGCTTTTAATTCACCTGTGTTCTCAAGTACAAACCATTGAAATGTAGAATCGCTGTCTGTTATTGATGCGATCCAAATCCGTTCTTCTTCATCAACCATCATTTTATGAATAGCGGGCCAGGTATTTGGCACTTCCTTATCTTCAAATGCTTCTTTAAAATTCTCTGAGATATCCAATTTATCAGTGTTCAGGGTGCTTTTCTTGTAAGGATAGTATATAGATCGCAGGTAATTTCCGGTTGAATCATAAATACCAATTAAAAAATCTTCTGTCCACACATCATAAATTAATCCATTTCTTGACATGTAGAAAAGTGAACCTCGATTAAATGGCATGCTCCACGGCCAAGTTGTTGACCCTCCAACTTGCATCCCCATTTCATACGGGTAAAAACCATATTTTCTCTGAGAGTACAATTTATTCGGTAATATTTGCCCGACCTCAGACACTTGATAATAATAGATCTGCCCAAGTGTATCAGAAAGTGCCTGATTCCTGAATTTCATGATAACTCTCTCCTCTTCATCAACATATAGATCTGAGGCCCTAATTAAGCTGAATTTTTTATCTGTAACACTATCGCGCTTTATAACTGCATCCCTGACAAACGAATAATCTGATATTGAATACACTAAATACTTTTGAAGGCGAGATCCTAATAAGTAAATCTTGTCGTCTTTTATTGCCATAGAAGCAATTGCTTCTGACTCTCCACGCCCTCTACCCTCCCTATAAAATTTGGTGATGAATTCACCATCCGGCTCAAAAACATACACGTGTACCGTTCCTGGAACCGACCCCACTATATATATCCGGTCTTGATCATCAATGGCTACTTCACCGATATACCCTTCAATGAATACATCTTCGTTGCTTTCAAATACCGTTTCCCTTATTAACTCAACAGTATCTGTATTAGCAAGCTGTTCTTCCAGTGAATACACGGATACATTTTCTAAATTCTGTACGTGTTCCGGTAATTCTGGCGTTTGTAGAGGCTCCTGATCGGTTTCTGAATTGCACCCGATAACAATTAACCCAATGATCAGCCAATTTGGAATTGTTTTAACAAAGGATGCCATAAGTAATTCTGCTTAGTTTAATACTACCTAAATAGCAGAATTAATTTTGTAAAGCAAGAATAAGAATATTGAACTCAGAGAATTTTTGATAGTTGAGAGTTGATAGGGTGATATTTGTACGAACAAATTCTATCACCCTATCAACTCTCAACTGTCAACTTCTCGAGATCTTCCCAGAAGGTATGATAGGAAATTGCAGCACTTTCCGCGTCCTTAATCTTACTCTTAGTTTTTCCTTTTAAGGATAATACAGCAGCAGCCATGGCAATGCGGTGGTCGTGGAAAGATTCGAATTCAGCAGATTGAAACGTGAACTCAGGATCACCGTGGATGATGAGGCCGTCTTCATGTTCTTCGAAGTTGGCTCCCACCGCTTTCAGCATTTTAGACATCGCCATGATGCGATCGGTTTCTTTGTGTCGTAATTCTTCAGCGCCGGAAATGACGGAAGTGCCTTCAGCAAATAACATAGCCACAGATAAGACAGGGAGTTCATCGATACAGTTCGGAATCATTTTAGGATCAATCTCAATGGCTTTTAAATCAGAGCCCTTCACTATAATATCACCGACAGGCTCGGCCCCTTCCATGCGTTCATTCTCGATGGTGATGTCGGCTCCCATATCACCCAAAATATCCAAAAGTGCATTTCGGGTGGGGTTCAACCCAACGTTTTCGATCAGAATTTCGGCATTGTCTTGAATGGCTCCTGCAACCAGCCAAAATGCCGCAGCAGAAAAATCTCCCGGGATGGTATAACTTTGATTTGGAATTTCATCTGCCAAACTTGCGGAAATAACTTTTCGTCCCTCAGCTATGTCTTGATCCAAATTTAGTAACCTTTCGGTATGATCACGACTTGGTAAAATTTCAATTACCTGAGTTTTTTCTTCACCAAACAATCCTGCCAAAAGAATACATGATTTTAGCTGTGCACTTGGAATGGGAAGTTCAAACCTAATCGGCTTTAGCGGTTCGTTCCGGTTAATGAACAAAGGAGCATAAGCTAAATTCCTTGCTAAAATGTACGCCCCCATCTGTTCCAGTGGTTTAATAATACGGGTCATCGTTCTTCCACAAAGTGACTCATCTCCCATCAACTTTGCTGAAACACCTGCCCCCACTAACACCCCGGAAAGCAGTCGCATAGCCGTTCCTGAGTTTCCACAATCGAGGTCTTTAACAGGAGCTTGAATGCCTTCACGACCTGTTCCTTTAATGATCAGCTTGCCGTTAGACTTTTGAACCTCGGCTCCTAATTGCCGAACACAGCTTAGCGTACTTTGTGGGTCTTGAGCGGTAGAATAATTTCCTACTTCTGAAATTCCTTCATATAACAAAGAAAAAATGGCGGCACGTTGAGAAATTGATTTATCAGGAGGTAAGCTAAGTTCACCTTTAAGTGATTTAGCAGGCATCACATGTTTGATCATGAATCTGTTTCGTTTAACAGCACCCGTGCTTTTCTTTCAGCTTCCATTCCCGGATAAGTATCTATTATTGAGTTCAATATAGTCATTGCTTCTCCGCGGTTCCCTAATCTGATATGCGATTCTGCACTTTTGTACATGGCCTGAGAAACCCAGGTATCAAAAGCCTCAAATAAGACCTTCACCTTGGCATATTCTTCTATTGCTGAATTAAATTGTCCCTGCCGTTGAAAGATCTCACCAAGATAGTATTGTGCTTCCGCCCCTATCTCTGTTGAGCTTCTTTCGGCAACAGGAGATAACAGTTCACGGGCTCTTTCATAATTATTTTCAGCCAGAGCAACTTTCCCTAAACCTACCTGAGCCGCTTCGCTATTAGCATTTACTTCTAAAGCAGATTCATATTCTTCTTGAGCCCGTTCGATCTCACCTTGTGCCAGACTCGCATTTCCCATACCCACATATGCTTCCTGTCGGTATCGGGGCGCAGTTTCAAGCAGTTGTGCATAATTTGCATATGAGGCTCTGTAATCAGCTTTTTCATAGTTCAATACTCCTAATGAAGTCAATGCAGAGGCCGCCAGGTCATTATCAGGAAAGTCACTAACTATGGTTCGGTAGGCATCAATGGCATTTTCAATCTGATCCAGCTGTCGGTATGATTCTCCGAGATTGGAATATGCTTCAGGCATCAATGATTCAGAGTTTGTAACCCTTAAATACTGTCGAAATTCTTTCACTGCATTTTCGTAATCGCCTGACTGAAAAACATTAAGTGCTTGCCGATATCTCAATTGATCCGCAGTTGAACTGGCAGGATTATCACTTAAAAATTCTTCCAAAATAACAGAACTGCTGTCGGACCTTCCGGCTGAAAGCTGAGCATACTGAATTCCATTAATAGCTTCTATGATGTAGCTGCTTCTTGGGTACTCATCCAATACATTTTGATATGCGGCAATAGCCCTGTCATATTCACCGGCGTTATAGTAGGCATCTCCAATGTTATATTGAGACCGTGCAGCCCACTCAGTACCGGGATATTTACTGATCACAGTTTGAAATTCTTCTATGGCCTGAGAATAATTGTTCGTATTCAGATATATATAGGCAATATTATATTGTGCTTGCTCCCTTAAACGGCTGAATGGATAAATACGGAGTGTCTTTCGGAAATTGGAGACCGCCTCAAAAGTTCTGCCTGCTCTGTAGTAACTGTTGGCAACCTGAAACATGGCATAATCTCCACCCGGTTCAGCACCAATGGCTTTGTTATAGCTGCTAATAGCTTGCTGGTAATCACCAATTGCGTAATAAGCATCCCCGATACGTAACTGTGTATCAGTGTCGTATGGAAAAAGCGCGGTAGCCGGCGGCTCATAATTTTGAAGAAAATCCTCTAAAGGTTCTACAGCTTGCTGGTATTGCCCCATTTGGAAATAGCTCCACCCCAATGAGTATAAAGCTGCACCCATCATGTCGCTTTCAGGATAATTATCGGCATAAATTTTAAAGCGTTGAGCTGCACTGCTAAACTGATTCATTTTATAATGGCTGTCAGCACTCCAGAATAAGGCTTCCCTGCCTATATCGGAATTAGGTGCTTCAGTGTAAACAGCTTCAAAAATAGGTTGAGCCTGTTCATATGCCTGATTACGATATAAAATCCATGCTTTCTGAAAACGAGCCTGCCTTTTAAGCGCCGGATCGATATCAACTACTTTTTCTGCTTCCTCAAATGCCTGGGTGGCCCGTGTGTATTCCCCATTAGCGAAGTAGGCTTCACCCAGCATAGTATAAATTTTACCCGGATCTTTTAATTCCACGTCACTTCGTACCAAATCCAAAAGCACTTCTATTGATTCGCCATACCTTGAAGCCTCAAATGCAGAAATAGACCATTCATAATATGCTTGCTCTACCCATAAGCCTGTCTTAAAGCGTTCACCAAAATCACGAAATGAGTTAATAGACTTACCATATTGACCGCCAAGCTTCTCGTTCACTGCCTTATAATACAGCGCCTTGCGGGCTAATTCATCATCACCTACAGCAGCCTGCCCAAAAGACTCAGCTGCCCAATGATATATCTTCTGCTTATTATATACCCAGCCCAAGCCGTAATGAGCTATTCTTTCCTGAGGAGTACCTTTGGTCAAATTGATATAACGAAGGTAAGACTTTGAAGCTTCATCGTAGTTTCCAAGATAATTCTGGCTCTCAGCTATCAGGAAAACTGCTTTTACCAATGACTCTTCATCCAGATAAGGCAACGCGTTTCGTAAAGCCTGAATCGCCTCTTCGTATCTCCCCTGCTGATAGTAGGATTCTCCAAGAGCCGTTCCCACACGGCGGGTTATCTCATTATTTGGATAACGATCCTTTAGTATTTCAAAGGCTGCAGACGAGGCATCATATTTTTCTTGAGTAAGAAATAGACGTCCGCGAGCATAAAGGGCTTTGGGGGCCCACTCAGATCTTGGATACGCATCAGCCAGCTCCATAAAATAAACCTGAGACTCAGAATAATCTTCGTTTTCAGCGGCGGCCTCAGCAATCCAATATTTGGTTTCTGCAGAATTCTCGTCATTCATCCATGAATCCATCGCTTGCTGGTAATAGGTGATCGCCGCTTCATAATCACCTTTATCAGTATAACGATGCCCTAGGTCTCTAAGAAGTTTTTCTGATAGATCACTGCCAGGATACCGCATCACAAACTGTTTATAGTATGCCTCCATTTTCGTGGAATCCATGCCTGCATTAGCCCTGGCAAGGAAAAAGTCAGAAGAAATACGCAGGTCATGGTTGGGAAAAGTGGTGTTGAATTCTTCAAAATGTTGGGCAGCCTCTTCAAAAAAACCTTTCTCATATAGATCAATCCCGCTTTCATATAGCCGGGTTGAGGGTGACTGAATATCTTGAGCAGATACTAAGTTCAACAGAAAAAACGTACATAAAAAAGTGATAAAGCAGCTTTTTGGAACGGAGAGCATGAAACTCGTCAGGATAAATAGGGTTAATAGTTACTTCTTATATGTCAAGATAACGAATAAGTTCGTCTGCGCGATCAGAAAAATTATGTTCCAGAACCTCACTATTGGCTTCGGATATGATCGTGTATCCAAAACGGCGCAATCCGGCACTTACAACTGATGAGTCTTCCAAATTCAATTTAAATGATACGCGATAATATGGATTTTCTGCTCTTGGTTGCTGAACAGCTACACCTAATATCTTAGCACCTTCCATTTCTATTATCCGAACAAGATCAGATAAAGTAAAATCAGCCTGACTCATTTCAACAGCTATCACAGAACCATAACTAGATAGATTAAAGACATCTCCCAAAGCTTTAAGAACATCTCTTTTCTTGATCATGCCCTGAAAAACCATATCGTTATCAACAACAGGTATCAGGTAAATCTCTTTAGCAAGCATCACCCTTGATGCTTCAAAAAGATGCTGATCTTGAGGGACAAAAAGCGGATCCTCTAACTCAACCTGAGAAAGGGCTGACTTTTCATCTATTACTTCTATCAGTTTCTCAAGTGAAGCCATACCTACTATCTTTCCTGTTTCATCTACTACACAGAATTGAGTAGTGTGCAATAACTCGATCTTCATCAAAGCCGTTGCCACGGTATCCGTCAACTTAAGCGGTGATATGTCTTTATTTATAATTTCTTTTACTAGCATAGTTATACAACTTCGCCGTTGGTACCAATAGTATCCAACAAATGGGATAATTGCTTAAAATCTTTTTTAGCAATGCTGAACGTAAGCTCAACATCCGTGCCTTCATACGATTCTTGTTCAACCGTTGCGTTCTCATGAATAAAAGCAACTGCTTTGTATTTTGAAACCGGAATTTGCATGGTATGCCGGCTATATTCAAGCTCGATCATGTCTTCAATGCTTTTTTCGAGCTCTTTAAGGCCTATTCGCTGTTCTGCAGATACAAAAACGGCATTCGGATAGGAACGTTTCATTTCCGAAATCTGATTCGCATCCATTTTATCAACTTTATTGAATACCATGATCGTTCTTTTGTTGGTGGCTTTTATCTCTTCAAGAGTTTCTTCCACTACTTCAATGTATTCATACGCCATTTTTGAAGATGCATCTACCACATGCAGCAATATGTCAGCTTCCCTAACCTCATCCAGGGTGGATTTAAAGCTTTCTACAAGGTTATGAGGTAATTTCCTTATAAAACCAACCGTATCAGAAAGTAACACAGAATGATTTTCGAGTTCATGCCGCCGCACAGTGGAATCGAGTGTCGCAAAAAGCCGGTCTTCAGCAAATACACCTGTTTCAGTTAGTGCATTCATTAATGTTGATTTCCCGGCATTTGTATAACCAACCAACGAAACACGTGTCATGCTTTCACGTCCTTTTCGCTGCGTTACCCGCTGCTTGGTTAATTTTTCAAGTTTATCCTTCAAAACTGCAATGCGCCGGCCAATTAACCTTCTATCGGTCTCGATCTGTGTTTCACCCGGGCCTTTAGTCCCTATTCCCCCTTTTTGACGAGAAAGGTGAGTCCAATAACGAGTCAGTCTGGGTAGCAAATATTGAAGTTGCGCAAGCTCTACCTGTGTTTTGGCAGCGGCTGTTTTTGCCCTTGAAGCAAAAATATCAAGGATCAAAGAACTTCTATCCAAAACCTTGGCATCTGTCGTTTTTTCTATATTCCTTAACTGTGTGGGCGACAGATCATCATCAAAAATAACGGATTCAATATTCTTCTCTTCCATGATCCGCTTCAATTCAGTCAGTTTACCCTTCCCTATATATGTTGATGAGTCAGGGTGGGTTTTATTTTGCAGAATTCTATCAACGGTGATCCCTCCGGCAGTATCGGCCAGCAGGGAAAGCTCTTCTAAGTATTCTTCAGCTTGAAAACGGGTTGTCTCAGGACCGTATAGTCCTACCAATATAACACGTTCTCTTTCTATGTCGGAATTTTTAACGTCGTCTAACAAATGGGTATTACTTAATTAATCTTCCTGAATTCTCTTGAGGTCTATATCCGGTAAGGATTGTCCTTCGATCTTATTCTCTAATTTTAAAGATACAATTTTTTTTACTGCATTATATCGAGGCCTGGGTACGAATAGTTTTAATTGTTTAAATCCTTCAGTAAGTGATTTATCCATTTCTGAGTAATTAAAGAGGTATTCCACTCCATCTTTTTGAGGATACTCTACATAATCCAAAATTTGGAACCAGGGGATTGTCTGTGAAGGTTCGTTGATGTTTTTCACGATCCCATAATCTGTAATATAATATTTAGAAGCTAAATAACTGGAGACAAACCACATACTTCCGATCCACATGTAAGCCAAAAATATTGAATACCTTGCAGTCTCCTCATAAAAAAAAGCAATGGATGAAAGAACAAATATCAAACCGAGAAAAACTGTGGCAAACAAAGGATATCCTTTCAGCTTTCCGACCCTCCAGCTTAAACGCACCTTTCTCAGCCGAAGTTTATTCTGAAATGAATAACCCGCAAGTAAAGTAGAGGCAATTGTGAAAAATAAGATCACGCCTCTGAAAAATATGGCAAGTATTTCTTCCATTAACTCACTGTTTCTGCTTTATAGAACATAGAAACCAAGGATTCTGTGATTAAAAATAACAAGCCTGCTAACATAAACCAGCTCCAAATTTCTTTTCCAAATCCGGTAGCCATGATTTCATTTTGAAGTGCTTCTTCTTCCATATCACCTGCAGAAACCCAATTTATGTCATCATCCTCTATTAAATTTTCAAACTGTTCTTCATTCATTTTCATGAAATCTGATTCTTCTGAACTTAAGTTTGCTGAAAGGACATATTCCCGCTCTTCGTCGGTTATTGTGATCCATCCCGGTGTCCATTCTTCAGCAGGGTACCTAAGCCTGATTCCTGATGAAACTACATCTACCGTTGGTTTTATCACGTCCTCATCTTTTTCAATAACGGCTTTTTCTCCATCAATATTTCCCTGCCAGTTAAAACTATTCCCTAATTGATGATTGGCAAATCCTCCCTCGTCAGAAGATGCAGAGTATAACAGCAATCGGTAATAAAAAGGTGCAAATAAAGGTTTAACAGCAAAGTTAGACCAACCCGGATCATTGCCAATAGCTGATAATATTAATACGCCCTCTCCAAACCTTTTTTCATGAACCAACACATCGCCGTTATTCATTGTCAAAAGATCAAAACCTGTTCCTGAACCTGACTTTAATAACTTCAGGTAATAATAAATATTTGGACTTGTAAAGCGAAGCGGTTCATTATCTCCCCTTTGAAATAATCCTGTAAATGCAGGATGATCTTCCAGGAGTTCATCTGCTGTGGTTACTGTATTGAAAGACGCATATTCTCCCTGAATGCCTGCGAACCGGCCGGCATTAAATTGAGAGAACAACCTGTTATAATTATTCAGATCACCATTCTCGGAAGGGAAAAACATAATGCCGCCGCCATCTTGAACATATTCCTGCAATGCCTGAAAGCTATATTCCGGGATCGATTCCAAAGCATCTAAAATTACTGCATCAAATTCATTGAGATTGGCAGTTTCAAAAATACCGGGCCCCTCTTCCCTGTAAACCAGTTGTGCATCATTTTCACCGGCTACACGAAGCATGGTGCCGGTATAAGAGATAAGATCAGGATCGGAATTACCCTCGTTTACCCAAAGGACATTGCGTGTCTCAGGGACCTGCACCGTGAAATAAAATTCATTATCCGGCTGAAACTCATCTCCTTCGATCTCTATCTTTCCCTTGGCTGATCCGGATTTTGATGGGGTTACCTCAAAGGTGAAGGTCTTCCGTTCATTCGGCTCAAGAGCAACAGAATATTGGCCTGCATTTTGTCCTTCAAATTCCAGAGTTACAAATTGATTAACTGCCCCCACACTGCTTCGGTTAGCCACTTCAATATTTATCGTAAATGGGATCTCTGCCCCAATCATATTCGTAGAAGTACTGATGTCGGAGATCATCGTATTTTGAACATCAACATCACCTACATCGATTATGGTCAACGAGATATCCTCCAGATCTAACTCTTGAAGATCATTTAACTGACTATACTGTCCATCTGTAATAATAAAAATATTTTTGTTTTGGTAAGGCGCTTCGCGCACTGATTCTACCAAACCCTCCAGGCGATTATATATAAAATTACCGCCCGGTTTTATATCTACTCCTTCCGCCGTTTTCCGGATATTAGCACTGCTTAGTATATTTGTATACTCAGCTTCACCATTTGTAAGCTGCAGCATAAAACGATCTTCATCTTTAGCTGACTCTTCGACCTTTCCAATAATTTCCCGCGCATAATCAAATAGCGGTCCCTGCTTTCCAATACGAGACATACTTATACTATTATCCAACAAAAAAGCGTTAAGAGCCGGTGCTTGTGCCGAGCTTCCCCCCGAAAGTCCGGGAGGTAAAAATGGACGCGCCAATACTAATGCAAGACAAGCAATAGCTGCAAGTCTTAGCAGTAGCAGCAAATACCTTTTAATTCTAATGCGTCTGATTGTGGTAGTTTTCAACTCTCTAAAAAATGTAAGAGTTGAAAATGCTACCTTCTGTGGTCGCTTTAAATTTAGTAAATGGATAAGGAGTGGTAATCCTATCGCAATTAAGGCAAGTAAAAAAACCGGGTTTAGAAAACTCATTTAGCGCTCAAAAAATGTTACCTTTATTTTTTATTATGGAACTTTTTGACCATTTGGAAATTAGTCCATTCAGAATAATATCCTAAAACAGCTTATTTTTTCGTATTGATGCAACGCATTATTCAGATCTTAATTACTTTTTTCATAATCAGCCAGTTCACAAGTTGCTCTTCAGTTCCAAATAAGGACTGGTTTGCATTAATTCCTGAAAATTCGACTTTTGTGATCGTACCTGAACAAGGTCTTAATGTACAGGATATAGTAACCAAAGAATATGCGTCTTACCTGGATGATCTGACGCCTACTGCAATTCAGCAAAGTGCCGGCCTGGATGTTGACGTAAGTAATCGCCTTCAAGTTAAAGCGCTGGTGCTGAACCCTACTACTTCAACAACTTCCCACATCCTTTGGATAGCAGAGTCTCCGGCTGAAAAACTTGGGAAATGGGCATCCAGATTCTATCAACCTTTTACACAGAATAATTACGAATTTAACGGCCTTACCATTCATAAACTTTTCTTCAATAAAGGGGAAATTTTTGCGGCTCAGGTAAGAGATTATCTGATTATTTCCGAGTCCAGTTTATTAATTGAAAATTCGATACGAAGTTACCTCGGTCAGGCACCCTCTATACAGCTTGAAGAAAATCCTGATTCTTCAACATTGGTTGTGAACACCCCGGAATTAGACCAATGGATCGAGCAATTCTCTTTAGTAAGTAACCGCCCGTCCATAATGGATAAATTCACTGGGACTAAGCCAGTTTCACTTAAACTCAGTACTACAGCAGATACTACAAACAATGTTCAGCTTTCCGGTCAGATCCAACTTCAAGACAACAATCATTCTGTTCTTGTTGATGCTTTTTCATATGAGAACAAACCAATTTCCCTAGATCAGCATATTGCCGGTAATGCAGCAAGTTTCGCCATACTGAGACTCCCCCCGCTTTCCATTCCCAATGAGCCTGATGATACGATCATCTCTCCTTTGGATTCTTTGTTACTCAATGATATTGAGACTTACCAAAAGCTCGCTAATACTATGAGTTCTGAATTTGCTTTTGAGGCTTTTCCCGAGTCTGGTCTAATGGCAACCGGCGAATTCTTGTTCATGCGAAAACTTCAAAATGTAAATGCTTTACGCCAGCAATTGATCGAACTCTACCAAGATGGGTATATAAACAGACAGGATAATACTTACCGAATAAATAGCCGTATTATGGGTGAGTTAATTGGTTCAGAATTGAGTACTCTGCGCGATTTTTCTTTGGCTTTCTCGAACGACGTAGTTGTTATAGCAAAGAGAAAAGGTTTGGCTGAAAGTGTTAATGCAGATCGTATTCGCCGACGCGTGATCTATTATGATGATACATACTCTGATGTCAGAGATAATTTACCTTCGGAAGTGAGTGGGTTTGTATGGACTAATTCAAATGAATTCTTGAGATTCATTGCCCCAAAACTGAAGCCTGAAAACATTGCAGGTGGCCTGTTAAGTAGATTTGATGTTACGTCTATGGTCATGACTAAGACAAATAATGCGATAGATTTTTCTCTAAATACCTACTCTAAGGAAGGATCGAGCATGCCATATGAAGAACTATGGGTAATGCCTCTTTCTAACTTTGAATTAAGCGGAGAGCCGGTTTTAGGGAACTTAGTTGGGAGCAGTGCTACAGAAATTACATTTTCTACCCAGGATGGCCGGGTTTATTCACTTGCAATAGATGGAACCATTGCAATGCAGGCTTCTACAAACGGATTAACTGCTGTCGGAGGGCCACAACTTTACGATTGGTACGGAAATAACCAACAAATTGTATTTTTAGCAGCCGGCTCAAAGATCTTTGCATGGAATGAGAATGGAAATCTTTTACCACGCTTTCCTATAGAGATGGGAGAACAGATCACTTCTCCCGTATTTGTTCAGGATATTCTCAGAAACGGCGTACCGGAAATTGTGGTAGCTACTGAAGACCGGAAAGTGCACGTTCTAGACGGCAGGGGCGAAAATGTGCGGGGATGGCCTCGGAACACCAATACTATCGTAAGAACTCAACCTGTTTTTGAGATCGTAAATGGAACCTGGTCAATATGGGCTTTTTCAGAGAACACACTTCATAGCTGGCTTAGAAACGGGAATGCCCGCCCGGGTTACCCCCAGTTTGTAAATGCCCGCTTTACCGGTTCTCCTGTTATTTATGAAGATCAGGTAATTGCCAGTGCGGCTGATGGGTACCTTTACTCTATTGGAATGAATCCGGTATTTGAAGACTCCATTGCTACTGCTATTTCTGAAGACTCTGTTGCTATCAATACTTTATATGTAGCTAACAGCGAGCTTACATCCGTAAAGGTAGAAGAAGGTGTGCTTCTAAAAGATTCTACTGATTTTTACAGGGAAGATATTTTTCTTACTCAAAGCGCGAATGGATCTGTATTCCTTTATAACGATAAGGGGGATCTGCGATTTACAAAAAGCCTGGGCCAACCTTCCTCCTCTACCTTCACTCCCCAATTGGCAGACATCAACTCTGATCTGAATATGGAGTTATTGGCACTTGCTGAATTTGGACGATTATTCGCCTGGGAGATCTTAACTGATAAAAGATTATTTGGCATCCCAACCTCCGGAATGAAATATCCTATCATTACAGATTTGAATGGGGATGGGCGAAAGGAGCTTATTGCTCAAACAAGAGAAGGGCTTCGATGCTGGACAATCAACAAGGTTGATTAGGTGTTAGACATGGGATTTTAGCTGTTAGCATTTTGACACATAAAAACTAACACCTTGCTTCTAGCACCTAAAAGCTTTTATACAATATCCGCCAGGGCTTCTTCGAGTTCTTCAAAGTGAAAATCGAACCCATTAACCTGTAAATTTTTGGGCTGCATACGAATACTGTCTGTTACTGTTTTTGCAACTTCACCCATTACCAAATTAATGGCAAACTCCGGGACCTTAAAAATTGCCGGGCGATTCATCACCGCCCCAAGTATTTCTGAAAATTCACCCATCGTTACAGGATTGGGGGAACAGGCATTATAAGCTCCTTTCACCTGCTCATTTTCCAAAGCAAAAATAAATGATCGGCAAAGATCTGTCCGGTGTATCCAGCTCATGTATTGATCTCCACTGCCTATTGGGCCACCAACAAAAAACTGAAAAGGAGGAATCATTTTTTCTAATGCTCCTCCGCCTTCTTCCAAAACCACGCCAATTCTTGGATTCACTACCCGTATTCCAAGTTCTGATGCCTTTTGGGATTCGGACTCCCATTTAACACATACACTTGCTAAGAAATCATCAGAAGCAGCTTCTGACTCACTCAGAACTTCATCTCCCCGATCTCCATAAATACTCGCTCCTGATGCAGAAATAAAAACTTTCGGTTTATTATCTGCTTCAACCATCGCTTCTACCAAACGGGTTGTCACACGGATCCGACTATTTAAAATCCTCTCCTTTTTTTCGGGAGTCCAGCGCCATGCAAAAATATTTTCTCCGGCCAGATTTATTACTGCATCTACGTTATTCACGGTAGCAACCAAATCATCGTCCCAAGCTATAAAACGCTGGTTCCTGGCGTTTTCATCTTCATACTCCTTAGGGTTGCGCGTAACAATTACCAAATCATGTCCTTTTTTGAGCAATAAAGTTCTAAGCTCATCTCCAATAAATCCGGTTCCGCCTGTAATGAGAATATTCATGTTCTTCCTTTTTGTTTTGAATTTAAACCAAATAATCGAGTAATAGCATTCAGTTTTACGTGAAATTATAAAAGATTAGCAGGATTAGTTGATTGGGGATTTGGGAAGCATGATCAACTCCTCGGTCTAACGGCTTACTCGTCTGACCGATTGACCAATCCGAGCAACCCAACCTGTTTTTCCTTAAATATGTCTAACCTTTGAAGCTTGTCCTCGTTCCGAAAATCTCCCGAGCATTCGGGATAACGCAGTCTGGGAAGCTCCAGCTTACCGTGGCTTGGAGTGATTAATTTCCTGTTTTCAATTTCCTTGTTCTTTTGTGCCGACAAAAGAACCAAAAGCTCCCGACTGCGAAAAAAGAGCTAAAGCTGACTTCATTTCACTAAAAGAAATCAATGTAATTAAAAGCCCAGTCATCCCTGGCCCAGACCAGGGATCTACTTACTGCAAGAACGGAGTCGAATCAGGGAGATCCCGCATCTTCGCATTCGCTGCGTGCGGGATTGACGAGGTGGTGGTGAATGGGATTTATTTTTTAACGCTTCATTTCGTCATCTTCTTGACGCTCTTTTTTCTGAGGTCGATGGGTAAAGGCCCATACAAGGCGGGGCGAGCTCGTTATCCATAAAACCCACTTTCCATTTACTTTCCAGATCGTTACTATCTACTAACAAGTAAATCAATTGTTTATTAACCATAATAGGGTGATATCTTAAAATATTAGAATTTAAATACGCGTATTAATAAACTTTTTTATCAATATGAATGTTAGTATCATTGAACCACATAAGACCTGCCACGCCTCTCATTGTGAAGCGCACCCGGGCGGGTT
>NZ_DASSWP010000021.1:0-14261 GCF_035704785.1 Gracilimonas sp. | reverse complement strand
TTTCTTAAATCTTGTAACATTACAATATTGAATTAGGGTGAATTTCTCTTCTTGAATACAACATTAGTGTGGTTTTTCCACTTCAAGTCCGTTTTTTCAGAAAAGTTGCAAGCCTTAAAGATACGGTTATTTTAGTGAATTTCGTATTAATTAATTGAGTATTTATTTTCAACATTAGTTATCAGTTCAATTGAATTATCTCTGTGTACTCTTATATTCGACCACTTTAAATAACTAAATTCAAAATCAATGTTGGTTTCAATTCTCTGGTTAACTCTTGGTCTGATTCTTCTTATTAAAGGAGCCGATTGGCTTGTAAACGGCGCCTCCGTAATGGCAAAAAAATATAATGTTTCCGACTTAGCGATCGGACTCACCATTGTGGCTTTTGGAACTTCCGCTCCGGAACTTGTAGTGAACGTCATGGCTAGCGTTGATGGATATCATGAGATCGTATTCGGGAACATCATTGGCAGTAATAATTTCAATCTGTTTGTGATACTAGGAATCTCGGGATTGATCGCCCCCTTAGCCGTTCAATCCAGTACGGTGTGGAAGGAGATACCTCTCTCACTATTTGCAGCCGTACTGCTCTTCATTTTAGCCAATGATTTTTTTACATCATCTTCTCCTCTTATCTCAAGAGTTGATGGGTTTATTTTCCTTACCCTCTTTGGGCTTTTCCTTTTCTACGTGTACAAACAATTGAAATCAGATCCTTCAGTTCAAAACGAAGATGCTTCGGAAAGTGATCTGTCTCAATTAAAGATATGGGGATTAATAGTTGGCGGACTGGCCGGTTTGATATTGGGTGGAAGATTCGTTGTAAATAATGCCATTGAAATTGCCACCGTTTTAGGAGTGAGTGAAAAGATCATTGGCCTTACCATTATTGCGGCAGGAACTTCTTTGCCGGAACTGGCCACTTCTGTAGTAGCGGCCATGCGTAAAAATGTGGATATCGCTGTAGGTAATATCATTGGTTCCAACATCTTCAACATATTTTTGATCCTGGCTGTCAGTGCTTTTGTAAAACCTGTCAATTTCAATCCCTCTTTTAATTCCGAGTTATATCTTTTGGGCGGTGGTACTTTAATATTATTTGCAGCGATGTTTACCGCCGGAAAGAAGAAATTAGATCGCTGGGAAGCCGCCTTATTATTGGTCATATTTATAGTTTACACGGGCTATTTGGTAATGCAGGAAATGTAAGCCAAAACACTCTTTTTTTCTGATCACTCTGATCTGTACTTTACAAGTCCATTCTAAAAAATCATAGAACATCATGGATCTTAAGATAACAGATCAACGGTTTGTAGTATGCGGAGCCTCCAGCGGTTTTGGGGAAGCCATTTCCCGGCAACTTTTGCAGGAAGGCGCGAGGGTCTTATTGGTAGCCCGCCGGGGAGATATGCTGCGCGATAAATTCAGTCACTTCAAAGAGCAGACTGAGATCATCGAGGGGAGTCTCATTTACAGTGAAACACTGGATAAGATCGAAAAATCAGTTAATGCCGAGGAAACTCATGGTATCGTGCTCAATGCAGGAGGCCCGCCCACGGGAACACCTCTCGAAACCAATATGGATGATTGGGATTCTGCCTGGCAACTGGTGATGAGATGGAAGATCGATCTTGCATTAAGACTTGCTCCTTATTTTAAACAACAAGAATATGGCCGGATGGTTTTTATTGAAAGTCAGTCGGTGAAGCAGCCGTTGCCTTCGCTCACATTGAGCAACAGTTTCCGCGCCGGTGTGGTTGGATTTGTGAAAACGCTGGCGCTGGAAGTGGCAAAGTTTGGAGTAACCGCTAATGTGCTTGCTCCCGGTTCACATGAAACTCCGGCCATCGAGCGAGTGATACAAAAGAATAAAGCTTCACTGAACATTAGTTTTGAGGAAGCTAAAAAGAAGATGGAAGAAGACATTCCTGTAGGAAGAATGGGAAAATCGGAGGAGTTTGCATCGCTGGCAACATGGTTACTTTCGCCTCATGCTGGGTATGTGACGGGACAAACCATCAGCCATGACGGTGGAAGTATTCAAGGATTATTTGGCTGATATCCAGCTGTTAATCCAGCACTGTAAAATAAGCTACCGCTTTGGGCTGAAAACTACGAAGGCGCAGTTCAAACTGATCTGCAGTAAGTTCAATATCGGGAGTAACGAAACCGGTAGAATCTTCCAGGATCTCAGAATAAAGCACAAATGCCTCATAAGGTTTCTCATCTTCAACATCGGCATACTGATCGATGGGCACATCAAACTTTATCGTAATGAAAGAGGGATTGTAGTTTACATTCTGTCCGCGAGGCAACCCTCTTGTTTCAATGTAAACGGTTGTCTCTCCCTCGGTAAATTCTGAAACATCAGCTGAAAAATTTACTTCATTCTCAGACAATTCAATCACCCCGTCTGCATTGCTTAACGGAAGCGTTCTTGAAATATCATCCCTTACATCATTTAAACGAAGTGTATCCTGAACTTCCCATTCATTTATCTCAGCAATTTTTGACTGTGCTCCGGTTACCGTAATACTGTCAGGGCTGTAAACCGGCTGACCAATCATGCCATACCGGTTCTGAAAACTAAGTTGTGTATTAATTTTTACCGGTACTTTTTTGGATACTTTTGGCTCCATATCTACCAGAAGCAATAATGGTTGTACCTTGGTAATATCTACACCTTGTAAGTAATTAAGGCGTTGGCGAACCTGATCAAATAAATTGATCTCTCTTCCTTCTATATTTATCACTACCGTAGGTGGGTCATTATATAAACTCAGTAATTGCCAGCCATCACCAGAAACCCCAACCTGCACATGCTCAGGTAACTCTTCTGTCAACGCCATATCGTCCGGTACATTACCCGGCTCAACAGGAATTTCAATGTCTATGCTGAAACTGCCACTCAAGTTTACAATAAACCACAGAGCAATAGCTGTAATATAAGCTCCAATAAAAACAATGAGCTTTTCCCGCCCAATCAAGCTTATTTCTTCTTCTGCGCCGGGTTTAGTTCCCGGCTTAAAAAGATTTTTTAGACGATCAATAAATTTATTTTCAGAAATATCTGCCATAACCGAAATTGGATACAAAATTAAGGTTAATTAATTAACCGCGAACAATGATATCTGAAATGATATCACCTTTTACTTTCAAATTTAATTTTTTAGCAATACTAAATCTATTTGTATGAATTTCATGTCTCCAGGAAGGATGCCTGACTGTCATTGCCAGCTTGTTGCCTTCAAAATGTAAGTCTTCTACTTCTGATGCCATTCGTTCTCCCACAACATCTTCAAAAGCCGATAAAATCATGCCCTGCTTTAATTTTCTTTTTTGAGGAAATTTTTCGAGAAAATCTTCCAATACCGAACTCAGGGATTTTGGCGTATCAAACCTCATTTTTTTACCTCACTCACTTTTCCATCTTCTACTTCATA
Source organism: Gracilimonas sp. (assembly GCF_035704785.1). Taxonomy (GTDB): domain Bacteria; phylum Bacteroidota; class Rhodothermia; order Balneolales; family Balneolaceae; genus Gracilimonas. The sequence continues at coordinate 10,815 of NZ_DASSWP010000021.1, read as the reverse complement.
AAAACGATTATTTGTTCCATCAAAGGTAACATAATCTTCGAAAGGAACCGGGTTTGCTGAAGTTATAAATATTTGACCTTTATGTTGCTGAAGAGCATCCAGTAAGATCTCCGTTTTTTTAAGATCAAGATCCCCAAAAACATCATCCAGCATCAAAATAGGAAGATCATCCAACTCATCTGAATAATAATGAAGTTGTGCCAGCTTCAAAGAAAGTGCAAAAAGCCGGTGCTGTCCCTGAGAACCGAACCGTCGCAGTTCAAAATCATCCAGGTAAAAAATGATCTCATCCCGATGAGGACCGATCGTTGTAACTTCCCGCTCTATTTCTTTGGGCTGAACTTTCTCAAGCTGCTCGTAATACTTTTTTGCAATGGTTTCCACATCCGTGCTTGGCTCACAAAAAGTTTGGTATTCCAGATTTGTGGTCAGGTCCATTCCTGAAATCATCGCGTAATCTTTTTCGAGATAGGATTTTAAATTTTCCAGTACCTCATGCCGTTTAGCTATGATCCGCGAGCCGGCCTCCACTAATTGTACGTTCCAGGGTTCCAGATAATTTTCCAATACTGAGAGCGGACCCCGGTAATCCTGTAGTAATGAATTTCGCTGCTTTCTGACTCTTCGGTACTCGATGAGGTCCCGCAAATACGCCGGGGAGATCTGGCTGATAAATGAATCTATAAAGCTTCGTCTTTCAGTCGGCCCTTCCAGCGTTAGTTTCTTGTCATCAGGAGTAAGGGTAACTACCGGCACCATTCCTATCAGGTCTGACAAGCGTTCGAGCGGGGAGTCATTAACAAAGATCTTTTTTCCATCTCCCCGTGAATAGGAACAAGACACGTCAAATTCAGATCGGATCTGCCCTTCAAAATGTCCTTTAATCATGAAGTAGCTTTCATCCTGATTCACAACATACATATCGGTACCAGATACAAAACTCCTCGACATACACAGGTAATGAATTGCATCAATAAGGCTGGTTTTACCGGAACCATTTGGACCGGTTATCACATTGAGATGAGGAGCCCAGTCAATTTTAGTATCCAGGTGATTCCTGAAATTGAGAAGTTCTGTGTGAGTGTTTTGCATGCCCTATATGGTACGCAAAATGATGGTTTTTAGCAGATGGTTTTGAAATAAAAAAGAGCCACCCTCAATAGTGAAAGGCGACTCTGGATAAAGCTACTATGTATTAGTAAGAGCGATCTCAAACCAATTCCTTACAAATTATTTTTTATAAAGAATTGAAGTGCCCATTTATTACAGCCCAAATGCGTCATGACCTAAAAATAGTGCGTTTTCACCAAGCTGTTCTTCAATACGTATCAGCTGATTATATTTGGCAATTCGGTCAGTTCGGCTCATCGATCCGGTTTTGATCTGACCTGCATTTGTTGCTACTGCAAGGTCAGCAATGGTCACATCTTCCGTCTCTCCTGAACGGTGAGAAATAACCGCAGTGTATCCGTTTTTATGCGCCATTTCGATAGCATCCAGTGTTTCGGTTATAGTTCCGATCTGGTTTACTTTGATCAAAATAGAGTTGGCAATACCTCTTTCAATTCCCGTGGCAAGACGTTCGGTATTGGTTACAAAAAGATCATCTCCAACCAGCTGCACTTTATCGCCAACGGCTTCGGTCAGTTTTTTCCAGGCATCCCAATCGTTCTCAGCCAAACCATCTTCAATAGATATGATCGGGTATTTGTCAACCCAGCTGTTCCAATACTCAACCATATCATCGGTATCTTTCTTGGAACCGTCACTCCACTTAAATTCATATAATCCCGATTCTGCATTGTAAAATTCTGAAGCGGCAGGATCCAATGCAATAAGCACATCCTCTTCAGGAGTATATCCAGCTTTTTCGATGGCCTTCAGGATCACTTCAACTGCCTCTTCATTAGATTTAAGGTCAGGAGCAAAGCCACCTTCATCCCCTACAGCAGTACTGTATCCTTTCTCAGATAAAACTTTTTTAAGATTATGAAATACTTCTGCTCCAATTTGCAATGCATGGCTAAATGAATTTGCCCCGGCAGGCATGATCATAAATTCCTGCATATCCACGCTATTGTCTGCATGAGAACCACCATTTATGATATTCATCATAGGAAGTGGCATCACCTTGGCATTAACTCCGCCAATATATCTCCATAAAGGCATCCCAATCTCTCCGGCAGCTGCTTTAGCTACCGCCATAGATACTCCTAAAATAGCATTCGCACCTAATTTGGCTTTATTTGGAGTTCCATCCAGTTCCAGTAAAAGGTCATCCAGGTCAATCTGATCAAAAACAGGTAATCCTAAAAACTCTTCAGCTATTATAGTGTTAACATTTTCAACGGCCTTCAATACACTTTTACCCATGTAATAATCCTTGTCCCCATCACGAAGTTCAACTGCTTCGTGTTCACCTGTTGAAGCCCCGGATGGCACTGATGCCCGGCCTACAGTTCCGCTTTCTAAAGTCACATCTACCTCAACAGTTGGATTTCCCCGAGAGTCAATCACTTGTCTTGCATGAACGTCTTCAATAAAACTCATTATAATTTCTCCGATTAGTTTGTGAGATTAATTGCTCAAAGGTACCACGTTTTAGGATGTTCTTAAAGCCATTTCATGTGAAGTTTCGTAACTTGAATGACGATTATATAAACATTTTAAATAAATCTATTTTGTCTAAAGTACATCCCTGGGTAATACTTTTCGATATCGATGGAACCATGCTGACTGTTAACCGGAATTTTAACCGAAGATTACTTCGTGAGCTTTTAGATGAGCATCAGATAAATTACCCGGATATGGAGAAAGATTCTTTTTCGGGGCGTACCGATCATGATATATTTACTTCCTTTCTGGTGAACCATGATTATGACCATGAACTTTATCAGAACTTTAAGTCAGCTTATTTGCAACGGCTGAATGAGCAATTGAATGAAGACCTAGTTGAGCGTCATGGCTTTGTGGATGAGGCGATCCATTATTTTTCACAAAAGGGATTTATAAAAGGTTTGCTTACCGGAAACTATCCCATTGCTGCCACTTATAAATTAAGGGCTGCACAAATAGAATACGATTTTTCGTTCGGTGCGTTCGGTGAGTTTGACCGGGACAGAAATCGGCTTCCACATCTTGCCATAGAAGAAGTAAAAAAACTACTGGGTCTTGATCCTGATCCTGCTCGTTTTGTGATCATCGGAGATACCCCGCGCGATATCATTTGTGCAAAGGAGGCGGGAATGAAATGTGTTGCCATAACTACCGGAAAATTTGATAAGAAGGCACTATCGGAATACCAACCGGACCTCATCATCGATAGCCTGGCTAAACCGGAAGAGTGGTTCAAAAAGATATCAAAAACTTAATTTTGCTACCACATCCACCCGAATACAAAACTGATCTGAGCTGAACCAAAATATTTTCGGGGATCATTTGCTTTCTCGAATGGGGCCTGATCATTATTCGGACCTACAGAAATAGTTTGAATTCCTGAACCGCATGGGTTGATAGGTGCTTGATTGATCCGGGACAGGTCCGGCTGACAAGCTTCCAAAACCTGAATGCCATTAGAAAAATAATTCATGGTATATCCGAATTGAACACTTGAGAGATTTGAAAAATTTTCTCCAAAATCTACCCCTATCACAAATTCGCCTCCCAAGCCCCAGTGTGTTTCTGAGTTATTCCAACCCGAGAAAATATCATTTACAGGCTCAGTAATAAGGAATAGACGGGGATCAGCTTCCCTATAGCCATTTCCATTATAGTCTTTGAAATAACTGTATGAAAATGCAAACGCCGGACCTGCACTTAATGAACTGAACACTCTGAAATTATCCGATATATCTTCAGCAAAAAATCTTTTTTTCAATCCAACATATAAAGGAACCGAGAGAACCCGCTGATATTTTCCCGGGATAGTTTGGTACCCAAAATAATTAGTAAACGTTTGTTCAGTAGGATCTTTCAAAGCTGAAACTCTCAACGTTATTATTCCTTCCGTATAGCGGCTCAGCCCAAGTCTAAATTGTCCACCTGCTCCAATACCAAAATCACTTAACATAAAGTTAAAGCCAAAACCCGCCCTATACCCTTCATCAAATAGATTGCGTGGAGTCTCTTTCTCTTGAACTTCAGGCTCACCAAACTGAGCATAAGCAGAATTTGTTAGCGTAAGTATGAAAACAAGCAGGGTAAAGGAAATCAATTTTTTCATTAAAAGTGGATTTTTAAACGTTTTAAGCCCATAATTGAAGATACAACGAAATTTTATTCATTTTCTTATTGTCTTAAAGCAATATCATGTTATTTTCAGCACAAATTTTTTATACATAACACACCTTTAAAATAATTAATTCAAGCTAGAAAGCATGAATTCACACACAACTTATTTTGTATTTGGGCCAACTGCAACGCTTCGCAGAATGTCATCCAAAATGTTCAAAGAACAACCTCCTAAATTTTTGTATGAATATTCTCCGGAAGGTTCGTCTGAGACGATCTACGTAGCCGTTTATGAAGAATATGAAAAACAAATAAATTCCAGTGTAACTTTAACATGCATACTGGAAAGTAAGGGAAAGCATAATAAAATTGTTCTTAAAAAAACCGGAGGGCGAATGGGATTTCGCGGAAGTTCTCTTTCAGAAGATCAAACTGTTGAGTCTAACGTTATTGATTTCATTCTTGATTTTTCTAAGCGTCACGGTCTTACTCTTCAGGAAGAACAACCCCCGGCTGAAGCTGAGGAAGAATAATCCATGTCTAAAGTACCATCCGTTTGGACGGTTCTTAGCATGCTGGAGTGGGCAACCGATTTTTTTGAAGAGAAAAATGTAAAATCACCTCGATTTAGCATCGAGTGGCTTTTATCACATGTGCTTTCCATAAAGCGGTTAGACTTATACCTAAAATACGACCGCCCGTTATCGTCGGAAGAACTCGACCAACTCCGGTCTATGGTTAAGCGCCGGGCAAATCATGAGCCTCTTCAGTACATAACCGGGGAGACAGATTTTCATCACGTTAAGATCAAGGTTCAACCCGGAGTTCTTATTCCAAGGCAAGAAACCGAACAACTTTTAGATTGGATCCTTGAACTTTATGATGAAACTAACGAATTAAAAATTCTGGACGTCGGGACCGGGTCAGGATGTATTCCAATAGCTTTAAAAAATGCTCGTCCCAACTGGAGTATATCTGCGACCGATATTTCTGATGAAGCATTATCTGTAGCAAGAGAAAATGCACAATACAATAATGTAGCGGTTGAGTTTGAAAAAGATGACTTATTCAGCCCCACTGCTTTTTCAAATAATACATTCGATATCATTATTTCTAACCCGCCTTATATTCTTGAAGAAGAAAAGGAAAATCTGGATGCTGAGGTCAAAAATTACGAACCTGAACTCGCATTATTCTGTAAGTCAACGAAAGAAATTTATGGCGCTCTTGAAAATCTCTGCCAGAAATATTTATCAAAAAAGGGTGTTGCTTTTTTAGAGCTTCACGAGAACCATGCTGAAGAGGCTTTTCAAATATTTCAAAAGAGTAATTGGGATGCCTTTATAAAAAAAGACTATAGCGACAAACCTCGTTTTTTAAAAGCAGAAAGGGTTGATTAATTGATAAAATTTTCATTGAGATCCTGAGTTTAAGATTACTTTTTCATAATGTGGATAACTTGTGGAAAAAAAATAAAAATAAATTGACGCCCCCTGTCATTAAGGTTAATTCAGTGTTACGGCATTGTTACGCAGTGTCAAGTGCATTTTGAGAATAATTTATAGAAATAGCTATGATTATGCGCACCAATGACTTATGATGTATATTATAATGTGGATAACTTTTGAAAATTACCTCATCTTGCGTTTGACAAGTGCTTAATAAATTGCCATTTTCAAAACCGCACGAAGTCAGAATAATAAAATTACTTGTGGATAACTGACTTTGGTTTGATCTTTCACTTTTAAGCTAGTTCCGTAGGGGGATTTGAAAAATTGCACGATTTATCGGTTGAAACGGCATGGGAAGACTGCCTGGATATTATTAAGGACAACATCAGTTACCAAAAGTATAAATCTTGGTTTGAACCAATCAAACCGGTTTCTTTAAAAGACAGTACTTTGACGGTACAAGTACCCAGTCAGTTTTGGTACGAATGGCTTGAAGAGCATTACTATAATATGCTTCGATCCACACTCGCTAAAGTACTTGGGCCTGAGGGTAAACTTGAGTATTCCATTGTGATGGAAAAGTCCGATCAGTTTGAAAACAACCGATCTGTCAGAATGCCTCAAAGACCAATGGGACCGGTTCAGCAGCAAGAGTCAAATGGATATCCCGAGTATCAGCCTGATAGAATAGAAAATCCTTTTGTGATTCCCGGAATCAGAAAGACAAAAATTGATTCCAATCTCAATAACAATTACGTATTTGAACGTTTTATTGAAGGTGATTGTAATCGACTGGCCCGATCTGCAGCAATGGCTATTGCCGATAACCCCGGAAGCAACTCTTTCAATCCATTTTTTGTGTACGGACCAACCGGACTTGGAAAAACTCACCTTGTTCAAAGTATTGGCAACAAGATCAAAGAGAAGTTCGGTGATGAAAAGTCTGTTCTTTATATCTCCTCCGAAGCTTTCACCAACGAATTTGTTCACGCCATCCGAAATAATCGGGCCAGTGAATTCTCGATGTTTTACCGAAATATTGATGTTTTAATGGTAGATGACATTCAGTTCTTTAGCGGTAAGGAGAAAACACAGGAAGAATTCTTTCACATTTTCAATGCTCTTCATCAGGATGGAAAGCAGATCATTCTCAGCAGTGACAGAGCTCCTAAAGATGTCCCGGATATCGAAGAGCGATTGATCTCCCGATTTGGATGGGGATTAAGCGCCGATCTTAAAATGCCTGAATACGAAACACGGTATGCCATCCTTGAGCGTAAAGCTAACGACAATGGTATTGAAATTGATCCACAGATCATTGAATTCGTAGCTCACAACTTTAAATCTAATGTACGTGATCTGGAAGGTGCGATCATCAAGTTACTTGCCCACGCTTCTCTTCAGAATATTGATGATATAGACTTAGCGATGGCCAAACGTGTTTTAAAAGACATGGTAAAGGATTCCAACACACAGATCTCCATCGAGCAGATCCAGAATTACGTGTGTGATTATTTCGGCATTGATACTAACAAGGTTCGTGAGAAAACCCGGAAGCAGGAAATTGTAGAAGCACGGCAGATAGCGATGTATCTCTCCAAGAAATTCACCAAATCCAGCTTAAAAACCATTGGGCTACATTTTGGGGGGCGTGATCATTCTACCGTTATTCACGCTATTTCTACCGTAGAAGAACGAATCTCTACCAGTGCAAAGCACAAGCGCATGGTTGAGGAATTACATCAGCGTATTGAAGTAGCCAGCCTTTAACTCATGGATATCCTCACTGTAAGTGGAATGAAATTTTTTGGATATCATGGGGTCCAGAAATTTGAGAAAGAAGAGGGTAATAACTTTATAGTAGATGTAGAATTTCAAGCAGACCTTACTGAAGTTGGAACTTCAGACGATCTCAAAAAGGCCATCAATTATACCGAAGTCCAGCAAATTACAGCCGGGGTTATGAAGGGTGAATCTGTTGATCTTATTGAAACCCTTTGCTTTAAGATCGGTGAAGCAATGTTTGAAAACTTCTCCCATTGTAAAAAGATCGGTGTCTGTGTTAAGAAACTGAATCCACCAATAGATGCCCCCATCGATCATACGGAAGTGAGGATGTCGTGGCCCAGGTCATAATCGCATTGGGTTCTAACCTGAATGACCCTCATCAACAGCTGAAAACAGCATCAGATTTTTTAGCTGATCTTAGCACTTCGAAATTAAAAAAATCATCGATCTATCGTTCTGAACCTGTAGGTCCTTCAAAGAAGGATTTTTTAAATGCAGTGGCAGTCATTGAAACTGAACTTGAACCTTTTGAGCTTTTCGAAAAGCTCAAAGAACAGGAAAAAAAACAAGGTCGCCCCTCCCGCTATCCCAAATGGACCGCCCGCACATTAGATCTGGATATAATTGCCTGGGATCACTTGGTCATTGAAACAGATACCCTTATCATTCCCCATCAGGAATACACCCGGCGTTTATTTGTTCTGTTACCTTTAAAAGAGGTTTTACCCGATTGGAAAGATCCCATTTCCGCTCAGCATGTGGATGAACTCATTGAACAAGCGCCGAGTCTCGAAATTGATAAAACAAAATTGAACTGGTAGCTGATGCCCAACCCATATGATTTTATTGCGATTGAAGGTGTAATTGGTGCGGGTAAAACTTCACTTGCTTCATTATTGGCTGAGCGTAAAAATGCACGTTTGGTTTTGGAAGAATTTGAGGACAACCCCTTTCTTCCAAAATTTTATGAAGATCGTGAGCGTTACGCTTTTCAAACACAGCTGGCTTTTTTAGCAAGCCGTTTTAAGCAACAGCAGAATATGATGAGCCAGGATCTTTTCCATCAGTTCACTATCTCAGATTATATTTTTGAAAAGGACCGGATTTTTGCCCGTCTCAATCTCGATCAGGATGAAATGGCATTATACGATAACATCTTCAATATCATGACAGGTATTGCAGCGCAACCGGATCTGATCATTTATATTCAGTCTTCTGTAGATCGCCTTATGGAAAACATTGAAGAGCGAGGCAGAGATTATGAGAGAAATATAACTCCGGAATATCTTAAGGAGCTCAACGATGCCTATAATCACTTTTTCCACCATTATAACCGGGCTCCTTTAATTGTATTGAATGCTTCTGAAATAGATTTTGTCAATAATGAAGAGCACCTGGAGTATATTGAAGAGCAGATTTTTGAAAAACCGATTCTTACTAATACCCATATTCATATTGCACCCTAAGAACTATGCTTAAATTTCTTTTTTTTAGCATCGCATTTTTCTTTTTGATAAGATATATCAACCGATTGTTTTTACCTTCCAACAACCGTCAAAATAACTTTAATCCTTTTAGAGGAGGATCAAGAAGAGGGAAAAACAACTTTGATGAGATTGAAGAAGCGGAATACGAAGAACTTTCTAATAAAGATAAATAACCAAACTCCATGAATTTCGAAGAGAAACTTAATAAAGGATTTGAATTACTAAGAGAAAAAGATATTGATTACGCTTTAGATGTAGCGCGTGAACTTCAAAAAGAGCAGCCTGATTCTCATGAAGCATTTTACCTGGAAGCTTTGGTGATGCAGCAACTGAACCAATATGACAAAAGCATCGATGCCATTGAAAAAGCGTTAGAACTTGATGATGATAATGCTGCTTATTTCAACCTTCGCGGAAATGTGCGAATGCAGTTAGAAAAACTGGAAGGAGCCGAAGAGGATTTTGACAAAGCCATAGAATTAAATGACACCTCTGCTGCACATCGTAATAAGGTGATGCTTATGTTGATGACTAATCGCGGACAGGAAGCCATTCCCTATTTGATCGAACGCATCAAGAAAGATCCTCAGGATGCTGAAAACTGGATCCTCATGGGCGACATGATCAAAAAAGGTGGACAGACAGACAAGGCCCGCACTTATTATGAGCAAGCTCTTAAAATCGACCCTGAGAATGATTACGCCAAACGGCAGCTCGAAGAAGAAGAGTAGAATATCGAACATTCAACATCCAATATTAAATGTTGAAATTTTTTGGGATACTACCCCTCCCAACAGACTAATCAGAGACTATCGCAAGCGTCTCGCTTGTGATTTTTACATTACCTGACAATCTACTCATTCCTGACGCTCTGCGTTGGAGCGGACATAGAGTAATAGAACTTTAGGCCTGGGCAGCTCGTCTAAATCTTGAAAAAGAGCAATTCGCCTAAGCCTGATGTGTAACTCTGAATGGATATACACTCAGCAAAACCCATTCAAACTTTGGATGGGTTTTTTTATGCAACCCATTGAATTTTGAAGCTTAAAAACACTATCTTTGTCGCCCTTCTAACTAACAATGCTCACGTGGCGGAATTGGTAGACGCGTGCGCTTGAGGGGCGTATGGCCTAACGGCCGTGGAGGTTCGATTCCTCTCGTGAGCACATCAAAATTAAGCTCGTTTCTTATTTAAGAGACGGGCTTTTTTTGTTTGGCTATTCGCTCCTTTTCATTCATCAATTTCCCGTGCCCCGTAGAGACACGATGCATCGTGTCTCTACGGGGCACGGGATACGAAATCTCTCCTTCTTGACATTATCAATCAAAACGAGTAAATACTAAAGCATTAGTAATTAATATAACTCATTGATTATGCTTCCCAAATTTATGCTTCCACTTTTGGCTTTACTGATTATTTCCTTCGGGTGCACAGAAAAAGAAACGATCAAACAAACTGCACCGGAACTGGTCAAAATTGATACCTTAACCCAATTTATTGACTTTGACAGCCACGGTATCTCCCGGCCGACGGCCCTTTCCCTCATGGATAATGGAAATCTCTTGGTAGCCGATGGGCAGATCAAAAAGATCACAATCGTTACACCTGAGGGTGACTCAATTGCACAGTTTGGAAAAGAAGGAAGGGGTCCGGCAGAATTCTTAAATCCGGGACAAATAAAAGTAACTTCAGATCTCATCCATGTAGTGGATAACAGCCAGTATAAAGTGCTGGAATTTGATCTAATGGGAAATTATAAAGAAAGTTTTGCGTACGAAACCAAAGCATTTGACCGCAATATCGCCTTAGCCGAAGATCGAACCTTTTATTCCGGAGCAGCAGGAGAAGATAATAAGCT
>NZ_DASSWP010000025.1:0-7146 GCF_035704785.1 Gracilimonas sp. | reverse complement strand
CCGGGTTTTGAAAGTCTTTTCATGCTACGGATCACAGGATGTCCATATGAATCATATTTCAGAAACAAGCGGATGATACCCTGCTTACCGTCTTCAATGTCAATGTATTTCGAGATATACCCTTTATCTGCCAAAATCTTAGTCATGGCTCGCTTCAGTTTAGAAGCGGGGATATCTACTCTTCGATGCCCTGCTTGTTGGGCATTTCTAATTCGTGTTAAATAATCTGCAATAGGATCTGTCATCGATTCCTTAGTTAAATTTACCAGCTTGCTTTTCGTACACCTGGAATCTTACCTGCGAGGGCAAGTTCACGAAATTTAATTCGCGAAATTCCATATTTACCTACATAACCACGGCTTCTGCCAGTGATATTACAACGATTGCGAACCCGGGTCGGGCTTGCATCACGAGGTAATTTCTGAAGGCCTTCATAATCGCCCGCTTCTTTGAGCTTGCGACGCTTTTCGGCGTACTTTTCTACAGTTTCTTTTCGTTTTTTGTTACGTGCTATCCAAGCTTTCTTAGCCATAATAGAATATCCTTAGTTTCTTGTTTGAAATGGCATTCCAAAGTGCTTAAGCAGGGCATAAGCTTCTTCATCAGTTTCAGCAGAAGTTACAAAAGTAATATCCATACCGTGTACTTTTGAAACTTTATCTGTATCTATTTCCGGAAAAATAGTGTGTTCTTTAATACCCATGGTATAATTTCCACGGCCATCAAAACTTTTATCCGGTACTCCCTGGAAATCGCGTGTTCTTGGCAAAGCCAAGTTTACAAGACGATCAAGGAATTCGAACATAATGCGCTGTCGAAGGGTAACTTTACAGCCAATTGGCATTCCTTCTCTTAGCTTAAAGTTCGAAATAGACTTCTTAGCCTTTGTAGTAACCGGTTGTTGTCCAGTTATCGCAGCGACGTTATCTACAACCGTATCTAATACTTTCTTATCGGTTATAGCATCACCTACGCCTACGTTAATTACGATTTTCTTAAGTTTGGGTATGGCCATCGGGTTTTCATACTCAAACTCTTCGCGCAATTTTTCGCGAATTTCATCTTTGTACTGTGTATATAATCTTGCTTCAGCCATTGCTATCTATCTGCGTTATTTATCCAACATTTCGCCACTTGTTTTGGCGTAGCGAACCCAACGGCCTTTGCCGTCTTCTTCAATTCGCTTACGACCAACACGAGTGGGCTCATCAGTAGAAGGATCTATAACCATCACATTAGAAATGTGAACGGCACCTTCTCTTTTCAAGCGACCACCTTGTGGGTTGTCTTGGGTTGGCTTTTCATGATGGGTTTGCATATTAATTCCTTCAACGAGCACACGCTCATTTTTAGGAAAAACCATCAATACACGGCCTCTTTTTCCTTTGTCGTTACCGGCGATCACTAAAACGTCATCGCCTTTTTTAACGTGTAATTTCTTTTGTTTATTGAACCTGCGTGGCATACTCTAATTCCTTTTTTAAAGTACTTCCGGTGCAAGCGACACGATTCTCATGAAGCTTTTTTCACGAAGCTCTCTGGCCACTGGGCCAAAAATACGTGTACCTACCGGTTCTTGATCTTTGTTAATAATTACCGCTGCATTTTCGTCAAAGCGGATGTAACTGCCATCTCGCCTGCGGTATTCTTTTCTTGTACGTACAATAACAGCTTTTACTACTTCGCCTTTTTTGACGTTTCCACCTGGTATTGCAGTTTTTACAGATGCGGATATCAAATCACCTACTCGTGCATATCTGCGTCGGGAATCTCCCAATACTTTAATACACATCAGCTTTCTGGCGCCGCTGTTATCTGCTACATTTAATGTCGTATTCGTTTGAACCATCGCTAATTCCTAATGCTCTATTCGTTACTTAGCTTTCTCGACGACTTCAACCAGTCGCCATGATTTACGCTTTGATAGTGGTCTTGTAGACATAATATGTACTTTGTCACCGATGTTTGCTTCATTGTTCTCATCATGTGCCATGTACTTAGTAGTCTTGGTAATATACTTTCCATAAATGGAATGCTTTACCTGACGATCTACCGCAACCGTTATACTTTTGTCCATACGGTTACTCACCACATGTCCAACTCTTTCTCGTCTTCGGGCTCTTTCTGTTTGTGCCATAGTTTAAATCCTTATTGCTTATTCAGCACTACTTTTTTCTTTAATAATTGTTACCAATCGGGCAACTTCTCTTCGGTGATTTCTTAATCTCGCCGGGTTTTCAAGTTGTCCGGTAACCGATTTTGTAAAACGAAGATTTTGTAGTGCACTACGCTCATCATTCAAGCGAGCTTCTAGTTCAGTAAGTGTTAAATCTCTTAATTCGTGCGCTTTCATCTTATCCTCCTTGGTAGTCTCTGCGAACTACAAACTTGGTTTTAATAGGTAGTTTATGAGCAGCACGTCTCAGAGCTTCCTTTGCTCTTTCTTCATTTACACCGGCGATTTCAAATAAAATACGTCCGGGTTTTACAACCGCTATCCAGTGATCCAAAGCACCTTTACCTTTACCCATTCGGGTTTCTGCAGGCTTACTTGTCATTGGCCGGTCAGGAAAAATTCTGATGAATGTTTGACCGTCACGTTGCAATGAACGTGCAATAGCAATACGGCAGGCTTCAATTTGGCGTGAAGTAATGAACTTAGGCTCCATTGCTTTCAGTCCAAAATCACCAAAGTTAATAACGTGGCCGCGTGTAGCGTTACCTTTAAGTTTGTCGCGATGGACACGGCGTCTCTGAACTCGTTTTGGTTCTAACATCGTTTCTTATTAACTGTTTTTATTAGATCGATTTCTGTTTCTGCTTCGGCGACGACTTCTTCTGTCCTTATCATCTCCGCCTCTTCTGTTTCCACGGCCGGAATCTGAATCTCTTCCTGTTTGTGTTCCAGGAGTTAAGTCAACATCACCAATAATTTCACCTTTATAAATCCAAACTGTTACTCCAATTGAGCCATAAATGGTATTTGAAGTAGAAGTTGAATAATCAATATCTGCTCTAAGTGTATGCAGCGGAACACGGCCTTCTTTATACTGCTCAGTTCTGGCCATTTCTGCACCGCCAAGTCGTCCGGCACATCGAACTTTAATACCTTCTGCACCCATTCGCATTGCAGATGAAATAGCTGTTTTCATCGCTCTACGAAATGATACACGAGCTTGTAACTGTTGCGCAATATTTTGAGCAACTAAGCTGGCATCAAGCTCAGGTCGTTTGATTTCGCTAACGTTGATCTGAACTTCTTTGCTGGTAATTTTCTTAAGCTCTTCTCGAAGAAGTTCGATCTGCTCTCCGCCTTTACCGATAATAACACCGGGCCGGCTTGTTCTAAGCGTTAGCAAAATACGCTTTGGAGTACGTTCAATAATTACGTTAGAAAGACCACCGTTACGAAGTCTTGTATGCAAATATTCGCGAAGCTTTTCATCTTCAATGATAAGGGCCGGCTGATTTTCTTCAGAAAACCAGTTGGAATCCCATCCGCGAATAATGCCTAATCTAAAACCAGTTGGATTTGTTTTTTGTCCCAAGGTATTGTTCGTTTATTCGTTTACACTTTCTTGATCGCGCTTAGCCACTTTTACAGTGATATGGCATGAGCGTTTGTTGATTCGATGAGCTCTTCCCATCGGTGCTGGCTGAATTCTCTTCAGTGTCACACCTTCATCAACATAAATTTCCTTAATAAAAAGGTCTTCGCTGTCAAATCGCTCTTCCTGAAATTTGTCTCTCAAATTTGCAGCCGCTGATTTGATCACTTTGATCACATCTTCTGAAGATGCTTTCTTAGTAAATTCAAGTCGTTTAATAGCTTTTTCTACTGACATGCCACGTACTGCATCCGCTACAAGGCGAACTTTTCGAGGAGCTTTCCTCAAATGCTTTTGTACTGCACGTGCTTCTAATACTGGAGTATCCATCACTTATTTCCGATTAATTATTTAGCTGCTTTCTTCAATGGATGACCACGGAATGTCCGAGTAGGTGCAAATTCACCTAACTTATGGCCTACCATATTTTCAGTTATAAACACAGGGATAAATTGTTTACCGTTGTGTACTGCAAGTGTCAATCCCATAAAATCAGGAGTGATCATCGAACTTCGTGACCAGGTTTTGATCACTTTCTTGCTTCCACTTTCTTGAACTTCATCGATTTTACGCTGAAGCTTGTAGTAAACAAAAGGCCCTTTTTTCAGTGAGCGTGGCATACGTTACTTAATTATTTTTTCTTGGTTTTTCTTCTTCTGACGATGTATTTGGAAGACAACTTGTTACGGTTTCTTGTCTTCTTACCTTTCGCGGATTGTCCCCAAGGTGAACGTGGGTGACCTCCGGATGCCTTACCTTCTCCACCACCCATGGGGTGATCAACAGGGTTCATGGCAACACCACGGGTTTGTGGTCTTCTTCCTTTCCATCTGCTTCTACCGGCTTTTGCGATCGTGGTATTCATGTGGTCAGGATTACTTGTTTCCCCAACCGTTGCATAGCAAGATCCAAGAATCATTCTAACCTCACCTGAGGGAAGTTTGATACTAACATATTTTTCTTGCTTACCAAGCAGCTGTGCTCCGGTACCTGCACTGCGGCAAAGTGTTCCACCCTGTCCCGGGTTTAACTCAATATTGTGAATGAACGTACCTGGAGGCATTTTCATCATTGGGAGTGCATTACCTAAATCAGGTGCAGCATTTTCTCCGGATATTATAGTGTCTCCAACTTTCAATTTGTTAGGAGCCAATATATATCTTCGCTCTCCATCAGCATAAGCCACCAGTGCTATTCGGGCAGATCTGTTTGGATCATACTCAATAGTTTGAACGGTAGCAGGCACGTCAAATTTATTTCGCTTGAAATCGATCATGCGATAACGTCGCTTATGCCCTCCGCCTCTGTGGCGAGAAGTAATACGTCCGTGTCTGTTACGTCCACCGGTATTATGCTTACCGGCTAATAAAGCTTTTAAAGGCTTATCAGTGGTAATTTCATCGAATACAGGAGCGATCCTGTGTCGAGTTCCGGGTGTAATTGGTTTTAATTTCTTAGTAGGCATTATTCTCTAATCCTTAAATTTCAGCAAAGAAATCAATTTCGCCTTCTTTGACAGTTACAATGGCTTTTTTCCAGACCTTAGTTCGGCCTGCCTGATAACCGCTTCTGGTATATCTTCCCTTTGGTTTAGATGGCATGATAGCGGTATTTACTTTAGCCACTTTTACGCCCGGGTAAGTAGCTTCAACAGCTTTCTTGATCTCGGGCTTGGTCGCGTTTTTAGCAACTTCAAAAGTATATTTTCCTTCTTCTTGAAGTCGACTTAATTTCTCAGTAATAACTGGTTTTACGATAATACTCATGCTGCCGCCTCTTCAGTTTTTCCTTCAACACTATTTTCTAAAACTGCTACTGCGCTTTCCTGAATCAGGATCACATCTGCATTCATGATCTGGTATGTGTTAGGCTTATAACCTTCCAATACCTGAACTTTAGGAATGTTACGGGCAGACTTGTAAATGATGGTGTCTGTCTCGCTTGTTAAAATCAGTACTTTTTTACCTGCAGCCTCAAAAGCAGCCAACATAACAGCTACTTGAGATGTTTTCGGTTCATCAAATGAAAAATCCTGCACAACTATAATACCTTTTGCACTTGCTTTAAGTGACAAGGCTGACTTACGTGCCAGTTGGCGGGTTTTCTTATTCATTTTGAAGCCATAATCACGTGGCTTGGGACCAAATACAGTTCCACCTTTTCTAAGTAAAGGAGACTTTATATCACCACGACGAGCATTACCCGTTCCTTTCTGGCGATACATTTTCTTCGTACTTCCTTTAACTTCAGCACGCTCTTTAGTTTTAGCCGTTCCCTGACGTTTATTTGCCAAGTGGCGTCTAACATCTTCGTATAGAACCACATCATTTGGCTCGATAGCAAAGATTGCGTCGCTGAGTTCAGCTTTTTTGCTGCTTTTTGATCCGTCTATTTTATAAATATCTAAT
The DNA here is from genome assembly GCF_035704785.1 of Gracilimonas sp. Classification (GTDB taxonomy): domain Bacteria; phylum Bacteroidota; class Rhodothermia; order Balneolales; family Balneolaceae; genus Gracilimonas. The sequence goes on along the minus strand of NZ_DASSWP010000025.1, from coordinate 1,130 downwards.
TTCATGACTAATTGATAACAGACGTTTTATTATGAATTTCTACGTAGCCACCTTTTGGCCCCGGAACTGATCCTGTAACTAATATCACATTAGAATCTTCGAGGATCTTAGCAACACTTAAGTTCTTGATCTTAACTCTTTCATTCCCGGACTGACCGGCCATTCGCATTCCTTTGAATACCCTTGATGGATCAGATGCATTACCGATCGCACCAGGTGCCCTCAAGCGATTGTGCTGACCGTGAGTCGCATCACCTACACCAGCAAAATTATGCCGCTTAACTACACCTGTAAATCCGTGACCTTTTGAAACAGCCACTACATCTACAATGTCTCCAATAGTAAATACATCACTGATGTTAAGTTCGTCACCAACACCAAGTCCTTCTGGAATAAAATCCCTAAATTCAACTACCTGGTGTTTAGCAGATACTCCGGCTTTATCAAAGTGACCTTTGACTGCTTTACTTACATTCTTTTCTTTGCGATCAAAAGCAGCAAGTTGTACAGCTGTATAACCATCTGTTTCTTCTGTTTTGATCTGGGTAATAGCACAAGGTTCAATTTCGATAACAGTTACAGGAGTATTCTTTCCTGCGTTATCAAACACGCTTGTCATACCAACTTTTTTTCCTATCAAACCACTCATCGTGTTCTGGTCCTTTTCTAAACTTTAATTTCTACATCTACACCGGAAGGTAATTCCAGCTTCATCAATGCATCAACGGTTTGCGATCCTGTTGAGAGAATATCAATGAGACGCTTATGAGAACGATACTCAAATTGCTCACGTGATTTCTTATCAACAAATACGGATTTGTTCACCGTGATGATGCTTTTACGAGTGGGCAGCGGGATTGGTCCCGATACTACCGCACCAGTAGATTTCACAGTCTGAATAATTTTTTCAGCTGATTTATCGATCAGGTTATGATCGTATGACTTCAATTTAATTCTGATTTTTTGTTGTGTTGCCACGATCAGACCTTTAATCTAAGATTTTAGTTACCACTCCGGCGCCCACAGTACGGCCACCTTCGCGTATCGCAAAGCGTAACCCTTCTTCCATCGCTACCGGCTGGATAAGTTCTACTTCTAACTTCACATTGTCGCCCGGCATTACCATCTCC
>NZ_DASSWP010000026.1:0-25130 GCF_035704785.1 Gracilimonas sp. | reverse complement strand
GGGCGAGCTTGATGGGAACTCAAACAGGGCAGCTCAGTTCAGGACAGTAGTCGCATTGGTTGATAAAGACCGCGAATATACTTTTGAAGGAGTGTGTAAAGGGGAGATCATCACCGAGCAAAAAGGAGATAAAGGTTTTGGTTATGATCCGGTTTTTAAGCCAGAAGGTTTCCGAAAAACATTTGCTGAACTCGACAGCGCTACAAAAAATGAGATCTCCCATCGGGGGCGGGCTATTCAAAACTTCGTACAATTTCTGATGAAAGAGGAATAAATTTCCCGATTTTTAATCTTGGGAATTGATCCCTGAAATTATGATTTTCTTCCGATGCAATTTTAATTAAATCGGATCTTCATTGGGTTTCTCGTTCATAGATTATCTTGTTATTGTAGTTTATTTAGCCGGAGTAGCGTTTCTCGGGCTAAAGTCCTCCGGAAAACAGACGTCGAATAAAGACTATTTTTTAGGCGGTGAGGGGATTCCCTGGTGGGCCGTTCTTTTCTCCATTGTAGCTACTGAAACAAGTACCCTTACTTTTATCAGTATTCCTGCGGTTGCCTATGGTGGTAATCTCACTTTTCTCCAAATAACGGTCGGCTATGTGATAGGCCGGATCTTTGTAGCACTCTTTTTCCTCCCTAAATATTATGAAGGTGATCTCTTTACCGCATACACCTTTCTTGAACGCAGATTCGGTGCGACCATGCGAAATGCGGCAAGTTCCACATTTATGATCACAAGGTTGTTGGCTGATGGAGTACGTCTTTTTGCAACAGCCATTCCGCTGGCAATTATTCTGAGGTTTGGAGGTGCTTTTACCGGGTGGGGAGATCTGGAGCTTTACATCATTTCTATTTGTGTGATAACAGGAATTACTTTGATCTACACTTTTTTCGGTGGCATCAAGGCGGTGGTTTGGATGGATTTCGTACAAATGATCGTGTACATAGGCGGTGCGTTCATTGCTATTGGAGTCTTGATCGGAAACATACCGCCCGGCTTCGAATTACCGGCTGAGAAACTGGATATCATAAATCTCGGATTTGATATGTCGTTCCGTGAATTCATTGCACAACCCTACACGCTGATCACGGCCATAGTTGGAGGCGCTGTGTTTTCACTCGCTTCCCACGGAACGGATCAATTGCTGGTGCAGCGTGTGTTGGCTACCCAAAATTTGAAGTCAGGGCAAAAAGCGATGATCTGGAGCGGGATCGTAGCAATGCTCCAATTCGGCCTTTTCCTGGGCATAGGATTGCTGCTGTTCATGTTCTATGAGGGCGTCTCAGCTGAGGCTATGGGTCTTGCCACAACGGATGAAATATTTGCCAAATTCATAGTAGAAGAACTCCCAACAGGGGTATCCGGACTGATAGTTGCGGCATTGTTTGCAGCCGCTATGAGTAGCCTTAGTTCATCTCTCAACTCACTGGCTTCTTCAACTACTTACGATCTGTATAAACCCTACTTCGGGAAGAATAATACTGATGCTGAAGACCTTTCTATTTCCAGAAAAATTACAATGGGTTGGGGAGTAATACTTACCGGATCAGCCATTTTCTTTGCTGTGTTGCAACTTCAGGGTGGGGAGCGGCCGGCCATTGTGGAGCTTGGTCTTGGGATCGCCTCCTATACTTATGGCGGATTGCTAGGGGCCTTTTTACTGGGGATGTTCTTCACCAAACCCGACAAAACAGATGCCATCATCGGCTTTTTCTGCGGGTTGATCGCCTTACTGTTTATGGTTCAGGGCCCGATACAGGATCTACTTCCAGGTGATGGATTAGCTATTGCGTGGCCACTATATACCTTAGTGGGCTCTTCGATCGTAGTATTCACAGGACTGATTTCAAACAGGGTGAGGTATTTTAAAGATGAATAAAAATGAAGAGGTGATTCACCGATTATACTCAGCTTTACAAACAGTGGATCATGAAGGGATGATCCGTTGCTATCATCCCGAAGCTACATTCAAAGATCCGGTATTCGATCTGAGTTCAAAAAATGAGATAGCGGGAATGTGGACTATGCTCTGTAAAAGAGCGAAGGAATTTGAATTTCATTTTGATCAGGTTTGGGCGGATGAAGAAACAGGAAAAGCCCGGCTGAAAGCGGAGTACTTATTTCCTCAAACAAATAGGATGGTTCACAACAACATTAACGCACGCTTCAAATTTAAAGACGGACTCATTATTGAACATAAGGACTCTTTTAGTTTCTGGAGATGGAGTCGGCAGGCATTGGGATTTCCCGGGTTTTTATTGGGGTGGACTTCATTTCTTCAAAAGAAAGTGCAGCGGCAGGCTTACAAAAATATGAAGACTTTTACTCCCAGCGACTAAGTATATCCTCTGATAAGTATATACCCTGAATGTTTTAGAGGTCATAATTGTATCTATTACCGAACACTTAAAAAATGGATAATTATGTCTCAAACACTTCAGATCTTAGATATTGAAAACGTAACTCACGACGTAAAGAAAATTACCCTCGAGAAACCGGATGGTTACGAATTTGAACCGGGTCAGGCTACCGAGGTGGCTGTCGACAAAGAAGGATGGAGGGAAGAAAAACGCCCATTTACATTTACGTCACTGAATGAAGATGAAAATCTAGAGTTTGTGATCAAGATTTATCCGGAGCATGACGGTGTTACTGAACAGATAGGTAATCTGGAAAAAGGAGACAAGCTGATTGTTGACGAATCCTGGGGCACCATTCAATACAAAGGCGAAGGCGTATTTTTAGCGGGCGGAGCAGGAATAACTCCGTTCATCGCTATCTTCAGAGATCTGGATAAAAAGGGGGAGATTGGAAATAACAAACTCATTTTTTCCAACAAAACTGAGAAGGATATTATCCTGAAGGATGAATTTGAGGATAAGCTGGGTGATAACTTCATCAATGCCATTACCGATGAAGAACCGGCGGGCGATCATATATTTCTGGATGGATTTATAGATAAGGAATTTCTGGAATCCGAGATAGATGATTTTGATCAGCCATTTTATGTATGCGGTCCCGGGCCTTTCAATGAATCTATGATGAAATATCTGAAAGATCTTGGAGCCGATCCTGATGCCCTGGTGTTTGAAGAGTAGTGGTTCATATTTGATAAGAATAGAATTATAGATCCTGAAACATCCTCCATTGCAAATAGGGGTCCCTTTTAAGGCAGGTTCAGAACCGGTTCATTTTTTATCAGAGTTGAATTATTCAATGATGCATAAAATCCTTAAACTTTTCTCGTCAACCTGATTAAGACAAATCGAGATCAGGTATTTTTGTCCTGACATGCTAACCTTCCAGGGTTTTCGGGGTAAGTTTTCTTTTGATCTAAGTATCATAAAATCTCTGCAGTTATTACTGTAGAGATTTTTTTTTAAGAACACATTTTCTTCTTAGTACAAATTTTTTCATTTCAAATTGGCTTAAATACATGTTATTAATTGTAATGCGTTTAACCTCAAAAGGATGACCATTTGTTGTGTTTTACGTATGTTCATTTAAAAATTAAATGGCACACGGCACACACAATGCGGTCGATGATCCGCGGAATAAAAATGTCCTTATCTACATCAACGGAGAATTATTTCCCCGAAGTGAAGCTAAGATATCCGTATTTGACAGCGGTTATTTGGTAGGCGATGGAGTTTGGGAAGGTTTCCGCTTACATAAAGGTGTGCTTGTCTTCGTCAAAGAACATTATGACCGGTTATTCCAAGGAGCCAAAACCATAGGTATGGATCTGAAGATGACTCGTCAGGAGATCACGGATGCCATTTGGAAAACCCTCGATGCCAACAACATGAAAGACGGCGTTCATGTGCGGCTAATGTTTACACGAGGCATAAAAAAGACTCCTTCCCAGGATCCAAGATTGACCATATCCGGCCCGAATTTGGTGATCATTGCCGAGTATAAAAAAGCGGATCCCAAAAGCAGAGACCGCGGGGTGACTTTATTTACCAGTACGTTTCGCCGTGGCTCGCCCGATTATCTTGATCCGAGACTGAATTGCCACAGTAAAATTCATGAGGTACAGGCATTGGTTCAGGCTATTGAGGCAGGAGCTGATGAAGCTCTCATGCTGGATATCAATGGGTTTGTATCTACTTGTAATGCCACCAACTTTTTTATGGTAAAAGGGGATGAGGTTTGGACCTCAACGGGTCAGTATTGTATGAATGGGATAACACGCGGAAAGGTGATCGAGATCTGTGAAAAGTCAGGAATTAGCTGTGTTCAAAAGAATTTTTCGTTATTTGATGTATATGGAGCTGATGAGGCATTTGTAACAGGTAGTTTTGGAGGACTCACCCCTGTAACAACGATAGACGGAAGGGTGATAACGAAAGCAGTTCCCGGGGCAATAACTCAGCACTTACAGAAGCTGTATGAGCAGGAAATTGAGCTTGCAACACAGAAGGAAAAAGTATAAATAAATTGAATATAAATTTTACACTGAGTGTATTTAAAAACTCAGTTCTAAAATAAAAAGTAAAGGCGAAATACATGTTAAAAACAAAACGAATTTGCTTGTGGAGCGGTCCACGTAATATTTCAACAGCATTGATGTATTCATTTGCTCAGCGCGAAGATGCCACTGTGGTAGATGAGCCTCTCTATGCTCATTATTTGGCTAATACCGATGCTAAAAATTATCATCCGGGGGCCGAAGAGGTGCTGGAAAGTCAGGAAAATGATGGACAGAAGGTGGTGGATGAGATCATACTCGGAGATTATGATACTCCCATCGCTTTTTTTAAGAATATGACTCATCATCTGGTAAATCTGGATCTGAGTTTTCTGGAGAAAACGGTGAATGTATTTTTAACTCGTCCTCCCAAAGATATGCTCCCGTCTTACGCCAAGCAGGTGAAAAATCCGACTATGCAGGATGTAGGCTATGCCAAACACCTTGAAATCGTGAAGTACCTGAGGTCCATTGATAAAAAAACGGTGATCGTAGATGCCAAGGACATACTGCAGTATCCCCAATCACGATTGAGGGAGTTGTGCGGGACACTTGGTATTCCTTTTGATGAAGCCATGCTCAAATGGCCGGCAGGGCCCCGAAAAGAGGATGGAGTGTGGGCTAAGTACTGGTACCATAACGTACACCGGTCTACTGGATTCAGAGCCTATAAAGCTAAAAATGAGCCTTTTCCGGAAGAATTGGAAGATTTGCTGGAAGAATGCCAGGAAGCTTATGAGGAGTTATTGACGTACGCCGGGGATTGATATCTTCAATTTTAGGTCTGTAAAGTGTAAGCTTAATTAGCTTTTCCTCTTTGAGATCCATCTGACGGATATCCCGTCTGATGGATTTATCAGATCCAGCCTGATAGTTCTAATAAAATTGGACAGGCGGACTTGAACCCATCAGACAGGCGTTAAAGTACGATCGTTTCGTTGCGCTTTGGCCCTGTAGAGATAATGGTAAACTTCACTCCAAGATACTCTTCAATGAACCTGATATAGGATTGTGCCGTTGATGGAAGATCATTCCAGTCTGTAATTCCTTCAATAGAGTTTTTCCAACCGGGCAGGGTGGTATACACTGGTTCTACTTTTTCGATCTCATCCAGACATAACGGAAATACATCCGTTTTTTTGCCATCAATTTTATAAGATGTGCAAACCTTGATTTCTTCAAAACCGTCCATCACATCCATTTTAGTGAGGGTAAGTTCATTCATGCCATTGAGTTGAACAACGTATTTAAGGGCAACCAGATCGAGCCAGCCACATCGGCGAGGGCGTCCGGTTGTGGCGCCGAATTCAGCTCCTTTTTTGCGAAGTTTCTCTCCGGTTTCGTCCAATAATTCAGTAGGGAAGGGTCCATTTCCAACTCGGGTGCAATAGGCTTTTGTAATTCCCATCACATTGGTAAGTGCAGTTGGCGGAATTCCGGAGCCAATACAAGCACCGCCTGATGTGGGTGAAGATGAAGTAACATATGGATAAGTACCATGATCGACATCCAGCAAAGTACCCTGGGCACCTTCTAACAAGATGGACTTATTATTTTTAATGCCTTCATGCAGCATGTTGGTAGTATTACAAATAAGCGGTTCCAATAATTGAATGGCATCTTCAAGTTCAGCCATTAAATCATCAGTATTTAGCTTGGGTTCTTTATAGAGATTTTGGAGCGCAAAGTTTATGTCTTTTAAATTCTGGTCAATTTTCTCCCGAAGTATTTCCCGATCCAGCAGATCAACCATGCGAATTCCAACCCGTGATACTTTACTGACATAAGCAGGGCCGATTCCCCGGCCGGTAGTACCTATGGCATCACCGCCTCTGCGCTTTTCTTTGAGCTGATCCAGTAGTTTATGATAGGGAAGTATAACGTGTGCTGTTTGGCTGATAAAGAACCGGCCTTCCAGACTAAAACCCATTTCCTGAACGTCTTTAATTTCCTCAACCAGTGCAATGGGATCGATTACAACTCCGTTGCCGATTACGCAATCAGCATTTCCATTAAAAATTCCGGATGGAATAAGGTGAAGAACGAATTTTTTATCGTCAAATTTCAGGGTGTGTCCTGCATTAGCACCCCCTTGAAAGCGGACTACAAAATCCGCTTTATCACTGAGGAGGTCAACGATCTTACCTTTACCTTCATCACCCCATTGTGCTCCAATAACAACTCTTGTGCTCATAATAAGTTCAATAAAAAAGGGGTGCAGAACACCCCTTTGTATTCATTTTTAAATTCAAGTGTATTAATCTTCGAATGATTCTGCGGCTTCTTCCACAGACTTAAAGTGTTTGAATACCGTGATAAGTTTTGTAACTATCAATAGGCTTTCAATTTTATCGGTCGCATTAGCAATGCGAAGGTCACCACCGGCTTTGCGCATGGTAGTTAATCCTCCTATAAGCATTCCAAGACCTGAAGAATTCATGAATTTTACCTTGCCAAGGTCAACCACAACATTGGTTTTTCCGGCATCGATGAGTTCATGCAGTTTTTCGTTCAGGCTAACCGCATCAGGGCCACCCATCACGTTCCCTTTAAATTCGATAACAACGCTGTTGTAGCGTTCTGATGTATTAAAGCTCATAATATTCTATTGTTTTAATTTAATGATTTTTTGGTACGCTCTTCGAGTTTTACTACCAACGCACTGGCTATAAACAGTGAACTGTATGTACCCAAAATGATACCGATAAGGAGTGCAAAAGAAAATCCTTTCAACACCTCACCTCCGAAAATAAACAGCACAAGCACCACAAACAAGGTAGTAAGAGAAGTAATTATAGTACGGCTTAACGTATCATTCAAGCTCTTATTTACCATAGGTGTGAAGTCCATTCCTTTGTGGACATTGGAATTTTCGCGAATCCGGTCAAATATAACCACGGTATCGTTAAGCGAATAACCCACAATAGTTAAAAATGCAGCAATTAATGCCTGATCAATTTGTAAACTGAATGGAACCAGATCAGCTAGGATAGTGAATACCCCAAGAACGATCACAACATCATGAACCAGGGCTGCAACTGCTCCGGCCGAGAAGGTCCAGTTTCGGAATCGGATCAGGATATAAATGAAAATGATCACAATAGCGTAAATAACTGCTTGCAATGCACCCCATTTAAGATCCTCCGCAAAACGAGGGCCAACCACAGATGTTTTAACAACATTGGCAGGATTATCAGGATAAAGTTCACTAACGGTTGAGGTGATGATCTGTTGAACAGTACTGATATCACTCTCATTATCTGTTCGGATCAGAACTTCTGAATCAGAACCATATAGTTTTATTTCAGGAGCTGTACCGAGAGGTTCGCTCAAGCCGGATCTCATTTCCACAACATTAACGGGGCTTTGAAATTCGAGAACGAATTCCTTACCGCCTTTAAAGTCGATGCCATATTGCAATCCTTGAGTTAAGATTGCTGTTAGTGAAGCCAAAAATAGAATTCCGGAAAAGATATAGGCTATCTTATGGCTTGCCGTAAAGTTAAAATTTGGTGTTTCAAACCATCTCATAATAATATTCCTTTAGTCGTTTAAATTTCTTTTTTAGAATTAACCGAAGCTTACTACGCTCTTCTTGGCTTGGATTAGGTAATCTACCACTACACGGGTGATCACAATAGCACTGAAAAGTGATGCTACGATACCGGCCATAAGGGTTACGGCAAATCCTTTGATCGGTCCAACGCCGAAACTGAAAAGGATAATGGCCACGAAAAACGTGGTTACGTTCGCATCTACAATGGCACTCATGGCATTTGCATAGCCTGCTTCAATGGAAGCTTTTAGTGTTTTTCCGGTACGCTGTTCTTCCCGGATACGGTCAAAGATCAGTACGTTTGCATCCACCGCCATACCGATGGTCAATACAATACCTGCAATACCGGGGAGTGTTAGAGTAGCCTTGAAAGCTGCGAGAATACCAAGTATGAAAATGATATTGAGAAGCAATGCCAGGTCAGCAATTCCACCACCGGTTCGGTAATATACGATCATGAATAATGCGACAGTTCCCAATCCAAATAGAATAGAGTTTAACCCTGCTCTAATTGATTCTGCACCCAATGTTGCACCTACTGTGCGCTCTTCAAGAATTTCAAGTGGAGCGGGAAGGGCACCTGAAAGCAAGATGTTTACTAAATCCTCTGCTTCGTTGATCCCGTCTAATCCGGTAATGGATGAACGTCCGTTAGAGATCTTGGTTTGGACGTTTGGATAGGAGAAAACAAATCCATCCAAAACAATGGCTACCGGTTTTCCGATGTTAGCTCCGGTAATTCTACCCCATTTTCGGGCGCCTTCGCTGTTCATGCTCATGGACACTTCAGGCACGTTGGTAGCCGGATCGAATTGTACAGATGCAGCTTCAATTACATCTCCGGTTAACTCGATCTGAGTACGAACGCCAATCAGCTGGTAAAGATCTTCACCGCCTTGTCCTGACAAAGGATTAGCACTCCACATAACGGTTGTACTTCTGGGCATCATCCGCTGAATGTCTTCATTTTGTAACAGATCCATGACACGGGCTGTGTCTTCCGGAGTAGCATAGCCAACTAAATAAGGGCTTTGAGCGGGTACTAACACCTCTTCAAGTGGGCTAAATTGATTATTGACAACAGAATCGGAATCAGCATCAGTTGTTTCGTAACTATCATAATATTCATAAACCTGTTCTACAAATGAACGAAACTCTTCGGCATCTGCAGCAAGACGAAATTCAAGCCGGGCCGTACCTTTCAATAGGTTACGCACACGTTCTTTATCTTCAACGCCCGGCAACTCAACTACAACCCGGTTGTTTCCTTGCTTCACGATAGAAGGTTCTGTTACACCGTAACGGTCAACACGTGTTCGGATAATCTCAATGGCCCTTTCCAAGGCTGACTGACGCTGTGCTTTAAGGAAAGCAGCTATTTCTTCGTTTGTTGATCGGCGGGTGATGTCCATTGCATCATTTCTGTAATACCGGCTTAAACGAGCATTGGGATCCCGGGATTCAAATTCCGAAACCATTTCATCAATAAAGTCTGAACCGTCTTCGATAGATCGCTGACGGGCAGTTTCGACTACATCTTCGAGCAGTTCATCCCTGTTGTCGCCGGCTAATTCCAAGATTAATTGAGGAACACCTACTTCAAGCGTTACGTGCATACCGCCCTTGAGGTCAAGTCCCAATGACAATATTCTGCTTCGAAGGCTTTCAAGTTTTTCTTCATTTTCTTCTTTATACTGAGCCGCTTCTGAGGCACTCAGTTCTTCAATATAATTCTGTTCCAGATTCCATTGAATGGTGGGCCAGAGGTAATATATGGTAAGGGCTAAAAAAGCCACGATAGTACCAATTTTAAATCCGTTTCCTTGCATGGTAGTAAAGTTTTTAGTTTTGAATTGTTTTAAAAGATATGAATTGAATATTCAGAACAGTACCGGCTATTATTAAGTAAACCGTTACTTTTCAAGATTCAGATATCGTTAAAGTGTAGTGTGGATATCTCTTTAACGATGAGGTCAGGGGGCATTGATCGCAGTTCCGCTTGAAAGAGGGGATAGATAAAAACGGTGGGTTGGAGCATGGATCTGCTCCATTGAGATCCCGGCATCTGCAATTATTATATTTTGTTGATGGGTTGCAGACTTATTTCCAAAAGAAAAACCATCAACCGGTAATACAGAATTTGGCTGAGCTTGTTTTATAAGCACGGCCTTGCCCATTCCTGAGGATGAACTTTGATATGCATTCCATTCTTTTAACAATAGCTGGAATACTTCGTTTTCATCCTGAGACTGGGAATTTACCGGAAGCTCAAAATCATCTGCATTTGCTTTTACAAGGGCTGAGGCTTCACGAATAACTGACTCTAATTTACCATCAGCAGCTGAAAGCCCTCGAATTTGGTCAACAACAATTGTGCTTGAGCTGGATTTAAGATTAGACTGCAACCATACAGCAAAAGCATCATTTTCAGCACTATCACTAACCGGTTTCATGAAATAGAAAACGAGACCTGCAAGCAGAATACCTACATTAAACGAACGGGCGATATGTGTACGAAAGAATTTCATTCAGAGCTAAAATATAAACAACAATCGAACAATTGTGAACTAATACTTTTAAAGTTATTCAGACGGGTTCCTTTTTCAAGCGGTCAAATTCTTCTTTCAGGAATTTCCCGGTGTAGGATGCTTCAACCTCAGCTACATCTTCCGGGGTACCGGTAGCAATAATTTCACCACCGCCCGCACCGCCTTCAGGTCCTAAGTCGATCATCCAGTCGGAAGCTTTTATAAGATCAAGGTTATGCTCGATCACGATCACCGAATTTCCCTTATCAACCAACCGCTGTATTACATCCACTAACATTCTTACATCCTGGAAATGAAGTCCGGTAGTCGGTTCATCCATTACATATAAGGTATCACCCGTTCCTACTTTCGAAAGTTCACGGGCCAGCTTGATCCGCTGTGCTTCTCCCCCGGAAAGGGTAGTTGAGGATTGGCCCAAAGTGAGATAGCCTAAGCCGACATCGGTCAGGGTCCCTAAAATACGGCTAATAGCGGGTTGGGCATCAAAAAATTCTGCAGACTGACTGATCGGCATTTTCAACACATCAGAAATATTTTTCCCTTTATAGTAGATCTCCAGCGTTTCCCGGTTATAGCGTTTGCCGTTACAGGTTTCACAGGTTACATATACATCAGGAAGAAAATTCATTTCTATCTTACGAACTCCATCACCCTGACAAGTTTCACACCGGCCTCCTTTCACATTAAATGAAAAACGTCCCTGGTCGTAACCCCGAATTTTGGATTCAGGAAGCTCAGCAAATAGTCTTCTTACATGGTCAAATACTTTGGTGTACGTTCCCGGATTAGACCTGGGAGTTCGCCCAATAGGACTTTGATCAATGGAGATGATCTTGTCCACGTTGTCTATTCCTTCAATAGAATCATAGGGAAGAGGAACGGTTTTGGATTTATAGAAATGGTTAGAAAGGATCGGAACCAGGGTTTGATTGATAAGCGAGCTTTTTCCACTGCCGCTTACTCCTGTGACTGAAATAAACTTACCCAAAGGAATTTTGATATTCTGATCCTGGAGATTATGGCCCCGGGTATTTTTGATAACAATAGACTTTCCGTTTCCTTCTCTTCTTTTTTCGGGAACTCTAATTACTTCTTCATCTCTCAAAAATTTAGCAGTGTCGGAATCAGGGTCAAGTTCATTGGGTTTGCCTGAAGTGACGATATATCCGCCGTTCACGCCGGCACCCGGACCCATATCTACTACAAAATCAGCATGCTCAATAGTTTCGCGATCGTGTTCTACTACAATTACGGAATTACCAAGATCCCTCAAAGTTTCCAGGGATTTGATCAGCTTGATATTATCACGTTGATGGAGTCCGATGCTTGGCTCATCTAAAATGTAAAGTACCCCAACTAACTGAGTTCCGATCTGCGTTGCCAATCTGATACGCTGAGCTTCGCCGCCACTCAATGTTTGAGCTTCACGATCCAGAGACAAATAAGTCAATCCCACATTCAGCAGAAAATCGAGACGATCCCGAATTTCTTTTAAAACCTGATTACCGATGGTTTGCTGTCGCTCATTCAGGTTAATGGCGTAGAGCGTATCCCGAAGATCCTGTATATCCCGTTGAACGAGATCGTGGATATTGTATCCGTCAATTTTGTAAGAGAGTGCTTCTTTATTAAGTCGGCCGCCACTGCATTCGGGACAGGTAACTTTATCCATGAAGGCCTTTGCTTTATCCCGCTGCTTGTTCGATTTACTGTTATGATACTGATCAATAATGGTGTTTCTCAGCCCCTCAAACTTATGCTTGTAGGTCACTGAATTGTCCTTGAAATCGTAGCTCACAGAATATTTTTTATCACCACTCCCGTGCATGATGATATTCAGTGCTTCCTCAGGAAATTCTTTGAGCGGGGTTTCAAAATCCAGATCGAAAGAATCTAAAATGGCTTTCAGTTGTTTGAAGACAAAGATATCTCGTGGAGCGCCCAGAAAACGAATTCCGCCATCAGAAATACTTTGTTCTTTATTTGGAACGAGTAGGTCCCAGCTTACATCATAAGTATATCCCAATCCTTCACATTCCTTACAGTTTCCGTAAGGTGAATTGAACGAAAATAGGTTTGGAGCGGGATCTTCGTATGCCAGGCCGCTTTCAGGATCAAAGAGATTTTGAGAATAGAGTTTGTCTGAGATCTCATCCCCGTCTTTTATGGCAAGGATCACATTCCCGTCAGCCATTTCAAGGGCAAGACGAATACTTTCGGCAATGCGCTTTTCACTTTTTGGGGATATGACGAAGCGGTCGACCACAATTTCAATATTGTGAGTTTTATATCGATCCAGTTTCATGTCTTTTTCCAGATCATGAAATTCGCCATCAATGCGGGCGCTTACAAATCCTTGTTTAATGGTTTGCTCAAACAACTCCCGATAATGTCCTTTACGTCCACGAACCACCGGTGCCAAACAATACGCTTTGGTGCCTTCCGGCATATCCATCACCGTAGCAACAACCTGATCTGCAGATTGTTTTTCCATCTTGTTGCCGGTTTTATAAGAATAGGGAATACCGATACGGGCATACAATAGTCTTAGAAAATCATAGATCTCTGTGACTGTACCGACAGTAGAGCGGGGATTCCGATTGGTGGTTTTTTGGTCGATGGAAATTACAGGAGAAAGTCCGTCTATGAAATCCACAGCGGGGCGTTCCATCATTCCTAAAAACTGCCGTGCATAAGCGGAGAGAGATTCCAGGAATCTTCGCTGACCTTCAGCATAGATGGTGTCAAAAGCCAGAGAGGATTTACCGGAGCCGGAGAGTCCGGTGATGACCACGAGCTGGTCGCGGGGAATGTCGATGTCAATATTTTTGAGGTTGTGTTCGCGGGCGCCGCGTAATACAATATTATGCTGCAAAGTCTCTTTGATTTTAGGATTTCAGAACTATGTAAAATACGAAACAGGAGGGGGAAAAGCTTCATTCCTTTTTAGGGAAAGGTGCAAGGTGTTAGATATTAGGTTCAAGGGGAAGCTAGTTTATTAATAGTACTAGCGCAGGCGTCTCGCCTGTGCGATGTTGGCTTAAGGAGCGTTTAACTTCTGAGTGTATCTGCGGGGTTTTTGATGGCGGCTTGAAGTGACCGGATTCCTGTAGAAAATAGGGCGATCAGAAGCACCACTAAACCGGAGATCAGGAAGATCGAAGCACCAATATCGATCCGGTACGAAAAATTAGCGAGCCATTTGTTCGCGATGATATAAGCTATCGGAGCTGCTATCAGAGAAGCCAGTAAAACAAGTTTCCCAAAGTCTTTGGAAAGAAGTGCCAGGATATTACCCACGCTTGCACCTAAAACCTTTCTGATGCCAATCTCTTTTATGCGGCGTTCAGTCATGAAAGTAGCCAGTCCGAATAATCCCAAACATCCTACAAAAATTGACATGAAGGCAAAAAAGCCGATTATTTTAGCCGTGTTTTGTTCTTTTTCATAAATCTGATTAATCTGGTCTTCAACAAAAGTGATCTCAAGTGGCCCGTTAGTTCCCAGGTCATCCCATGCAGCTTGCAGATCATCAAAGGTATCACGTATGGTTCCCCCTTCAATTTTTATAATAAACGAATTAGCCTGCCCCCAATTGTTTTGAGACAAAATCACCGGCTGTATCTCTTCATGCAATGGCTTGATATGAAAGTCTTCAACGACCCCGACAATTTCATACATTCCAATTGTTTGACCGATCACTTCATCCGGGGTTTCCAGCCCCAATTCGGTGACTCCCGTCAGGGTCATGAGTGCCTCACGCCGGCCTTTGGATATGGTCTCCGATATATTTCGACCTGCAAGTAAAGGAATATCTAATGCATGAATGGTTTCATGATCAATAGTAGGTGTTACAAACTCGATCTGCCGATCATCAACTTGATGAATAAAATGGGCTCCCCCTCTTCTCATAGGAACACCGCTTGCAGCCGATACATGTTTTATGGAGGCGATTTTCTGAAATTCCTGTTGTACAGCCGTGTACTGATTCATAAAAGACGGGTCACCCATCGTGGCCACTACAACCTGATCGGTATCAAAGCCAAGATTTTTGTCTTGCAGATAAAATAACTGCTGCATGATCACGCCTGTAACCACGATCATTACCAAAGCGATCATAAACTGAAATACAACCAATCCTTTTCGGATACCTGCTGCTGATAAGCTTGGTTTTAAAGTCCCTTTAATAACTTCACTCGGTTTGAAAGAAGACAGGAAAAGGGCCGGATAACTCCCGGCTATGATCCCAATCACCACTAATAAACCGAGAATAGACATATATAGGGTAAGATCCCCAAACCATTGAATGGCTACATCTGTATTTGCAACCGTGTTAAAGTAGGGTATTCCAACAGCCAGTAAAACAATAGCCAAAGGAAGTGAAAGAAGGGTTAGAATTATGGTTTCAAGGTAAAATTGCTTCATTAGCTCAAAACGGTGAGCGCCCAATACTTTACGGACCCCGATCTCTTTGGAACGCTGTGAAAATCGTGCCGTGGCCAGATTCATGTAATTCGCACAGCCGATCAAAAGGATAAGTCCTGCAATGGCAGCCATGATCATTACATAGCGCATATCTCCTTGAGGCGAGGCTACAATATCTGAAAAGTAAACATCTGTCAGTGGTTCTAATTGCAGATCTTCAACGTAATTCCTGCCATCGATCTCTTGCACATGGGTGAGTGCTCGGCTTGCCACAGAATCGGGATTCGCACCCTCATGTAACATGGCATACATTACCTGTCCGCAATCCATACATCTTGTTGTACTTCGGAGAGATTCATAAGAGATCATCAGGTCAAACCTGAAATGGGAATTTGTCGGTACATCTTCCATATACCCGGTGATCTCAAATTCAGTAGCATCTTCAGCAGAGTAACCAAAATGAATGGGGATAGTTTTTCCGATCGGGTTTTCATTTCCAAAAAGCCGTTCCGACAGTGATCGGGTAATAACTACGGTATTTGGTGCATCCAGCATAGCGTTGCGGTCACCGGCAATAACATCAAAAGAAAAGATGTTGAATAGGTTCGATTCTCCGCAAAGCATGGAAATATCTTCATAGCGTGTGTTGCCAAGAGTAACATTATCTGATCCGCAGGTCATATATTTTGCTGCGTCCTCAACGTCAGTATAGCTGGCTCTCATTTCAGGAATGGGGTCGCCGCTTACATACCCACCCCAGCTTTTCTCAGCAAATCCACTGTAGGAGACCATGCGATAAATTCGGTCTTTCTTTTCGTGATATTGGTCGTAACTAAGTTCATGCTGTACATATAAAGCAATCAGCAAAACAGTGGCGATACCCAACGCCAGACCTAATAAATTGATAGAAAGATACCCCAGATTTCGCTTCAGATTTCTGAAAACGAATGTAATGTAGTTTCTAAGCATAGTATTAATTTGATGATATAACCAAATCTAAACTACTATTTTACTTTAAAAATACAAGTACAAAATGATGTAACTGCTTGGGAGATACTAATTACTGTTGTTTGTTCTCAAAAGGTTATTGTATTCCCTGATAAAAAGCCTGTTCGGCAAAAGTCCTTCATCATCCTCAGAAAGCTCCGGTTTCACCCTTTCTACAAAGTACATCGGAATCTTTCCGGTGTGTTTGGTGTCGATAGCTCCACGGCTTTCACATACAAAGAAATCCTTAACCCGCTCATAGGTGGTTTCCGAAATATTTATGGAGTTATTCTCAGAATGTACTTCCAAACGTGCGGCCAGGTTCACAGTCTCTCCCCAAATGTCGTAAGCAAAACGTTTTTTGCCAATCACCCCAACCACAACCTTTCCGGTATGAACACCAATGCGAATAGGCAGATATGGAGTTTCACTGTTTTTGCTTTCCTCACTGAATTTTCGAACAAAATCGCGGATCTTAAGTGCGGCTAAGATGGTATCTATTGGATGAGTAGCATT
Source organism: Gracilimonas sp. (assembly GCF_035704785.1). GTDB lineage: Bacteria > Bacteroidota > Rhodothermia > Balneolales > Balneolaceae > Gracilimonas. The sequence continues at coordinate 8,619 of NZ_DASSWP010000026.1, read as the reverse complement.
ACGCTCAGGCAGTCCACCTGCAGCCATGTAACTGTCACCAATGGTTTTGATCTTGATCAAATTGTGCTGAGATGTTATGTCATCAAATCGATCAAAATAAAAAGACAAGCTCTCAATAAGCTCTTCCGGACTTAATTGTGGTACTACTTTTGTAAACCCTGAAAAATCAGTAAAAATTATGGTTGCATCCTCGTATCGTTCAGGAGTTACCGTTCCGTATGCGAGCAGATTTTGCGCGATCTTCTCGGGAAAAATATTATGAATGAGTTCTTCGTGTTCCTGCTTGGTAAGTTCCAGTTCCTTATTTGCCGCATTTAATCCGCTTTGCATCTTACTAAGCTGATTGTTTTGTGCAAGTGTATTCTTGTAAGTAGAGATCAACAAGTTTACTAAGTGCGAGTAATCTGCAAGCACATTGTAGGTTTTGCCTTCTATTTTTACCTCCGCTGTTTCAAGGCTATTTATGGGAGGTGGAGGATTGACTAAAAGTTCCTCTATTTTAGCGTAGAGCGTTTCATCATCGTAAGGCTTGGTAAGATAATTATCAGTACCGGCTTCAATACCTTTCATGATGTATTCAGTAGTCACCATTGAGGTTACCAATATGATCGGGATCTTACTGAGCTTAGAATCTCTTTTTACATTCTCACAAAGCTCAAACCCATTCATTATGGGCATATCTACATCACTCAATATCAGATCGGGATATTCACTGCGAGCCATCTCTAATGCATCCTGTCCATTTTGAGCAGTAATGACTTCATATCCTTTTTGAATCAATTTGTGTCTTGTTAATGTTACAAGAGCAGGATGGTCATCAACAACTAATATCCGTGGTTTTGTTTCTAACATAATGTGATTTTTGAAATTCGCCCTTAATATATTTCATTGATCAATACAATGCGTAAGAAATTTGAGCATTAACCCTGAAAAACCGATAGTTTTAGCGCTCACTTAGAAATATAAGTTTATGCAAGAAGTAACACTAAAAAATTGGACACCGACCTCATGGAAAGATAAACCGGTAAAACAACTGCCGGAGTATCCAAACCAGGAAAAATTAGAGGAAAGTTATCAGGCGCTTAAATCACTGCCACCGTTGGTTACTTCCTGGGAAATTGAAGCACTGAAATCCAAATTGGCTAATGTTGCTGCCGGAAAAGCATTTTTGTTGCAGGGCGGTGATTGTGCTGAAAGTTTTGATGCCACCAAAGCACCAAAGATTGTGAATATGGTGAAGGTATTGCTTCAAATGAGTTTTATCCTGATTCATGAAATGGGTGCACCGGTTCTAAGGGTTGGCAGAATTGCCGGACAATATGCTAAACCAAGATCCAATGATTTTGAAACGGTAAACGGTGAAGAAATGCACAATTACCGTGGAGATCTGATCAATGGGTTTGAATCAGAATCCGGTATTCGGATGCCTGATCCGGATCGGTTGATAGAAGGATATCACAAAGCGGGACTGACTTTGAATTTTCTGAGAGCTTTAGCGGATGAGGGATTTGCCGATCTTCACCACCCGGAGCAATGGGAGCTCGATTTCATGCGCAATAATGAATACTATGCCGAATATGAGGATATGGTAACCTCCATTACCAAGGCGGTTCGCTTTGTGGAGGCTATTGCTCCTGATACCTTTTCTACGTTACAGAAAGTTGATTTTTATACTTCCCACGAAGCTCTGAATTTATATTACGATTCTGCTCAAACAAGGCCTGTACCAAGAAAATCTGGGCATTTTAATTTAAGCGCTCACATGGTATGGCTGGGTAACAGAACCCGTGATCTGGATGGGGCACATGTAGAATATTTTAAAGGCATCAATAATCCGGTGGGTATCAAGATAGGGCCACCCTATGAAATTGACGAAACTCTGAAGCTCATCGAAACATTGAATCCAAGCCATGAAGCCGGAAAGATTGTTCTGATCACCCGCTTTGGTAAAGACCTGATCGAAAAAGAACTGCCTGAGTTGATTCAGGCAGTGCGGCGTGAAGGATTTCCGGTAGTTTGGAGTTCTGACCCAATGCATGGAAATACATTCAGTACCAATGGTGGAATCAAAACCCGTAACTTCGATGATATTATCAGTGAGGTCCGTTCTGCCTTTGCTATACATCGTTCGGAAGGAAGTTACCTCGGCGGTGTTCATCTGGAGCTAACCGGTGATAACGTGACCGAATGCGTGGGCGGTGCCAAAGGCCTGGAGGAAGATGAACTGAATCGAAATTATGAGACTTTCTGCGATCCGCGCCTTAACTACGAACAAAGCCTCGAAATGGCCTTCCTTGTAGCCCGCGAGTGGAAGAAGAGCTATTCTTAAAAAAGGTTTTAGTGGCGAGGTGTTAGGTTTTAGAATATTCCTGGCACCTTGCGCCTAAAACCTGGATTCCTGCCAAGTTTGTTATTGATACTGACAGTCCTGCTTTTCCGGTCTGTCAACATTTCTTTTCTATGCAATCGGTCTGAAATTTCAACAGAGTGGTGTTGCCTGTCTGTCAGAAAAGACATGTTGTTTTTTTTGATGGTATGAAGCTTGTATTGATATAAGTGAAATCATAAAAACCAAAATCAAAAAAGAGGTTCATTATGGCACTTATAAAGTATTCCCGACCCAATGTTGATCTTCATTCAAAGAATTTCAGCGATATCCTTGATGAATTCTTCAATGAATCACTCAACTATCGCAAAGATTCGTTCATGCCAAGTGTAGATATTTCTGAAACTGAAAATGAATTTGAAGTTTCAGTGGCACTGCCCGGTATGAAGAAAGAAGATATCAACGTAGACCTCGAAAACGGACGCTTATCAATTAGCGGTGAGCGTAAATTCGAGAATGAAGAAAATGGTAAAAACTTCCATCGGGTTGAATCAAGTTTCGGTTCATTCAACCGTTCTTTCCAGCTTCCCGATACTATTGATGAAGACAGCATAGAAGCGAAATATAATAATGGTGTACTTAATATCACCATTGCAAAAAGCGAAGAAAAAGTTAAGAAGCAGATCAAGATAAACTAAGCTTGATCTATTGGTTAAGGAACCGGAGCCCTCTGAACAGGGTTTCGGCTTCTTATTTTTCTAGTAAAGAATGTAAAGGTTTGTGGTAAAGCACAATTTTCAGAAATTCATGCGTTGTATTACCGCAAACATTAAATACAAAAAAGCAAAGAAAAATATGAATACCACAGTAAGAAATATATTTGGGGTGGCTGCTGCAATTATTGTTTTGTTAGGTTTTAACTGGGCAACGAATTCTGCCACCAATTCTATGCCGGATACAGACACGAAAGTAATAAGCGCCGAGAACCGATCGGTTGCTTCACTTAAAGATTTTAATGACGCAATTGTTGACATTGCTGAAAAAACGAATCCTGCTGTAGTTACCATCACCACAAAAAGAACGGAAGAAGTACAAGTAGTAAATCCTTTTTCCCAATTTTTTGGTATGCCTATGGAAGAGGGGCAAACTAGGGAAAGAGTACAACGCGGATTAGGATCCGGTGTTATTGTATCTAAAGAAGGATATATCTTAACAAACAATCATGTAATAGCTGATACGGATGAGATCACAGTTCGGTTATTTAATGGGAATGAGGTTGACGCAGAGTTGATCGGTACCGACCCCCAAACCGATATTGCCGTTCTGCAGGTTGATGTAGATAATATACCGACCATTGAATTAGGAAACAGTGATAAACTGAAGGTCGGTTCTTTAGTATTGGCGATCGGAAGCCCATTGAGTGAAGATCTCGCCCATACTGTTTCAATGGGTATTGTAAGTGCTCGCGGGAGGTCCCTGAATAATTTGACATTTTTCGGCGATTATATTCAAACTGATGCTGCAATTAACCCAGGTAATTCCGGCGGAGCATTGATCGACGTAAATGGTCAATTGGTTGGAATTAACTCCGCCATTGCATCAAGGTCAGGTGGTAACGACGGGATTGGTTTTGCAATCCCAATAAAACTTGCTGAGCGAATTATGAATGACCTTATAGAGGACGGAGAAGTAAGTCGCGGATATTTAGGGATGTATTTCGGTGGTGAAGTTGATCAAACTATGTCTCGCGCACTTGGCCTTGATAATGTTCGGGGAGTAATCGTTGGGCGCGTAGAAGAAGGAGGTCCTGCAGACAAAGCCGGGTTACAATCTCAAGATGTGATCGTGTCATTGAATGATGATCAGATCAAGAATTGGGATATCTTCCGAACAAGCATTGCATCAAAAAAACCGGGTGATACTATCAAGTTGGGAATCATCCGAGATGGAGAAGAAATGAGCCTGGAAGTTACCTTGGAAGAACGCCCTGAAGAAGCAATTGCAACAGCAAACCCAACCGTGTCTCAGGATGTTGAAGAACGCCTCGGTTTTTCCGTTCGGGGTCTGGATCAGAACATCAGAAATCAATTCAGAATCGGCAACGATATTGAAGGGGTTTTTGTTGAGGGAATAAGTAGATCCAGTAACGCCTATGAAAGAGGTCTTAGAAGCAATGACATAATTACTAGAGTCAAGCGAACTAAGGTTGAAACTTCCGATGAATTTTATGCAGAAGTTGAAAAAGCAGTAGAAGCAGGAGATGAAGTTATTTTGTTAACGGTTCTGCGAAGTGGCTTGGAACAATATATTGCATTCGAGCTATAAAACAGCACAACAAAAATTTTGTACCCCGAAAACCCAAACCCTGGTCTCTGATAAAGACCGGGGTTTATTTCTATACCTATAGAGCATATTGATGTTCTCTATTAAAATCCCCTTCTATTTACTAAAAATTACAGGGATTTTTCTAAACATTCCGTATCTTAAGAGATAGAACTTAAAAGATTTTGTACCCCGAAAAACCCAAACCCTGGACTCTGATACAGTTCGGGGTTTTTTTATGCAATTCATTTTGGGTTTTGCATCCTATTCATAATTCGGAATTTTATTATATAAATGTATAAATATTGCGAATACTGAAAATCTGTCAATATGTAAGAACGGGCACGATTTTGGTCATATTAAATACAAATAAGAGAAAAGGAGATTTAATATGAATATGAACAAATTTACACTGAAGGCCCAGGAAGCGGTTCAAAAGGCGTTGGAACTTGCCCAAAGCGGTAACAATCAGGCCGTGGAACCGGCTCACATTCTAAAGGCTTTTTTAAGCGATCATGAGAGTATTGTAAATACCATTTTAAGTAAGCTTGGAGCAAACTCCTCTGCTATTACTAAAGTCGTGGATTCTATCCTGGAGCGACTTCCCAAAGTTCAGGGAGCATCTGTTTCAGGTCAGTACCTGTCGAACAATAGCAAAGAGCTGTTTGATGTGGCTCAAAAAGAAGGTTCTAAACTTGGTGATGAGTATATCAGCTCAGAGCATGTTTTGATAGGGATGGCAAGCATAAAAGGTGAAGTTGCCAATTTGCTCAAAGATCAAAATGTGACCAAAGAGAATATTCTTAAGGTGCTGAAGGATGTTCGCGGTAATCAAACCGTGGATGATCCAAACGCTGAAAGCCGGTATGGTGCCTTAAAGAAATACGCACGAGATCTGAATGAACTGGCTGAAAAGAATAAGCTCGATCCCGTTATTGGCCGTGATCAGGAGATCCGGCGCGTGATGCAGATCCTGACCCGCCGTACCAAAAATAATCCGGTGTTGATCGGTGAACCCGGTGTAGGTAAAACTGCTATAGCTGAAGGAATGGCCCTGCGAATTGTTCGAGGTGATGTTCCCGAAGGGTTGAAAACCAAACGTATTGTTGCCCTCGATATGGGATCGTTGGTAGCCGGAACGAAATTTCGGGGTGAATTTGAAGAACGCCTCAAAGCTGTGATCAAAGATGTAACCGATTCAGATGGTGAGATTATATTATTTATTGATGAGATCCACACCCTGGTTGGAGCCGGAGCAACCGAAGGTGCTATGGACGCCGCTAATATTCTGAAACCGGCACTTGCTCGCGGAGAACTGCATGCCATTGGGGCCACCACGCTTGATGAGTATCGCAAATACATTGAAAAAGACAAAGCATTGGCACGTCGTCTACAAGCCGTAATGGTTGGCGAACCTTCAGTCGAAGATTCGGTCTCCATCTTACGGGGATTGCAAGAGCGGTATGAAATGCACCACGGAGTCCGAATTACCGATGCGGCTATAGTTGCAGCTGCCGAGCTTTCACACCGGTACATTGCCGACCGATTTCTTCCCGATAAAGCGATTGACCTGATTGATGAGGCTGCGTCAAGGTTACGACTGCAGATCGATTCTCTCCCCGAAGAACTAGATGCGTTGGAGCGACAAATTCGTCAGCTTGAGATAGAACGTGAGGCCTTGAAACGCGAGAAAGATCAGTCCAAAATGAAAGGGATCGAGAAAGAACTGGCTGATCTTGAAGAACAGCGCAAGACCATGCGTGTTCAGTGGGAACAGGAACGTGAACTCATCCAGAAAGTGAGAGAGTTGAAACAGGCGATCGACACAACGAGAAATGAAGCGGACAAAGCAGAGCGGCAAGGAAATTACGAAAAAGTAGCCGAATTGCGCTACGGCACCATCGCCCAGCTTGAAAATGAACTGGAGGAGGCCCAGGACAAACTGGATGAGATGCAGGAAAATCAATCTCTGCTGAAAGAGGAAGTGGATGCTGAAGACATCGCCGATATCGTAGCACGGTGGACCGGAATTCCTGTCCGAAAAATGCTGCAAAGTGAGCGCAAGAAATTACTGCAACTCGAAGATGAATTGCATAAACGTGTGATCGGCCAGGATAAAGCCATTGAGGCTGTTTCGGATGCCGTCCGGCGTTCGCGTGCAGGATTGCAGGATGAGCAAAAACCCATTGGTTCATTTTTCTTTCTCGGTTCAACCGGGGTAGGTAAAACTGAACTTGCAAGGTCACTGGCTGATTTCTTGTTCAATGATGAGCAGGCAATGATCCGCATTGATATGAGTGAGTATATGGAAAAACACAGCGTCAGTCGTTTGGTTGGAGCGCCCCCAGGGTACGTAGGCTACGATGAAGGCGGACAACTTACCGAAGCCGCCCGCCGACATCCGTACTCTGTGATTTTATTGGATGAGATCGAGAAGGCCCATCCGGATGTGTTCAACATTCTGTTGCAGGTGCTTGATGAAGGCCGCCTAACTGATAACAAAGGCGTGACAGTAGATTTCAAGAATACCATCATCATCATGACCTCCAACATCGGTTCACACCTGATCTCCAATGAGATCGAGAAGTCAGGAGGAAAAATGACTGACGAGAAGTACGAAGAATTGCAAAACAAGCTGATCGAACAGCTGAAGCAGGCCATTCGCCCTGAGTTCCTGAACCGCGTGGATGATACCATTGTATTCCATCCGTTGGGAGAGCAGCACATTCGTGAGATCGTCGATATTCAGCTCCGCAGAGTGCATAAATTGCTTGAGAAGAATAACGTGAAGCTGGACATTCCGGATGCCGTGAAAGACTGGATGGCTGTTCGCGGATATGATCCGGTGTACGGAGCCCGTCCACTCAAGCGGGTGATTCAGCAAAACATCACCAACAAGCTGGCTTCACTGCTCATCAGCAGGGATGAGGAAGGCCCGGTGCATTACGAAGCAACTATCAGCAAAAACGGCGATGCCATTGAGTTTGCCGAAGTGGTGGAAGATGTGGAAGCATGGGCGGAAAATGATTAGAGAGTAATGGTAGATGTAAGACGTTAGATAAAAGACGTATGAAAAATTGAATGGGTTGGAGTGAGAGCTTCAGCCCATTTTTGTTATATAGAATCTATCTCGTCCCGAAGGACTCGTTCGGAATGCCTGCCGAAACCTCCGTATCCGCTCCAACGCAGAGCGTGTGGAGCGAGGAGTAAATTCAAAATTCAAAATTTCCAATTTCTCACTTCAGTTCCACAATCGTACAACCTGCCCCGCCTCTCTCAATAGGAGCAGTTTCCACACTCTTCACATCTTTACGGGTATTCAGATAGGATTGTATCTGACTTCGTAAAATGCCATCACCTTTTCCGTGAATGATCTCAACCTGATTCATATTTCGGAATACTGCCCGGTCGATGTATTGGGTGACTTCATGCAGGGCATCCTCGGTTCTCATTCCTCGTACGTCCATCGAGGGTTTTACCATTTCTGAAGTTAGGTTACTATCGCCTACGATCATCGACGAACGCGCTTTCTTTTTTTTATTCTGTTTGGGCTGCTCCACTTTGACCAAATTTTTGTACTTGGTTTTCAGCTTGAGTCCGCCGGCCTGAACCACTGCATTTTTGCCATTTAATTCTATCAGTTCACCCGTGGTATTTCCATCTTTGAAGCGGACGTGATCTCCTTTTTTTGGGGGATCGTCAGTAACCAGTTCGCGGGCTTCTTTCTTGTCCTCAATTTCCTGCAGCGAACGGTCGATGTCTTTTTTCTCCTGATCCACTTCCTTACGGATCTCTTTGATCTCATCCTTATCCGCCTTGTTCTGCTCCACGATCCGCTGAACCGCCTGCTCCACCCGCTGATTGGCAGAATCCATGATCGACTTTGCTTCCTTCAGCGCCTTCTCGCGAATCTTCTCCTTATCCTTTTCAATGGCCTGAATCTTATTCTCAAATTTCTTCCGCTCCGATTC
>NZ_DASSWP010000073.1:0-3210 GCF_035704785.1 Gracilimonas sp. | reverse complement strand
GATAAAGAATAGCCATCAGGAGCGTAAACCTTTTGAGCAATTACATTATCAACCAAAAAAAGTGCTGCCAAAATAACGGCTATGATTTTAAGATGTATTTTTCTGTTCATATCAATTAATAGCTGGTTTTGAAGATTCGATACTCTTTAACTGTTTTCTTGCTTGAATAAATATGTATAAGCCCCAAGCATTTATTGCAATTTTAATACCTTGTACAGCTATTACACCTAAAACCAGCGAAATAGAAATTACTATGATTAGGTAGTTTATGTAACTAAAGGTATTGGAATGGCCATCTCGGATTCTCATACCCCAAATTACCATTAGCCCTCCGACAACAATTGTAAGAATAACAGTAATAGCATTTAATTCGAAGATGGAATTAATATCCATTTCTAATATAAAAATTGATCCTAAGCCCAAAAGAAGTTTTAAAATACCAAGACCAATAGCCCAGTTACTCGCTGATTTTACTTTACTATCTAAATTTGAATTATCAGAATTTTGCATGTGAGTTATTTTTTGGATTTAAAAGAAAATGCTTAGATGATTTTTTCCTGTATTCTTTTGTGGGATTCATATAAGTAAAAAAGGCCAATAAAAATTTTTGATTTTACTTCATCATCCCGAATGCTATCGAAGTCTATTTTATTAGAAAATATCTTTTGCCATTTATTAAGATTGGTTTCATGATATTTTTGAATACCAAAATAAATATGACTAACACAATCAATTTCTTTCTGAAACCCAAATGTTTTCCATGCATCGATATCAGAACCAACACCAGTAATTTTTTCCGACACATATTTTGTCAATTCCAAACGATCATCTTTGTTTGATATATCGGCCAGTAAACTTGTCGCTGCGTAAATAATTATAAATTCTAAAAATAATTTATCTTCAAGCTTAACCTTCCAGTCTGTTCTGAATTTTTTAAAAACTTCACCATATGTAGGGCGACCTTTGTACCCGAATTTTTTCCAAATTGTATCTTTAAGGGCAAAATCTAAAGATTTAGCAACAATCGAGTTTGCCTTAGGCAGTAAACGTTCTTCAATTTTTCTTAATCCCATATCTGTATTGAAATTGATTGTACCAGCAAAAGCAGTATAACAATTATATTATACGAATAAGGGGTTTGTTAGGGCGAATAGAACAAAATTGCTCATACCCTCACCTGCGGCCCTTTTTATTCGCATAAAGTGATTCTTGGGATGTTATTCGAACGGTCGTTCGCCTAAGGTGTTCGCATAAGATCCAGTCCAATAGTTTGAAATATAACACCTTAAGTCATTATTGCAACTGTAATTGATAGGCAAATAAAAAAGGCTCCACAAGGGAGCCTTTTTAGTGTATCAGATATTAAATAAATCCCCTATTCTTCTCCGGGCAGTTCCAGGTAGTTGGGGTTTGGAGAGGTCCACTCAAACGGGCCGGCTTCAACTTGCAGCGGGTAGAGCTGGTTGAGGGTATCCCCTTCATAGAGCCTTCCGTTTTTCATGACCATTTCTACCGTGTTGGTGTTGCGGAGATCATCCAGCGGGTTTTCATTCAGAATAATGAAATCAGCGAGTTTTCCGGCTTCGAGAGTTCCGATGTCGCCATCAAGTCCAATGGCCGTAGCTCCGTCTATGGTGGCTACCTGTAAGGCATCGTGGTTATCCATACCTCCGGCAGCCATTGCCCATAGCTCCCAGTGGAATCCAAGTCCCTGAAGCTGACCGTGACTACCAACACCGGAAAGTCCACCTGCTTCTTTCAGGTCTTTCTGAAATTCGGCATGTTTCTGGAATACGTGTTCGTCATCATGGAACCAACCCGGACGACGGCGTGACTTGGAAGCCAGCTCTTCATAAGGAGTAAATTTTCTGAGTTTGGTATCAAAGAATGGGTTCTCGCGGGAATAGAAATAGTTTTCCGCCCACGGACCGCCATAAGATACCAACAGCGTCGGAGTAACGGCCATTTTAGCTTCTGCTACAGAAGTCACCACATCTTTATAGATCGGATAAATGGGCAGTGAATGTTCATGTCCCGGATAGCCGTCAATAAGCTGAGTCATGTTTAGTTTCCAGTCAAGCGCACCCTCGGTGGTTGGCATAATACTTTGATCACGAGCCGCCATTAAGATCCACTGTCGCTGCTTGCGGTTCCCCGCTAAGTACATTTTGATGGTTTTGGTATCATAATACTGACTGTACTGTTTCATCACGTCTTTGGCATGCTCAAGGCTCTTGATATTATACGCCCAATAACCAAGTCCCGGACCGGTAGAATACACACGTGGACCCGGCATATTGCCGCTTTCCACCATATCTGAATAGGTCAGTACATCGGTGGTTGCAGTTTGGGGATCGCGGGTTGTGGTAACACCATATGCCAGGTTAGCGGCATAGCCCCAATAGGATTGTTTGTGAAGGCCAAAGGTTGCCCACAGATGAGCATGGGTATCCACAAAGCCGGGCATGATAGTCTTGCCACTCATATCCATTGTTTGCGCTCCGGATGGGGCACTCAGATTTGTACCTACTTCCACAATGCGGTTATTTCGAACCAGGATGTCGCCGTTTTCAATCACTTCATCCCCGTTCATGGTAATAATACGGGCATTCGTAAACAAAATAGTTCCTTCAGGGATATCGCGGTTGATCATTACATCAATACTCAATTCAACCGGCTTGTACCCTTCCTCTTCTTTTTCTTCCTCCTTATCCTCATCTGACTCATCGCCTTCTTCTTTAGATTCGTCATCGCCCTCATCGTCTTCCTTCTCATTGGCTTCTTCCTCCGCTTCCTTAGCAGCTTCTACGCTGTCAGCATAAGCTTCGGCATCGTCGAGGTTATAGATGAAATGTCCGCGGCCTATAGACCAGTGAACGGAGTTTGCATCACCCGACCAGCGTGGAAATTGTCCGCCAATGGTTGTGAGCTTCTTAGCCGGAAATGCAGCATTATCGGCATTGGCAACCGATATAGTTGGTGTAGCACCACCTACAACCGGCACAGTAACTACGTAGATGTCATTGTTGATCTTTGCCATGGCCTGATCACCTTCCGGAGCCATCCACACTTCTTCGGCTGATGAAGGTGGGCTGTTTTCCCGGGAATGTTCTTCGGGGTGAAGTTGAGCGGGAGATGGATAATTATTTCCAAATTCATTAAAGCCTGCTGTAGTTATACCGGTAATGCGTATATGTTCTTTCTCGTCGG
>NZ_DASSWP010000082.1:0-25090 GCF_035704785.1 Gracilimonas sp. | reverse complement strand
AGAAGTCCTTCTGTAATATCAATAACCTGTATTCTGTCTTTTGAGAGATAGACCTTTCTTTTAACAAATATTCCTTTTTCGATCTGTAATTCATCTTCAAAGATGCGAAACCTAAAGAACCACCATCCAAAGATCCCGGCGAAAAAAGAAATACCTAAACCTGCTCCTAAAAAATATAGGAAATAACCCTCTGAATTTGTAGTACCTATAAACAAAAGAACTATTAAAGTGACAAAGTTCTGTTTTATAGTATCAATAACCTGACTTATGCCTGCAACAGGATGCTGTTTTCTAAATTCAGACATCACTTTTTACTTTTCGAACCAGTGTTGAAATAGTATTCCGGAGTTCATCAGCGGTCTCATTATCAAGAGCAGGGATTTCATGAGTGGTGGCAGCAGTGGAAATAGTTACTGAGGCTAACTCAAACTTTCTGTACACCGGTCCCTGTCGGGTATCCACATGCTGTACCCTGTTTATTGGAACAAGCGTTCTCTTCTTGATGATAATACCTCTTAACATATCTATCTCTTTATCAGAAACGTCGTATTTCCATCTCTTCCAGCGTAATTTTGGAAATATAAATGCAATGGTCAGGTACAGGAATAGTCCAATGATAAATAAGGAAGCAAATAAGACCCAATCCACTCCCTCGTGCCACGGTGCCTGAGAATCAGAGTTGATGCCAATGGCTATTGACACATAAAATCCTGCAGGTACAAACCAAAAAAGCCCATATAGAAGGGCATTTACTGTCCATGCTTTTATGGCATTCTTATGTATTCTTGTTTCTGGCTCTTGATTCATATGTCTTCCTATTTTTTCGCCTTTAAGGTAGAAATACATCTTTACTTAAAAAACTCTTTAAAATAAAAAAAGCCACACAATGGTGGCTTTTTTTTAAAAAATTGATAGTAGAAACTACATGGAATTTTTCTTTGCTTGAATTTCCTGCCGGATCTCGTGAGAAAGATTCTTAAGGGTCATTAAATGCTTACGTGCCCTTGTACCGGCAGCTTTGTTCCCTTTCTCATAAAATTTCTGCATTTCAACCTGTAATTCTTCTACTACATTGTTGATATCGTCAATTCTACTCATATGTTGTACTCCTTTTACTTTATTTCGGTTAAAGGTATTTCAAAGAAAAAAATACCCGCTTTTAAAATGTACTGTTGTAATTACAGTAGTAAAATCTGCGTTAATTTAATAAATAAGTAGGTAAATACATTTTTTTCTTTCTTTTTATGTTATATGCACTTCTTCCTGACTTGTTCCCTTAATTTCATCCACCCCAAACATTAAGGCCAATCCAATGATCAAAAGTAATAAAATCGCACTCATTCCCCACCGTTGGCTATCCATGAAAAACGTGATCCATCCTACCATTATTGGGCCTGCAAAAGTAGTCACTTTTCCGGACAATGCAAAAAGCCCATACATTTGATTTCGTTTATCTTGCGGGGCAATTCTCCCCATAAAAGTTCGGCTTGACGCTTGTACCGGTCCTACAAAGATCCCAAGTAACAATCCCCACACCCAAAACCATGATTCAGACTCTACAAATAACACGGCAGTTACGGGGAGGATCAACCCTACCAAAGACCATACTATAGTATTCTTACTTCCACTGATATCATCCAGCCATGCAAAACCGAATGCGCCCAAGCCTGCCGTTACATTGAGCGCGATTCCGAACATGAAGATCTGCCCTGTTTCGAAGCCAAAAGTTCCGGCAGCGTACACACCACCCATTGCAAAAATGGTGGCAAGACCGTCGTTATAGAATAATCGGGCCAATAGAAATTTCCAGATATTGGGCTCTTCCTTAAGCATGGCTAATCCATTTTTAAGCTCCCTCATTCCATCTGAAACAGCCGTTTTCATGGGTTTATGCTTTGATGGGGTATCCGGAGTTTTCAAGAACATAGGCAGACTGAATAGTGCATACCAAATCCCTGTGAACAAAAATGTGATCCGTACATTTTGGAGAGAGCCTTCATCAAGGCCAAACCAGGAAGCACCATTTTCTACAAAGCCGAAATATCCGATAATTAAACACAGTAGTCCTCCGGCATAACCCATTGCCCAACCCCAGCCGGACCATTTTCCGATGGTCAGACTCGTGGTCAGATCCGGCAGCATGGCATTGTAAAAGATAAAAGAAAGTTCAGCTCCAAGCGTAGCCACAAAAGCCATTGATAAAGCAAACCAAATGAATTCTGTGCCTGGTTCTGCAAACCAAAGCATGCTACATCCAATTACACATAACGTGGTGAAAAAGACGATCCATGGCTTCCTCCTCCCTCCTTCATCAGCGAGGGCTCCTAAAAAAGGGGCTGAAATAGCAATCACAAGTCCTGCCAGCCCGATCATATTTCCCCAAAGTATGGTTCCGCTTGTTTCGTTTTCAGCAATGGATTGCGCGAAATAGGCTGCAAATACAAACGTCTGGATCATCACGAAATAAGCGGAGTTGGCCCAGTCGTACATGGCCCAGGCAAGTAAGCCTTTGGTTGAAGCGGGTTTGGTCATAATCTGGATTTATGAAAGATGTGCCCGAATATCGGTTTTGGAAGCGGAAAAGCAAAATTAAATAGCAGAATGAAGAGTGATCAAATGATAATCAGCTTTGATCGCTTTATGACCCTATTCAAGCTTCTATTTTTTGCACCAAGTTTTCAGCTCCTTTCACACAATCCGGGACCGATACACCCCAGCGGTAATTTCCTCCTATATAGAATCCCGGGTTTGCGGCTTCCGCTTGCTTGAATTCTAATCGGGTGGCTTCATACCCTACATGAAATTGTGGAATCGCTTTACGCCATAACTTTGACCTCAAGAATTCAGGTTTGGAAGAAATGTGCATGAGCTCCGAAAGTTCGGAAAGAATATGTTGCTCTACTTTCTGAATATCATCAGTAAGAATATCCCTGTCATGAGCCCCACCGGTCATTAGGGTGAAGTGAATTTTACCTTCCGAAGTCAATGCAGGGAAGATGCTTGATTTCCAGATGGCACCCAGTAAACGGATATTTTCTTTTCGGGGGATCAGAAAACCAAATCCGGATCGGGGTAATTCGATGCCCTCTGTATTAAAAATAACCTGTGTGGAAAGCATCGGGGCGTAATCTATGGAAGATAAGGCATGGGAAAGCGCCGGGGCAAAACCCTTAAGCACCGATGATAAACTATAAGCAGGCAAGCACGATATGACCTTTTCCGCAGTATACTTCCCCTTCGATGTTTCCACCTCAAAACCGTTTCCAGTTTTTCGGACACCGGTTACTTCCTCATTCAAGATATAATCTGAAATTTTGCTTGAAATAGCTTCAGTCAACTGCTGAATACCTTTTTTGAAAGTCAGTACTACCGGCTTTACCTCAGATTTTTCTTTTCTAGAACGAAGGGTACCCATTGCTATGGAACCAAATTTCTGCTCGTTTTCAGCTAGTTTAGGAAGGATTTCTTTTTTGCTGATCCGGTAAATATCTCCGGCATAGATCCCGGAAAACACCGGGTCTACCAAATATTCTAAGGCTTCTTTGCCAATTCGCCTTTCCAAGAATTCCCCTACGCTTTCATCTTCAGATGTGCCTTTAGAAATGAAAGGTTCAGCTAAGATACGCCACTTGGCTTTGCCCGAAATCACATTGGTGGTAAAGATAGTTTTAAGGGAAGGAGTCAGCGATTGAAGCTCTCCATCTCTAACAATAAAACGAGTCTTAAAGGCTTCAGAAATTTCAACGATCTCTTCCTTCAGCCCAATTTCTTCGGCTAGTTTTCGAATAGAACCATCCCGGTCGCGAAGGGAATTAGGACCAAAATCCAGTACAGTGCCATCTACTGTTGATGAAGAAATCACGCCACCGGTTTCTGGTTGCTTTTCGATAAGCTTAAAAGGAATTCCGGCTTTGTGAAGATTCCAGGACGTAGCAAGACCTGAAATACCTCCGCCCAAAACCAATATTTCGTTTTCCTTGCCCATCATCATCTATAATTTAACCACGGAGTACACAGAGGAACACAGAGTTTTTCGGTTGCATTACCTCAGACCTTTCATGTTCTATATGATTTAAAATTTACGCAACAGTCTCTGCAGGTTTTAGCATATTGGTACACCATGTTTCTAGAGCATCAATCCAAAGATCGCTGTCGTTGACACAAGGAATAAGGATCAGGTCATCTCCGCCAGCTTCCACGAAGTCTTCTTTACCGCGGATACCAATTTCTTCCAGTGTCTCAATACAGTCAGATATAAAAGCCGGGCAGCAAACCGCCACTTTCTTCACACCTTCTTCCGCCAAACGCACTAACTCAGAATCGGTAGCGGGGCTTAGCCAAGGATCAATTCCCAGCTTAGACTGAAACGCAAAACTGTAGCTGAAATCTTTGTTATCAAGATCCAGGTATTCTGCAGCATTTTGCGTTGTTTTCACATTTTGATGGCGATAGCAGAAGGTATGTGCAGGAGAATTAATGTTACAGCAATCCTCACACTTAAGACAGTGATCACCGGTTATATCTCTTTTCTTGATATGCCGCTCCGGTACCCCGTGATAAGAAAACAGGAGGTGATCAATATCATGCTCTTCAATATAGGGCCGAATACTTTCTCCGAGTGCTTTTACGTATTGGGGATCATCATAGAATGCGTCCTTAGTTATCATCTCCAGGTGCGGATATTTTTCCTGCCAAACTTCTTTGGCTTTTTCGATCACTGTTTCGGTGGTGGCCATGGCATATTGAGGATAGAGCGGGATCATAAATACTCTTTCCAGGTCCGGATTCTTTTCCATTAATTCATCAAAACCGGCTTCTATAGATGGATTTCCGTAGCGCATTCCCATAGAAATAGGAACTTCATCTCCCAAACGTTTTTGCAATTTATCGATCACTTGTTGAGTTATTACAATAAGCGGAGAGCCTTCATCCCACCAGATAAGTTCATAAGCCTCGGCAGACTCTTTTGGGCGAAAAGGAAGGATCATGGCTTCCACAATAAATTTTCTCAGTGGAGTTGGGACGTCAATTACTCTCTTATCGGTTAAAAATTCTCTTAAATACACTTTCAGGTCAGCGGGTTCATAACTATCCGGTGATCCGAGATTTACTAATAAAATGCCTGTTTTCGATTGTTCCATGCCTTATTTTAATATATGTTCTGCTATAATCGAGCAATAAGTTTATTTAATATGAAGAAAATATGAATTCTAAGAAAAATGGGCCTGTATTGGTCATTGGATGCGGTTGGCTGGGGAAAAAGTTAGGTTCTTATCTTATCTCAAAGAAGTTAACGGTTTATGGCACTACTCGCTCTTCTTCAAATTTTTCAGAGCTAAATGCACTTGAGATCAAGCCGGTTAAACTTGAGTTACCTTCTGCATCCCTTTCCGACATCCGCCTGCCTGATGTTAACACAGTGATCATTTCTATTTCACCCGGACGCGGGGAAGACAGAAATGAATATCCAAAAATAATCGGACAGCTTTCTCAGGTTCTCGCTGAAAGAAACGTACAGATCATCATGTATAGTTCCACATCTGTATATGAAGATACAAAGAATGAAGTCACGGAATCAGACGCAAAACCTGACGAAAATAGCAGTAATGCAATTACTGCAGCTGAAGGCGCTTTAGTCAAATACTCCCCCGATGCTGTAATTCTAAGGCTTAGTGGTTTATATGGAGAAGACCGGCATCCGGCCAGATTTATGGCGGGAAGAAAAAATATTGCTGACGGCGACTCACCGGTGAACTTAGTTCATAGCGATGATGTAATTCAGGTGACGGCTAAAATTATTGAAAAGAAGATCAAAGGTGAGATCTTTAATGTTTGCAGTGGAAGTCACCCTTCCAGATCTGAGATCTATACTAAAATTGCTGAAAGGCTTGAATTGAAAAAGCCCACTTTTGAAGAAGGCGGCGCAGATGGGAAAAAAGTTTCTTCTGAAAAATTGAAGAAACAACTAAAGATTAAATTTCTTCATCCGGAACCGTCAGAATTCCTGGCAGATTAATTGGTTTTGAGTGTACCTTCTTTTTCCAGGATCTCCAGCGTTTCCGCAGCATGACGTAAATGCGGGATCACAATACTGCCCCCAACGATCAATGCCACATTCAGTGCGTCCACGATCTCGGCTTTGGTTGAGTCGGTTTTAGCGCATTGTTCCAGATGATAGTCAATGCAATCATTACAGCGCAATACAGCAGAAGCTACAAGCCCCAATAACTCTTTTGTTTGAGTTGGAAGCGCCCCATCCCGGTAGGTATTGGTATCCATATTGAAAAAACGCTTGATCCCAAGATGGTCCAGATCCATCACTTTTTCATTTTGAATTTTTCGCTCTTCTCTGAATTGTTCTAATCTGTTTTTTGCTGACATAGTATCATTGGGTTTTCTATTGCCTCTTATTCACGAAACACAAAATAGGGAGTTTTTTGGGAATTCATTGGGAGAATATCGAACATTCAACAAGGAACATTGAATATCGAAGTATTAAGGTCTTTAGATGGAAATAATCTGTCTCTCTTTCGAGAGACAGGATTTAGCTTTGTATTGAAAGCTTTCGGGAAGAGAGGACATTGTACAAAAGAGCTACTTTATATAATTCCTCACAATTGCATTTTGAATCCTCGCTCACTTAGTTATCTTTTTGTGCTTTTGAAATTTAGTGGCAAAGATAATGTTCTGGAATAAAAAAGAGTCAAAACATAAACTGGTGGTGATCGGAGACAGCCTTTCTCAAGGCTTTAACAATGGAGGGGTATATCGTACGGATATGAATTTTCCGGCCATGCTTCAACGGTGTTTTGACCCAAAGCCTAATTTCGATCAACCAAGTTTCACTGCCCAAGCCGGAATCCCTCTTAATCTCGAAGTTTTAGTTCGGGGATTATCTGAAGAGTTCGGTGACGAAATAGACTGGAAAGAGTTCCTGCCCGCGGCAAAACATATGATCTTTACCTTGAGACGAATTAAGAAATACTGGGAAGGTGGATTCAAAGACTTGGCTATAGATCGAATTCAACCTTACCACAATCAATCGATCTGGGGATTCAACATCAGTGATTCCTGGATTGTTAATGAGGAAAATAGCCGGAATCACATTGCAAATAACCGTGAGCAGTTTACCGTCTTCGATATGTTGCCGGAACATGCCAAATTTACTACTGCCCGATTGGTCTTAAATCCCTCTTTTAAAACTGAATATCAAAAACGCACCCAATTTGATAATGCAAAGGTATTAGCGGAAGACGGTGGTATCGAGAATTTGATTGTGTGTCTTGGTCATAACAACATGATTGCTACTGTTACCGACCTCAAACTCATTTGGACTGAAGATGACGCCCTTGAAGTTTTTCCCGGACAACGTACTCATACTATTTACAGGCCTGAGCATTTTGAACAGCAGTATCGGAAAATGGCAGAGAAAGTATCCAAGCTTGGAGCTAATCGGGTGTTTGTCCCCACTTTGCCTTATGTAACAATACCACCCGTTATGCGTGGGGTGAATTCAGACCTTTCCAGCAAGCGTCTCGGCTATTTTGATTACTACACCCGCTTTTGGATCTGGGATGAAGACTTTCATCCTGACAAGCATCCACACCTAACCAAAGATGAAGCCATTCAGCTTGACCTTACCATGGATGACTACAACGCTATAATCAAGGAAGTAGCTGATGAATATGGATGGTCTGTTGTTCCCATGGCTAAAAATGTAGCCGGTATGGCACGAAGGCGCTTGGGCGGTGAGTTGGTCCGGGATTTCCCTAAGGGCTTAGCTGATGCTTTAAAGAAACAGGAAAGTACGTCCCATTTGGTAGATGAAAATGGAGAAGTGAATTTATCTACAGATTTTATTCGGTTAAATGATCAAGGTAAACTCTATAAAGGTGGCATCTTCAGCCTGGATGGGCTTCACCCTACAACCATTGGATACGGGTTAATGGCTAGTGTGTATCTAAAAACAATGGCACGGGCCGGTGTAAAGTTTCAGTACCCTATAAATTGGGAAGAGGTAGTTCGTGAAGATCAACTTGTCAGTGATCCTCCAAAATTGCTCGCTGAGTTAAGAGTGGTTCTGCGCTTCCTTGCTATGAATCATCAGGAAAAAGTATTCAGCATCAGCAAAAATATATTAAGCCAGATCATGGAATTAGTCTCTCCCCGCCATCAGCAATAGCTTGTCTCCCTTTCGTTTAAACACTCCCATCCTTCAGAACTTCTCTCTTTAAAAATTAATTTAGATTAAATCTATATAAGCTTTGATTCCATTTGAAAAGCTTCTTAACTTAGAATCGTTCTAAATAAAAACATCCAACTTTACTTCCACAATTCTTAACTTATGAAGCTTTCAAAATTATTAATTCTTATTGTTTTTTCTGCATTCGCAATGATATCCTGTGATTCTAATAACGAGCCTACTATTGATCCTCCTGCAACTTACGAGTTCTCCCGCAATGGAGAATCATCTGTTTCTTTTCCCGGGCAAACCACTCGAATTCAAATGGCCGCTGAATTGACTTCTGCTATGATGGATTTTGATAATACTACCGAAGAATTACTTCTGAACATGTACCGAAATGAAGGTACTAATCCATTCAAAAATGATGATTTAAACGAAGCCACTAAAAAAAATATTAAAGGTAAAGTGGCTGCATCTGCTGATTATTTTTCTTCCAACTCTCAGCTAAGTGCAGAGATCAAAAAACAGTTTGAAGAATGGCTTTCTGCTCAGGTTGAAGAGGTTTATCCAAATGAAAATATGGTTGCGGCACCAGGTCAGCCCGGACAAATAGCCGATGGTTCTTCCACGCGCTATGTAAACGGCAAAGGTTTTGAATACAATCAGCTGGTAGGAAAGAGTTTGATCGGGGCACTAATGGCCGACCAAATGCTGAATAACTACCTCAGCACTTCGGTTTTGGATGCTGGCACAAACCGCGAAGACAACAGTAATGGTACGCTTGTTGAAGGTACCAACTACACCAATATGGAACACAAATGGGACGAAGCCTACGGATACTTATTTGGCAATGCCGATAATCCTTCCAATCCAACTATCGGAGAAGGAAATGGATTTCTGAATACTTACTTGGGTCGAGTTGATGGCGATGAAGATTTTGCCGGAATTGGACAAGAAACATTTGAGGCTTTCATTCTTGGCCGCGCTGCTATTGAAGCCGGAGCCTATGATGTACGAGATGAACAAGCACAAATAATCCGTGAAAATATTTCTACGGTAATTGCGGTACGAGCTATCTATTATCTACAATCCGGAAAAAATGCACTTGAAGAATCTACTCCAAATTATGGCGCTGCTTTCCATGATCTTTCTGAAGCGTATGGTTTCATATACAGTCTGAAATTCAGTCGAGTTCCCAATTCTGACAGCCCCTACCTGACTTCCGAGGAAATTGACGGAATGTTGGCTCAACTGACAGCCGGCGAAGGACTCTGGGATGTTGAAACAAATGTTTTAGACCAAATGTCTGAAACAATAGCTGCTCAATTTGATTTCACTGTAGAGCAGGCAAGTAACTAAATCAATTTTTCATCTTAAAGCTGGCAACAAAATCTGTTGCCGGCTTTTTTGTTTTAAATCCTTTTTGATATGAAAAAAATTGCGATTCTTTTACTGACTGTTATTGTATTGTGGAGCTGTACAGAAGATGGCCCTTCCGGACCTAATGTAGATGACTTTGACCGTGAAGCTATTCTTGTAAACTGGGCAGATAATATCATTATTCCTTCTTTTACAGCTTTTTCAGGAGCTGCCGATCAGCTTCACAGCGATGCGTCCGCTTTTGCTGAAGCGCCCACACTCCAAAATCTTGAAACACTACGCAATTCCTGGCAATCGGCTTACCTGGCCTTACAGCATGTTTCTATGTTTGAAATGGGAAAAGCCATGGAGCTTCGTTTTCGGGATAACATGAATATCTATCCTGCCGACACAAATGAAATTGAGGATAACATCATGGAAGGCAATTATAACCTGGAGCTGCCTTCACTAAACAACAGTCAGGGATTTCCTGCACTCGATTATATGCTGAATGGTTTAGGTGAAAGTAACACTGAGATCCTGTCTTTCTACACCACCAATCAAAACTCAGACGGATATCTCACCTACCTAACTGATCTTACTTCCCGAATCCAATTTCTTTCAAGTACGGTTTTAACAGACTGGACTTCCGGATACCGTGATGAATTTGTGAGTAACTCAGGAAATGGCGCGAATTCTTCTCTGGATATGATGGTGAATGACTACATCTACTATTACGAAAAACACCTTCGTGCGGGTAAAATCGGTATTCCTGCTGGTGTATTTTCCGGTTCACCACTCAGCACTCATGTTGAAGCTTATTACAGTGAATCTCTTTCCAAATCACTATTCAATGAAGCATTAGACGCCTCCCAGAATTTCTTCAACGGTACTCATTTTGAAAGTGGCGCTTCCGGTGAAAGCTTGAAATCATATCTCGATTTCCTGAATACCATGAAAGAAGGTGCCGATCTTGCAACCCTCATCAACAACCAGTTCGATGCCGCAAGAGAGGAAGCTGAATCACTGAATGATAATTTTGCAGAGCAGGTAGAATCCAACAATAACTTAATGCTTTCCACTTACGATCAGCTACAAATGAATGTTGTTTACATGAAAGTGGATATGCTTCAAGCGCTGAACATCAACGTAGATTATGTGGATGCTGACGGTGATTAAACAGTGAATACAAATTCGATTCGTTCATATCTCAATACCTCAACCAATGCTGCTCCATTAGCTGTTTTTCGGATTTTTTTCGGAATCTTAATGCTGTGGAGCATCATTCGTTTTGCAGCAAATGGCTGGATCGAAAAGCTCTACATTGAGCCCCAATTTTTCTTTTCCTACTACGGGTTCAAATGGGTGCAGCCGCTGGGTGAATGGACGTATCTTATTTTTATCATCTGCGGACTTTCCTCCGTTTTTGTCGGCCTGGGATATAAGTACCGCATTTCCATTATCGTATTTTTCCTCAGCTTCACCTACATAGAGCTGATGGATAAAACCACCTATCTCAATCATTATTACTTCATCAGTATCCTCAGCTTCCTGATGATCTTTCTGCCTGCTCACGCTTATTATTCTCTGGACGCATACAAAGATGAAAATCTGCGGTCTCAACAGGTTCCTAAATGGAGCATCGATTCAATTAAATTCCTGCTTTTTATCGTGTATTTCTATGCCGGGCTGGCTAAGTTGAATTCAGACTGGCTTTTTGAAGCCATGCCGCTGCAGATCTGGCTGCCAGCTAAATATTCCATTCCACTTTTGGGAGACTTGCTGCAGCAAACATGGACTCATTATGCTTTTGCCTGGGCAGGAGCCCTTTACGACCTAACCATTCCTTTTTTACTACTTATTAAGCGTACCCGGATCTTTGCTTTCGTACTTGTGGTGATATTCCATGTATTAACCCGTGTGCTTTTTCCGATCGGAATGTTTCCATATATCATGATCGCCAGTGCCCTTATTTTCTTTGATGCCGGACTTCACAACAAGATCCTGGCTAAATTTTCCGAATGGCTGAAGATCAGTAAATCCGTTTTTGATAATGGGAAGCTTTATCAATTTCCTAAAACCTGGCTGCGAAAAGCCTCACTTGGGATAGTCACCGTATTCTTTATCCTGCAACTTCTCATCCCCTTTCGATACCTGCTCTACCCCGGGGAACTTTTCTGGACCGAAGAAGGCTATCGTTTTTCATGGCGGGTCATGCTGATGGAAAAAGCCGGATATGCCCATTTCAAAGTAGTGAATCCTGAAAATGGGCAACGCTTTTATGTAGATAACACAAAATTCCTGACACGCTTTCAGGTAAAACAAATGTCCAGCCAACCTGATTTCATTTTAGAATATGCACATTTCCTCGAAGATCACTATCAGCAGCAGGGCATTCAGAACCCGGCGATCTACGTGGATAGTTATGTAGCTTTGAATGGACGACAAAGCCAACGTTATGTAGATCCTGAGATCGATCTTACCGAAATACGTCCTTCACTAAAACACCGAACCTGGTTACTCCCTTTTAATGATGAGATTAAAGGACTTTAGTCTGTTTATTATTTTTTGTCTGTTTTCAATTTCTGCTTTGGCACAACACCAGATCTCAGGCTACATCACCGATGCAGAAACCGGAGAACCGATCGAGGATGTTGACATCTATGACAACAACGCCGGCAAATCTTTCCAAACGAATGAAGATGGGTATTTCGAAATTAACGACCTCCCCTATGGAAATTACAACCTCTTCTTTTTTAAGCTTGGATATGAGATCATAAACAAAACTATCATTCTGGATAGTAATAATTC
This sequence comes from Gracilimonas sp., assembly GCF_035704785.1. Taxonomy (GTDB): domain Bacteria; phylum Bacteroidota; class Rhodothermia; order Balneolales; family Balneolaceae; genus Gracilimonas. Next base: position 12,735 of record NZ_DASSWP010000082.1, on the reverse strand, counting down.
AGATTTCAATTTTGAGTTAAAAAAGCTGTCAGGCGAAATGTCTGAAGTAGCCGTCATCGAACAAAGAGATAAAGTTTTTGGGATAACCAGGCTTCGGGAAGTGGAAGGGACTTCTATTTATGCAGGAAAAAAAAACGAAGTCATTTCCCTTGAACAAATGGTAATAAATACCTCCTCAAATAATGCCAGACAGATCTATGGGCGGATCTCCGGGCTGAATATTTATGAATCGAATGATGCGGGTTTGCAATTGAACATTGGCGGTCGCGGGCTAGACCCCAATCGATCTTCCAATTTCAACGTCCGCCAAAACGGATATGATATCAGTGCCGATGTTTTGGGATATCCGGAAAGCTATTATACGCCTCCAGCCGAAGGACTTCAGGAAATACAGATCATCCGCGGAGCCGCTTCCCTGCAGTATGGAACTCAGTTTGGCGGATTGGTAAATTTCCGCATGAAAAAACCCGTAAGAGACAAAGCTATTGAAGTCATTTCACGTCAATCTATAGGTTCAAATAAACTCTTTACTACATTTAATAGCTTAAGCGGAACCATTGGAAAAGTAGGTTACTACGGCTACTACAATTTTAAAAAGGGTGACGGATTTCGACCAAATTCCGGTTTCGAATCGAATAATGTGTATTTATATACTGATTATGAATTCAGTGGACGAACCAAGATCAGGCTGGATTTCACTTATCTGAATTACCTTTCCCAGCAACCCGGAGGATTGACTGATGCCCAGTTCTATCGTGATCCAACCACTAGCAACCGCACCCGAAACTGGTTTGACGTGAATTGGAAACTGGCTTCCTTCAAATTTGAACATGAATTTTCTTATAGAACCAAACTGAGCATTCTTGCTTATGGCCTTGATGCTTCCCGAAGATCAGTTGGATTCCGAACGAACCGTGTATCTCAGGAAGACGATCTGGAGGCTCCCCGTGACCTGATCCTTGGGGACTTCAACAACTGGGGAACAGAAATACGACTTTTGAACCGATATACAATTGGAGAAAAAAATGCAGTATTCTTGATCGGCAGTAAATATTATAGCTCCAAAAATACCTCCGTTCAAGGTCCCGGAACCGCCAGCAACAAAGCAGATTTTACCTTAGCCGATGAACAATTCCCCAATTACCCTAATCAATCCGATTTCACCTTCCCCAATCAAAACCTTGCAGTGTTTGGAGAAAATATCTTTTATGTGATGGATAATTTTTCTCTGACCCCTGGATTTCGATTTGAATATATCAAAACCCAAAGCCGGGGAACTTTCAAACGTATTAATTTTGACCTGGCCGGAAATCCTATTCAAAATCAGACCTTTGAAGACAATCGCATGTTTGATCGAAGTTTTCTGCTGCTTGGCCTGGGACTTAGTTATCTCCCGAATTCTAATACAGAACTTTACGGAAACTTCTCCCAGAACTATCGCTCTGTCACCTTTAATGATATCAGGGTTGTAAATCCCACATTCCAGGTAGATCCTAAAATCACTGATGAGAGTGGTTTTACCACAGATTTTGGGTTACGTGGAAGCCTTGGGGAAACCCTTTCTTATGATGTTGGAGGATTTGGACTACTGTATGACAATCGCATCGGGGAAGTTTTAAAAGCCGAGACGCGGGTAAATGCAGATGGAAACACAGAAGAAACTGGACGCGTAGTTCGATTCCGGGGAAATATTGGTCAGGCCTTTACCTATGGAATAGAGAGTTTGGTTGAGTTAAATATTTTGCCGCTTTTAGGCCGAGATCAACGGAATCTCAAGTTTTCTGTTTTTGCGAATACCGCACTTACCAAATCCGAATATTTCGATTCTGAGATTGCCGGCGTAAAAGGCAATGAGGTAGAATTCATTCCTCTCCTCAACATGAAAACAGGGCTTACGCTCGGCTACAAAAATCTGATCGGCTCATTACAATACACCTTCGTTTCCAGTCAATACACTGATGCTTCAAACGCCGAACAAAACACAAATGACAACCAAAGCGGCATACGTGGTGAAATCCCGGCATATGAAGTAGTCGATCTTTCCCTGTCGTGGTCATACAAGAAAATTAAGATTGAATCAGGCGTCAACAATGTCTTGAATTCCTGGTATTTTACGCGTCGCGCCACCGGATATCCGGGTCCCGGCATCATTCCATCCCCGCCAAGAACCTTTTATGCGACGATACAATTTAAAATTGGGAATTGATCGAATGTTCTTGATCTGATTCCCAATTACGGGGATTCATTTCGATATAGAGACGGATATTATCCAATGATTTTTGACTGCGGATGATGTGATCATAGAAACGGGATTGCCATGAGAATTCGTAATTCTTGGCATTGCACCAACGGGTTACGGCAGATTTGTATGAACGGACAGCCGCAGATAATGATTTCGGTTTTGGTGAAATTTCCGACATTCTGTTGTTCAAACCGGTATTCTGTAGGGACGTTGCATGCAACGTCCCTACAGAATGGGAACCATTTTCATTGGGGATAATTTGAATGATCCCATGAACATGATTTGGCATTACCACAAATGCATCCAATTTCACATTATCAAAATGATCGGGAATTTGATCCCAGAAATACCACGCTGCGCATCCCTGTTCGGTCAACCCCATCACCCCATCCCTGATCTCTCCAAAATAATGGATTCTATCCTTGGTACAGATCGTGATAAAATAAAATGAGGGAAACCGGTAATCCCAGCCGTCCAACCGGATCGATTTTCTCCAATATTCCATACGCTTTTTTTTGTTTACCGTTCGATAGTAAGAGCGATTTCAATCCCATTCCTTACAAATAATTTTTCTTATCTTTGCGATGAAATTTTCATAACCATTCATCATCTACTCACTTTCATGAAATATCTTGCTCTACTGCTGATCTTTGTTGTTACCATTTCCTGTACTTCCAATTCTGAAAAAAACTCCTACAACCCCGAAACTGATACCCTGAAATACGAACAGGAAGTTCATCTGCAAAATGTACTTCAGCTTACTTTTGGGGGTGATAATGCTGAGGCTTACTGGAGCTATGATAGTGAAGAATTGATTTTCCAATCCAATAATCCTGAGTGGGGTGTGGAATGTGATCAGATCTTTACCATGGACATTTCTGAGAAAGAACCCGGATTTGAACCACCTATGATGAGTACCGGAAACGGGCGTACAACCTGTGCCTATTTCCTCCCCGGTGATTCTACATTTGTTTATTCTTCTACTCACGAACACGGAATGGAATGCCCTACTGCACCTGAACGTGGCCAAGGCGGAGCGTACGTTTGGCCAATCTATGATACATATGATATCTACAAAGCAGATATGGACGGCAACATCATCGCGAAGCTTACCGATGAACCCGGTTACGATGCCGAACCCACGGTTTCTCCAAAAGGTGATAAGATCGTTTTCACTTCCGACCGAAGCGGAGACCTGGAACTCTACATCATGGATACCGATGGATCTAACGTCATCCAGATCACTGATGAATTGGGGTATGATGGCGGAGCATTTTTCTCTCCGGATGGAACTCAGCTTATTTTTAGAGCTTCCCGTCCGCAGACAAAAGAAGAGGTAAATAAATATAAATCACTGCTTGAAGATGGCTTGGTTGAACCTACCAACATGGAGCTTTTTATTGTAAATGTAGATGGAACCGGACTTCGCCAGATCACTGACCTGGGCAATGCGAACTGGGCACCATATTTCCATCCTTCGGGAGAAAAGATCGTGTTTTCATCAAATCATAAGACACAGCGTGGATTTCCATTCAATATTTTTATGATCAATGTAGATGGAACCGAGTTAAAGCAGATCACTTTTGATGACCAGTTTGACTCTTTTCCCATGTTCTCTCCTGATGGTAAGAAGATCGTGTTTTCTTCCAATCGAAATAACGGTGGTGATCGATCAACAAATGTATTTGTAGCTGATTGGGTGGAGTAGGCAGTTTATACCGGATTCTGTGAAGATACAGTTCATCAATGCTATGCCTTTTAAAAGAAAAGGCATACAGATCAAAATTCACCCCAACAAAAAAGATTTAAATACTTATACTCATGCTCGCCATTTATCACAAAAAAAAATTGGGTTATGAAACTTACGCTTTCTAATATTTCCAAAACCTATAAGAACGGGGTAAAAGCCCTTGATAATGTATCCATTGAAATTGAATCCGGAATGTTTGGTCTGTTGGGTCCAAATGGAGCCGGAAAATCAACTTTAATGCGAACCATTGCCACCCTTCAGGCTCCTGACAGCGGTTCTGCTTTTCTGGATGACATCAACATCCTTGAGGACAAACTAAGCCTTCGCAAAGTGCTTGGATATTTGCCACAAGAGTTTGGAGTATACCCTAACATGTCAGCCGATGATCTGCTACACTATTTTGCTCGTCTAAAGGGAATAACCGATAAGAATGAACGAACCGAAATGGTGAATACTGCACTGGAAGTCACCAACTTATTTGAGGTTAAGAACAAAAGTGTAGCCGGCTATTCGGGTGGAATGAAACAGCGGTTCGGAATTGCACAGTTGTTGCTAAATGACCCTAAACTAATCATCGTGGATGAACCGACAGCCGGTCTTGATCCTTCTGAACGTCATCGTTTTTTAAATGTTTTGCGTGAGATCGGAACCAACCATATCGTGATCTTTTCCACCCACATTGTAGACGATGTGAAAGAACTTTGTACCGATATGGCCATAATGAACGGCGGGCGAATTTTGAGTCACCATACCCCAAAACAAGCTGTTCAAGGTTTAAAAGGGCAAATCTGGACGAAAATAATTGAACGACATGAACTGGAAGCATATGAAAATCAGTTCAATGTTATCTCTTCAAACTTCAATCAGGATAACACACTGAACATACGGGTGCATAGCACCGAACAACCTAATGAAACTTTCCAGGCCAAAGAGCCTGATCTCGCGGACGTGTATTTCGTCACCTTGCGAGAAGAGAAAGAAGTTGTAGCCGCCTAATCCAAAAATTTATCTGTTATGTTCTATTCCATTTTTTCTTTTGAGATTCGGTACTGGCTGCGCAAGCCTTCCCTTTATGTGTATGCCGGCATTATGTTTGCTCTCTCCTATTTTATAATGATCAGCGCTGCGGGAATTTTTGAAAGCCTGACTGTGAGTATGAATACCATCACCATTATGAACTCTCCCATAGCCATTAACGGGCTGTTGAATGAGATGGCCATCATCCTCTATTTCTTTTTACCGGCCCTGATCGGAGGAACTATTTACCGGGATTATAAACACAACATGCATTCGGTATTGTACTCCTACCCTTTCAAAAAGTGGGAGTACCTGCTCGGTAAATTTATGGCCGGCCTCACCATTTCCACCTTTGTTATGCTGGCTGCTGCCTTAGGTATTATTCTTGGAACTATAACTCCCGGCACCAATCCTGAACTCCTCGGACCCTTCAACCTGATGAGTTATATTCAGCCATTCCTTTACTATCTCATACCAAATATGATCTTTTTCGGGGCAATGGTGTTTGCTGTGGTAGCCTTCACCCGTAATATAAATGTGGCTTTTCTTGTAATACTGGGTTTTTTCCTGATTCAGATCTTTGCCCAAAACCTAACTGCCGACCTTGATAACAAAATGCTGGCTGCTCTGCTCGATCCGTATGGAGCTCAGGCAAATGCCTACTACGCAGAATACTGGACCATATTCGAGCAAAATGAAAATCCACTCCCATGGGGTGAGATCATTCTCTACAACCGATTGATATGGACCGGGCTTGGTATCTTGATCTTTGGATTGGTTTACAGGGCGTTTAGTTTCAGTCAGCAAGCATATAGCTTTAATTTCTTCCGAAAGAAAAAAGGTGAGGCCGTAACCAAGAAAAACTTTGGAAGCATTCTTACGGTAAACATGCCGAAAGTGACTATGAATTTCTCCTTTGCAGAGAACCTGAAATTAGCCTGGGAGCTTGCTAAAGTCGATTTCAAGTACATAGTAAGTGGCTGGGCTTTCATTATTATTGGGTTGATCGGACTACTAATCTCGTTAAGTGTGATACTTTTAGGGGGTGAGATATTTGGCACTGACACCCTTCCCGTAACCTGGCAAATGCTACAACTTCCGGGAACTTTCTTTAGCTTGTTCATCAATATTTTGACTTTCTTGTATGCAGGCATGCTCATCCACCGCAGCCGTGGCGATAACATGGATCAGTTGATTCATGTAACGCCCACGTCCAACTGGACGATCTTGTTTTCCAAATTCCTGGCGCTGGTACTGATGCAAATGGCTCTTCTCTCCATCATCATGATCGCCGGACTTGGCGTACAGCTTTTCAACGGGTACTATAATTTTGAGATCGGATTATACCTCTTCGACTTGTATGCCATTTCGCTCATTCATGTGGCAATCTGGGGATTGTTTTCCATCTTCATCCACAGCCTGTTTAAGAATTACTATATCGGATTTATACTTCTACTGGTGATATCCATTGGTATTACCTTTTTGAGTGAAATTGGGATTGAGCAAACTGTTTTTAAATTCAATCAGGCCCCGGGTACAGCCTATTCCGATATGAACGGATATGGCAATTCACTGGCTCCATATTTTGTGTACAAAGTATACTGGCTGTTCCTTGGAATTGCTTTTTATGTACTCTCGATTCTTATTTTCAGAAGAGGATTACCGGGCAGTATCAAGGAAAGATTCGGGAATGCTGCAGAAGCCTTCACCCCTAAACTTAAGATCATTTTTACACTTTCGTTGATTGGATTTCTGGGGATGGGAACATGGATCTATTATGTAAATAACATCAAACACGAATATATCTCGTCTCAGCAGTGGGAACTCCGAGCGGCTAATTTTGAGAAGAATTATGGGGAATTTGAAGACGTTCCACAACCCCGGATTGTATCGAGTTCCATCAACCTGGATCTTTATCCGGAAAGCCGTGATCTGGAAGTAGCAGGAAGCTATATCCTGGTTAATAAAACCGATGTTGCCATCGACTCTATTCACATTGATCACAATGATCTTATAAGCGAGTTTGAGTTTGATCGTGAATATGATTTAGTACTGGAAGATGACTCTATGAACTACGACATCTACCAACTTTCCGAACCCATGATGCCCGGCGATTCGATATTATTCACTTTTGCCCTTTCCAATAAGCCAAATGAGATCCTGCGAAGTAATTCGCCGGTACGGAACAACGGCACCTTTATCAATAACTCCATTTTCCCGAGTATTGGATATCCGGCATCATCGGAATTAAGCAGTCAAGAGGCTCGTGAACGCTACGAGCTTCCCCCCAAACCCCGCATGGCACCACCCACGGATAGCACTGCACGAATGGACAACTACATATCCAGCGATGCTGATTGGATCGATTTTGAGACTACCATTTCAACTTCGCCCGATCAAATTGCCATCGCGCCGGGATATCTTCAGGATGAATGGGAAGAAGACGGCCGACGTTATTTCCACTACGAAATGGACAGCACTATTGTAAATTTTTACTCATTCATTTCGGCAGAATTTGAGGTGGTAAAAGATACCTGGAATGATGTGGCCATAGAGATCTACCATCACCCCGAGCACACCTATAACCTCGACCATATGATAGACGGTGTGAAGAAATCGCTGGATTATTACACCGAAAATTATAGTCCATATCAATTTCAACAACTGCGTATTATTGAATTCCCAAGAACAGGCGGAAGCTTTGCACAGTCTTTTGCCAATACTGTCCCTTATTCCGAGGCCATCGGTTTCATCGCCGATGTGGACACCACCGATAAAGAAGCCGTGAACTATCCTTTCAGTATTACTGCGCATGAAGTGGCACATCAGTGGTGGGCACATCAGGTAATTGGGGCTAATGTTCAGGGAGCGACCATGCTGTCTGAAAGTCTTTCAGAATACAGCGCTTTAAAAGTACTCGAAAAAGAATACGGAGTTCACCAAATGCGTCGGTTCCTGAAAGATGCCCTTGACAGTTATTTGATAGGCCGAACGATGGAATCCCGAAAAGAAATGCCGTTGATCTATAACGAGAATCAGCAATACATTCATTATAACAAAGGCTCGCTCGTGTTCTATGCCCTAAGCGATTATATCGGAGAAGACAAGCTTAATGCCGCTCTCAGTGATTACATTGATGACGTTGCTTTCCAAGAACCGCCCTATACCATTTCGCTGGAATTGGTGGAATATTTGAGGGAAGCTACGCCTGATTCACTTCAATATCTCATCAAGGATATGTTTGAAACCATCACGCTGTATGATAATCGTGTGGAGGAAGCAACTTTTACAGAAATTGACAGCAGCACGTATGAAGTTAATCTGACGCTTCAGGCATCCAAATACCGAACCGGAGAAACGGGAGAGCGGATCTATAAAAATGAAGCCGGTGACAGTCTTTCAGTTGAAGTAGAAGGACGCCGCCGACCGGTAGAATCACTCCCACTCAACGACTGGATAGAAGTAGGCGTATTTGGAGTAGATGAAGAAGGCAACGAAACGGTGCTTTATCTCGAAAAACGTAAGTTCACTGAGATCATGAATGATATCACGGTCACAGTTGATGAACTGCCGGTTTCAGTCGGTATTGATCCCTACAACAAACTGATCGATACTATTTCAAATGATAATCGCAGACCGCCTTCAAAGGAAGATTCCTGAAAAGGTAAGAGGCATTCTAGCTGAGGAACTTACATTCCTTCCTCAGCTTATTATACCCGTAAAGTGCAAAAATCAACAGAAGAGAATTGGCGCTACATCTTCACTTTTTCAGGAGAGTAAACCAGGTCCAGAAAATTTTGCAAGATCATAGATCCCACACTTCCTGATTTTTCGGGGTGAAATTGTACTCCTATGAAATTGTCTTTACAAACAATGGCGGAAAAGTCATTGATGTAATTGCACATTGCCAGCGTATGATCTCCCACCGGAGCGTAATAACTATGTACAAAATAAAGGTAGTTCTTTGAGATCAGATTTTTAAGTATGCCATGTTCTTTTTTGGGAGCCTTAAGCTTATTCCATCCCATATGGGGAACTTTAGCCTTTGTCTCATCAAATTTCTTTAATGAACCCGGAATTATCCCAAGTCCAGCAGTATCTCCTTCAGTTGATGACTCGAACAAAAGCTGCATTCCTACACAAATTCCCAAGACAGGTTTTTTGGTATTTTTAATCCACTGATCCATCCCCTTTTCCTTTAGCGATTCCATAGCGGCTCCCGCATGTCCTACTCCCGGAAAAATTACTCCTTTTGCACTTTCAAGTTCTTCAGGAGTTTCAGCAAAAAAGTAATGAGCTCCCAATCGGTCCAACGCATTTGCGACAGAGGCAGTGTTTCCGGCTTTATACTTGATGATAGCAATCATACAAAAAATTCATCTACAACGTCCCTTTTGAACTTGGGACAAGATTCTTGATACGCCCGTTCTGTTCTATAGCCATCTTCAAGGTCCGGGCAAAACCTTTAAAACAGGCTTCTATTTTATGGTGATCATTTTCACCTGCAAAGCTAACATGAATTGTTGCCCTCAAGTTCATTGCCAGACTATAAAAAAAGTGCTTTACCATTTCGGTGGGGAAGTCACCCACATACTCTCTCTTGAACTCTCCTTCAAAAACAAGATATGGCCTTCCTGACAGATCTAAAGCCACTGTTGCCTGCGCTTCATCCATTGGCAAAACAAAACCGTAGCGCTCTATTCCTTTTTTATTTCCAAGTGCTTTCGTTATTGCTTCGCCCAATGCTATCGCTACATCTTCTATGGTGTGATGCTCGTCTACTTCCAGATCTCCATCACACTTCAAGCTAAGGTCGATCAAACCATGACGTGCAATTTGATCCAGCATATGGTCAAAGAAATCCAGCCCGGTAGAGATATCTGCGTTCCCGGTTCCGTCTAAATTTATATCTATGCTGATTTCTGTTTCATTGGTCTTTCTCTCAATCGAAGCTTTTCGGGCTTCCTTGGTAATAAAATCAACGATCCCCTGCCAGCTTTCCGAAGAGATCTGCTCTTCTCCCTCTCTGATCAATCTCAGCTTTCCCTGTTCATAATCGATCAACAGATCAGAATCCCCGGAATCAAGAAATGTTATTTCTTCCTGTTCCAGTATCTTTTTTTGGTGTGGTGAAATTGAATCAGATCCAAAATACAGGTCACGTCCGCCTTCAGTGATTCTTTTGAGCGAAGTAATGGTATTTGTCCGGAACAGGTGTTCCTTATCAGGATCTTCCAAAGCTTTTTTTGTAATAGATATAAGCATAGCCAATTATGGTTTGATTAGATTATTTCCTGCAAAGCTCTAAAGAAACGATCGTTTTCTGAAGCAGTTCCAACTGTTAAACGTAAGCAATTTTCACAATTTGGTTCATTTCCGCGATAACGGATGATCACTCCTTTTTCCGCAAGCTCTTTGTACACATTCAACGCATCTTCTATACGAAACATAACAAAATTAGCATCGGTCGGATAAATTTTTTCAACTTCTTTGAACGTAACCAACTTACCGATCACACGCTCACGTTCCGCTAAAATAGCTTTAATATTCTTTGTGATATGATCGATATTGGAAAACGCCAGATTTGCTTTAACAGATGTCAATTTATTTACATTATAAGGAGCTTTTACCTTCATCATATACGATATCACCTCAGGATCAGCCAAAGCAATTCCCAACCGAATACCGGCAAGTCCAAATGATTTTGACATCGTTTGAAGTACAACCAGGTTTTTGAAGTCAGTGATGTTATTGGCTAAACTCCCCTGTATGCTAAAATCGATATATGCCTCATCTACTACAACAATTCCGTCAAATCCTTCCAGGATCTTCACAATGTCACTGACATCCATACTGTTGCCTGTGGGATTATTAGGCGAACAAATAAAGATCAGTTTAGTTTCGGGGCGTATCGCTTTTATTATTTTTTCGGGCTGAAGCTGAAAGCTTTCCGTCAATAAAACTTCATCTACAGCAACATCATTTATGCTGGCAGAAACCTTATACATGCCATAAGTAGGAGGATTTACGATAACGCGGTCTTTTCCCGGACGGCAGAAGATCCTGAAGAGCAGATCAATTGCTTCATCGCTTCCCACTCCAACAAATACATTTTTCTTACTTAAACCTCGAAAAGCACTGATCTTTTCTCTCAGCTCATCCTGATGAGGCATTGGGTAGCGATTCAGCTCCATATCATCGGCAAAAGGTGCACCAAAGCTGTTCTCGTTGGCATCTAATAAAACACCCGAATCAAAATCATCGCGGGCACTACGGTAAGGTTTTAGGTTTAGGATATTTTCCCGAACCAATGAATTTATATTTCTTTTTTTCATCTATTGATATCTTTTAATCTTAAAGTAACAGCATTTTTATGCGCCTGAAGTTCTTCCAATTCGGCCAGCTTTTCCACAGTGGGTCCTATATTTTTTAAGCCCTCTTCACTGAGTGACTGCATGGTCACCGATTTCTGAAAAGCGGCTAAATTCACCCCGCTGTACATTCGGGCGTAACCATAAGTTGGTAAAGTGTGATTGGTTCCGGAGGCATAATCCCCTACACTTTCAGGGGTAAGCTGACCCAGAAAAACAGAACCTGCATTTATGATCTTATCAGTATAAGACTCCGCCTGATCAACATTCACTATTAAATGTTCCGGTGCGTACTGATTGGAAAAATCAAAAGCTTCGTCAAGAGAATCTACGACAACAGTAAAACTGTTTTCCAGTGATTGCCCTGCCATTTCTTTACGGGGAAGCAGATTGAGCTGAGCTTCTAATTCAGATTCTAATTTCTCCATATCAAACTCTTTTGTGGATACAAGCACGACCTGACTGTCTTTGCCGTGCTCCGCCTGTGAAAGCAGGTCTGCAGCTACATAAGCCGGGTTTGAGTGTTTATCCGCGATCACCAATACTTCGGAAGGTCCGGCAGGCATATCGATACTGATCTGAGCTTCAGAATTCTGAAGGATCATTTTAGCCGCTGTCACATATTGATTACCCGGGCCAAATATTTTATCCAGTTTAGGGACTGATTCTGTACCAAATGCCATCGCTGCAACGGCCTGTGCTCCACCGGCCAATAGAATCTTATTTATTCCTGCTTTCTGGGCAATGTAAATTATTTCAGGCGCAACGGTTCCATCCTTTTTGGGAGGAGTGGCCATTACTTTAGTAGTACAACCGGCGATCATGGCTGGAATGGCTAACATCATAGCGGTTGAAGGAAGAATGGCGGTTCCCCCCGGAACATACATTCCCACCCTTTCGATAGGCCTTGCCACTTTCATACAGCGCACGCCCGGCATTGTCTCCACTTCAATAGGGTGAGAAATTTGAGCCTTATGAAATCGAAAAATATTATCAAAAGCGGTATCTATGGCTTCTTTTACTTCCGTAGAGAATGAAACCTCGATCTCCCTTGGATCGATCGTCACTGCTTCTAATTTCACTCCATCAAATTTTTGAGTGTATTTTTTTACTGCTTCATCCCCTTCATTTTCAACAGCATCCAATATGGGCTGAACCGTTTGGAAAATAGATGTGAAGTCGATCTTGGGCCGCTTAAGAAGCTTGCTGATCTCTTCAGATGACAATGCTGAGTACTGATATGTTTTCATATTGTTTGCCTGATAGTTGGGCTCTCCAGTCAGTAAGGGCGCATGGCCATGCGCCCTTACTGACTGGTTTACTTTAAAGGTTTTACAAGATCATACTCTCGATCG
>NZ_DASSWP010000200.1:0-3024 GCF_035704785.1 Gracilimonas sp. | reverse complement strand
GGTAAACTCAGGAACATTGACCTTAAGCCTTGAAAAAAATGGAACAGAAGTCACTTCAATTTCTTCGGATACCTTGAATTATACATTTACTCCTGTTGCCGGTGAAAATGATGTCAACTTTGATTTAATAGCCGATAATGGAGAGGGGTTGGCAGACACGGCTTCTGTTTTTGTTACAATACGCGAGGGAGATGGGGTTAATATCAATCGCCCGGCAGGCTTACAGGATGGAATTACTGAAAAAACCAGTTCAGTTACACTTTCTCTGTTTGCTCCACAAAAGGAATATGTATACGTAATAGGGGATTTTAATGACTGGCAACCGTCTTCTGAGTATTTAATGAACAAAGAAACTACCGGTACCGACAGCACATGGTTTTGGTTAGAAATTGAAGGATTGACTCCGGGGGAAGAGTATGGATTTCAGTATCTGGTAGAGGGAGATCTACGAATTGCAGACCCATACTCATATTTAGTGCTGGATCCCTATAATGACGGATATATTCCCGAAGCTAATTTTCCGAATTTAAAGCCATATCCAGCTGGTAAAACTTCAGGGTGGGTAAGTATAATGCAGCCGGGCAGCAGTGAATACATATGGGAAGCCACGGACTATCAGAGACCGGAGAAAACAGAATTGATTGTGTATGAGCTGTTAATAAGGGATTTTTTGGAAGAAAAAAACTATCAAACCCTTACCGATACACTCGATTACCTGGAAAATCTTGGAGTGAATGCCATTGAATTAATGCCCGTCAATGAGTTTGACGGAAATTTAAGCTGGGGATATAATCCAAGCTTTCATCTTGCCTTAGATAAATTTTATGGAACTCCCGAAGCATTTAAGAAATTTGTTGATGAGGCTCATAAAAGGGATATCGCAGTAATTTTAGATGTGGTCATGAATCATGCAACAGGAATAAATCCTTTGTATCAGCTCTATGACAGCAACAATAACCCATATTTCAACGCATCTGCGCGTCATTCATATAATGTATTTAATGATTTTAATCATCAGTATTCAGGTACTCAATATTATACAAGAAGGATGATTGAGCACTGGATTGAAGAGTATAATGTTGACGGTTTCAGATGGGATTTGACGAAGGGCTTTACCCAAAACTGTACAGCCGGCAACGAAGCCTGTACAGGAGGCTACCAGCAAGACCGCGTAGACATCCTGAAGAAATATGCTGATTTCCAATGGGCGGCTGATCCGGACTTTTATGTAATATTTGAGCATTTGGGAAGCGAAAAAGAAGAGGCTGAATGGGCAAATTATCGTATTTCTGAAGGCAAAGGGGTGATGCTTTGGGGGAATATGAATGGGAATTACAGTGAAGCTTCCATGGGTTATCATGAAGGTGGAAAATCTAACCTCTATGGAGTTCTTTCTGAGTCAAGAAGCAGCTTCCAGGAACGTCATGTTGTGGGGTATATGGAAAGCCATGATGAACAGTGGATGATGCATAAGAACCTTAACTTCGGAAATAGTTCCGGTGACTATAATATTCAAGAATTAAATACTGCTTTAAACCGTCAAAAATTGGCCGGAGCTTTTTTCTTCACTTTACCTGGCCCTAAAATGATATGGCAATTTGGCGAACTTGGTTATGGTGGAGGAGAGGGAGAATGCCTTAAACCCGGCGATGGTACCAATGGAGATTGTCTTTCAACAGATCCAAATAGAGTAGGTGAGAAACCAATTCGTTGGGATTACTATAATTCTGAAGAGCGTTTGAAGCTTTATAAAACCTGGAGCGAGATCATCCGGTTGAGAAATAGCAGCCCTGTATTTACTGATCCGGAAAATGCCATCTACAATTTGGAGGGGACCACAAAAACCATAACCCTTGAACATGAGGATTCAGATGTATTGATTGTCGGTAATTTTGGAATTTTGGAAAACACTGTACAAATAGTGTACCCGTCAACGGGAACATGGCATGATTACTTTTTTGGCACAAGCCAAACCATATCAGATCCGAATATTGAAATTACCTTGGAACCGGGTGAATTTCGGATATTTACTACCCGTGAGTTTGAAACGCCTGAAGAGGAATTGATTCCTCAAAAAGATGGTAAATGGGATACAGGAATTCCAGAGTCTTTTACCTTAATGCAAAATTATCCGAATCCATTTAATCCCTATACAACAATAACTTATGATGTGGCAAAAGATAGCAATGTAAAACTTGAAGTTTATGATTTGTTGGGAAGAAAGGTTCAGGAACTTGTGAATGAACGACAAGAAGTAAATTCATATACCGTGCAATTTGATGCCAAAAATTTGAGTAGTGGAGTTTATATATATCGATTGAAAGCCGGCGGAAAGGTATTCACTAAAAAGATGACGCTGATTAAGTAAATTTTAAATATTCAGTGCTAAATGTTAGCTAAAGACAGTCCATTTAAAGTTCAAAAATTTAACATTAAAAACGTGATAAAAAAGACTTTTAAATTCGTAACGGTAGCACTTGCATTGATCATTGCCGGATGTGTTCCATCCATTGAGGCTCCTCATGAGTCTGAAATTATTGGGTTGGCTTCGCCGATCACATTGGATTATGGTCAAACTGAGATCATCACGGCAGATTACTTTAAATCTCACTCACTCATCGATTCTGTTGTTGCCCCTGTAGGTCTTGAAGCCTTGCTCTCATCCGATAAAGCAGAAGTATTGCTTACCGGATCTCTTTCAAGTTCACTGGATGTATTAGAATTCTGGGTGGATGGTTACGCTTATCACATCCTGCTCAAGAAATCCAATAAAGAAGAAGTAACGATCACTTTTGATCCCAAAGGTCAAGATCACTCTTCCGTGAAGCTGAAGGGAGAGATGAATAACTGGAATCCCAATGAAGCGGTCCTTGAAAAGAATGGGGATATTTGGGAAACCACAATGCTCATCAACAAAGGTGTATACCAATATGTGTTTGTAGTCGATGGTCAGGAGATGCCCGACCCTGATAACCCTAATACCGTGTCAAATGGAATGGGGGGTACTAATTCTATTTTAACGGT